>CAJKHT010000008.1 GCA_905199755.1 uncultured Eubacteriales bacterium | reverse complement strand
ACTCAGTGTTATTTTAATGCGGGATTTTGAATTTAACGGGATTAAAATTCAGTTTAACTATTCCGCACGCGCAAATCACTCAAAAAACTGGGTTATTGCTTCACACTATCACCCGTGGTTTGAATTTAATTATGTATCAAAAGGCTCTTTATATACCACAATAAAGGGGAAAGAATTTCTTATTAACGCAGGATATTCCTACATAATTCCTCCCGGTGCCGCTCATTCCCACCGCAACAACGGCTGCGGTGATGACGGTATATGTATTCGTTTCCGTCTGGATGCGGATGAGTCCGATTCTGTTGTAAAAACATTATCGGCGCCTTATGCAATGCCGTTTAAGTCCAACATTGAAAAGCTTGATTTATCGGGCGGAATAACGAGCATACAAGCCGAGTTTACCGCATGGCTCATGCATATTTACGAAATGCTCAGCACGGAAAAAGCGGAAATTGCCCCGGCGAAATACACCTTTGCCGCTCAGGTAATACTTTATCTTGAAGAATATTACAAAGAAAAAATCAGATTTTCGGATATTGCAGCCGCTATGAACACAAGCTACCGCACACTGTCCCGGAACTTCACTGCCGAAACGGGCATGTCGGTTTCGGATAAGCTGACGCAAATCCGTCTCGGAAAGGCTAAGGAGCTTTTGGTTTCGACACAGCTTCCCATGTACGATATAGCGGCATTATCCGGATATGAAAATGAGTTTTATTTTTCCAGAATTTTTAAACTCAAAGAACATATGCCGCCCAAGGACTACAGAAAAAAATACCGTATTGAAATATAGGGCATGCGGTAAAATGAAATCATTTTCCTACACGCCCTGTTCTTTTTTACGGTATTCCTCGGGTGACATCTTAAATTCGCGCTTAAACACAGAGCAAAAATAACTTGAATCCTTATAGCCTACGGTTGCCGCAATATCCTTTATTTTTCTTGACGGATACCACGCAATCAAATGCTTCGCCAGCTCCATGCGCATATTTTTAAGCACCGTCATGGGCGACATCCCGTAAGCGTCATTAAACAGCCTGCCGAGCTGATTTTCCGAAACATTGATACATTTCGCCATTTCCGGCAGACCGATATTCTCGCTTATATGTATATTCATCATTTGAAGCACCGGCTCAAGACGCATTTCTTTTTTGTTGAATTCTCTTGCGGTGAGATTTGTCAGAAAATCCGATACACGCACAATAAGGCTGTACATCATAGCCGAGGTAAGCTTAAACCGATTATCGTTAAGGGTGTAGTTTACGGTATACATTTTATTGATTTCCTCAAGAATTTCATTGTATTCCGCTTCGGAGGGTATATTCATGACATCAGTCTCACCAAAGCCGAGGTAATCGAGAATTTTATCGGTTTCCGCACCGTTGAACACCATAAAATATATCTGCCACGCACCCGAAATCGGATAATACTCATGCGGAGCATTGGCACGGAACATAAATGCTCCGCCCTTGTTTATAACATGCTTCTTTCCTTTTTCGTCAACAAATATGCCTTCTCCGCCCGTACACAGTGAAAACTGACATGACGGATAGCCGCCCGGCCTTTTTATCGGTTCCTGATTATGCTCACTTATACCTATAAGACACACAGGCAGCGTATCCAGCAATTCCAAAATACTGTTCGCCACTTATACCACCTCATACGAATATGATATACTTATTTACCGGATAAGTCAAGGGCATACGGAAAAAAAATATTTATCCTTAAAGCTTATTCACCGCCAGCTCCTCTATATCTGCTCCGTCTATCAGAATTTTATCATTTACGTTAAGCATGGTAAACGGAACGGAATTTGCCTGTGTTTCCACACTGAGGTTTTTATAGTCAAGCCTTATTCTTCCGTCGGAAGCACGGCATTTTGCCTCCGCCTTTTCATCATTGTTTATATCAGTCACAAAGGCGCAGTATTTTTCATACGGAAAATCAAACGTAATTTCCCTTTCCTCTCCGCAGTACAGCACCATATCAAAACACAGCTCATTATCCGTTTTTAAAAGCTCCGTCCTGACCTTTTCACCGTCAAATACGGCTTCCGCATAAGCAAACCGCAAACTCGTTCCGCAATATTCCGCGCATAATTCACTGCCGTTATTTTCCGTTTTAAGCTTTTTTGTATTTCCGCTGATTTTAAACCGCACTCTTAAATCACGTGCCGTTATAGTTTTGTTCTGTATGAAATCAAGGCATATATGCGTATCACCGCGGTCGCATGCAAAATTCACTATCCCTGCCGCCGTGCCGTAATACTGCGCGGTATGAATTTCCGCATCGGAAAAATCATATCCGTCATGAAGTACCTGTATTTTAAAAGCAAACTTATTGTCTTCATCTCCGAAAAAGCCGAGAAACGGTCTGGTCTGATTCCACATCTCATCGTGATTAAAGCTTCCCATGCCGAATTTTTCACAAATATACGAAGCCGCAACCTTTGTATTTGCAAAGCACGGATAGCATGAACCGTTTGAAATCCGCGTAATTTCATAGCTTTCGTGCGGTTTGGTAAAATAATCCCTTAATTTATCGGGAACATACAGTCTGTCACGTTCGGGGACATCGGCTTCATATTTTTCAATTCCAGCCGCACATAGAATTATGCTTTTCTGCTCGTCCGTAAGAAAATCGGTGTAGTTTCTTGACTGCGGACCGCTCAGCTCGCCTGTTTTGAAGTGATAGCTTACGGCAAAGCTTTCCCACAGATAGCCGTAAAATATTTCGGCGTCCTTTCGTATACCGTCATTTTTGACATATCGCAGCAGCCAGTTTATATCCCCCATTGCAACTATGGTGTATACGGGGCTGTTATATTCGCCTATATTTCCGTCCGAACGCGTAAATTCAAGAACCCTTCTGAGCTTTTGCACTCCGTATTCAAGCAATTCCTTGCTTTCAAGCAGTTCACCTGCCGCCGCACACAAAAAGCTGTCCATAACCGCAACATTCGTATATCCTACGCGTACATTGCGTTTCATAATACATTTGCATGCAGCCAAAAGCGATTGCCTTATTTTCTCCTTTAAGGCTTCACTGAGATATTTTGCATAATCAATGTAAATCACCAGCAGCTGCTTGCCTATAAAATCCGCCCAGTTAAAATCCGGAGGAGACATTTTTTCAAGCGGTTCTTCAAGATAATATGACCACAGTCCGAAAAACGGGCTGTTTTCATTCTTTTCCTGCTTTTCAATAACTCTTTCCGTGATTTTCAGCGCTCTTTCAATATCCTTGCCGCAGTCAAACAGCCGCACCGCATATTCAATACTTTCTCTGAAGGGATGCACTGTTCCGTCCTTCAGCCTTGTATGGTATCCGTGCGATCTGACTTTCTCTGCCGCAAGTCTTTCTTTTTCATCATATATAACTTGTTTCTTCATATAATCATCCCTTTATAGAGCCTATCATTACGCCCTTTACAAAATATTTTTGCAGGAACGGATATACGCACAAAATCGGTATTGTCGATGTGATTATCGCCGCAGCCTGCATTCCCTGCGGAGTTATCTGATCCGAACGTACCCCCTCGCTTCCCGATGTTGTTGCGAGAAGCTCCTGCGAAACGTTATCAATCATCTGCTTCAGCTTAACCATCAGAGGAGCCTTTGCACTGCTGCTTATATAAATAACCGCATTAAAGTATGTATTCCACCAGCCTACGGCATAAAACAAGGTAAGCGTTGCAATAACGGGCATTGAAATAGGCAAAACAATCTTTATAAGTATAACAATATCGTTTGCGCCGTCAATCGCTGCCGATTCCTCCAGACTTGCCGGAATACCCTCGAAAAACGTCCGCATAACAAACATGTTATAAGTGCTTATAAGTCCCAGACACCAGAGCGATGAATAGGTATTTATAAGATGAAGCTTTTTTACAAGAATAAATGTAGGTATCATTCCTCCGTTAAACATCATTGTAAATGTAATAAGCATAAGAATTACCTTGCTGCCGTCAAGATTCTTTTTTGACAGCGGATATGCCGCACATATCGTAAACAGCATATTTAAAACCACACCCACTACAGTGATTATAACGGTATTGTAAATTGAACGGAAAATCTGACCGTCCCTGACAAGATTTTTATATGCGTCAAGCGTTGTTTCAACAGGCAGCAATCCCACCTCACCCGTACTTAACGCCCTGCTGCTGCTCAACGACTGAGCCACAACGGACAATACCGGAAAAATGGTTATCGCTGCGCATATAAGGAAGAAAATCCCCAAAAATACCGAAACGCACCTTTCCTTAGCCGAATATCCCATTTTCATTTTTGTTTCCTTTCTGCCACACATTTCTATTCACCCTTATTAAGACGGAATTTCTCGGGTGTGACGCCGTAATATTTCTTAAATGCTCTTATAAAGCTCTGCGAGCTGGTATATCCTACCTCCTCCGCCACTTCATATATCTTTTTTCCGCTCTGCAAAAGAAGCCGTCCCGCTTCG
The DNA here is from genome assembly GCA_905199755.1 of uncultured Eubacteriales bacterium. Lineage (GTDB taxonomy): Bacteria > Bacillota > Clostridia > UBA1381 > UBA1381 > UBA4716. The sequence continues at coordinate 48,110 of CAJKHT010000008.1, read as the reverse complement.
TTCATTCTCAGCTGAGTCAGATATTCGTAAAAGCTCATGCCTTCAAATTTCTTAAAGCTGTTTGTGATATAGGTAGAGCTTATATTCATGCTTTTGCTCAGCTCCGTAATCGACATATCGCTGCTGCGGTAGTTCTCGTTTATATACTGAACAATACGCTGTATTGTTGTATTGGAGGGCATATCGTCCACCTTATCCTTAACATACCGTATAACACTTACAACCTCTGACAGCACTCCTGCGCGTATCCTGTTTATATCTCCGCTGTATACTGTTTCCTCGGAGCATATTTTTCTTATATCCTCTTGCGGCATGCTTACAAGGCCTTTTGTGGTTTCAAGTATTTCATAGCGTATAATATCGACGATATACCTGATTTGCCGTTTCGGGAAATGCTTTGCTTTTATAAGCTCAAATACATTATTTATAAAGCTTTCCGCCGCCGCTTCATCGCGGTTTTTAATCGACTCGCTGATTTTGGAAGCCCGTTTTACAAGCGCAAAAAATTCCTCCTCGTTGTACTCCATTATATCCCGATACAGTATAAGTCCGTCGGACGCCGCCGCCTCAAAGTCAATACATCTTAAAGCCTGCTCATATGCCTGCTTTGCCCTCGGCAACTCGCAAAACACCTCGCTCACACCTGCTATCACCCGTTTTTCGTACATATCCTCTGCCGTCTGTGACAATTTGAGCGTAAGAGAGCGTATCTGACCGATTAATTCATCACCGCTCATAATACTGCTCATAAAGGCTACAATCCTGTTTCCGAGCGTAACAACCGCCATGCAGCCGTCCTGGGATTCAATCCTCTTGCAAAGCATAGGTGCGCAAATCGCAAAATCGTCGCTATCCTCATTATCGGCAAGCTCCGCAATCATCACCGCATAGCTGCCGTCATACAGCTTTATTTCAAGCAGCTTTGCCGCAGCTGAAATCTCCGAAAAATCTTCAACCTCTCCCGAAAGTATTTTCAGCATAAGATTCCATTTTCTTGCCGGTATTGTTTGTCTTATTTCATCACGCATTTTCTGATCCTCAATCAGAATTTTATTCATGATAAGCTCAATAGTTTCATAGGAATACCGTCCCTGCGAAAGACCGCCGCTCTTTCCCGTTTCATGGATTTTTTTCGCTGTACGTTCAAAAAACTCATCAATCGGATTACAGGTAATCTTGCTCGCATAATACACCACAAACGCACCGAACACAAACATGCACATTCCTATAAGTATTGCTGTAATAATCAGCGTCCGCATTACCGCATTCTGCGTTTCCGTGTCTAAAAGCATTATATATTCCCACGGCACAATCCCCGCATTATCGCGGAAAACGGCAAAGTTTCTGCCGTCAATCGAAATATCCTTTTCGGCTTTGTTTTCGGTCTCCGTCAAAAACTCTTTTATATTCACATCGCTGCCGATGCTTCCTGCAATTATGCCGCCGTCATCATTCAAAATACAGCCTGCAGCCTCGTCAGGCAATTTTTCCTTAAACAGACGGTATATATAGTTTTTGTTAAGCTCCATAAGCAAATATCCCGTTATATTCTTTTCCGTTGTATTTGTCGGATATGCTCTTACTATATAAACCGTATTTCCTCCGCCCGTAACCCCCGCAAATTTCTTGATACCGTTATCTGACGCCCACTTTATAATATCCTCGCACGCACTGTTTACCGAAGCATATTCCTGCCGCGTGTAGCCTGCCGTGTCCGTGATAATGTAATCCTTGTTTAACGGATAAAGAGCCAGCGTATCAATAACCTGAGAATTGATGCGTGTGCTTTTAAGCTCATTTATTGCATTATAGCGACTGATTCTTTGCTCTGTGGGATTGTCATAAAAATCCGAAAAGAAGGATATTACGGCATTATTGCTCAAAAGCTGAATTGCGTCCCGATCAGCGTTGTCTATGCTTGACACGCTCTCGCTTTTCGCATTGTTCAGCGTACTCAGATATGTTTTATCCGTCTCGTCCATAAGCGCATTGAGATATATTCTGCCTATTAACGTTATCGACAGAACAATCAGTGCAAAAAGAACCGTTGTATAAACTATAAACAGTCTGAAAAATATTTTCCTTTGTCTCAGCCGGAATATCCATCTTCTCATAATAAATCAGACAATCCTCTCTTTAATCATTAAACGAAGCCTTATTTTCCTCATACCACTGCTGCGCAAGCTCCTGCACATGGTCGCCGCCGCGGCGTTCATATTCATTCTTTATTCTTTCCGCCGCTGCCTCCGGAGTCATTCCGTCCTTGCCTATTGTCACATTTGTAACTATGGTATCAATTAACGGATCCAGCTCCGATTGCAGGCTGCTGAATTCCGCAAATGACGGATTGTACGGAATATCACGTACATACGGGTGCATAATTGCCGTATCAAGCGCATCTTTTTTAATCTTTGCATACTGCTTGTCGTACTGACTGCCCGTTTCGCGCTCCTCAAACTTATCGGCATATATAACCTCCTGAGAAACAACCGCATATTCGTTTGCATAGTTCAGCTCGCTCTTATTCTTTTCCGCATCAATGGGAAACGGTATTCCGTCCTCATACCTGAAGTTTTCATTTTCTATACCGTTTGTTATTGTAAACCAGCCCTTATCAAGCATCCAGTCAAGGAATTTCATTGCAGCTTCGGGATTTTTGATATTCTTGTTGAACACAACATATCTGTTTGCCGGCGGCTCCTGGTAATATCCCGACTGACCGTACTTTGTCGAAATTGCTTCAAGCGGTACAAGCTTTGCGTTGGGATCGTTCTGAATAAGCGTGGTATAAATATTCTGAATGTCCCATGCTGCAAGGTATATTCCCGCCTTGCCCGTAGTCACAAGCTGCTGCTGACGCTGATTGTTGGTATCGGTGATAAATTCGGGATCTATAAGTCCCTCCTTATATGCGGTCTGACGGAATTGCAGCATATCCTTATAGTTGTCCATAAGACAGCCGTAAACCATTTTTCCGTCCTTTATATACCACGAGTTTTTCGACGTTTTAAAGAAATTCGCTATAAGGTCATTTCCGCTCAATGCAAACGGAATTGTGTCCTTTACTCCGTTGCCGTCCGGATCGCCGTCACGGAAGGCTCTTGCAACATTCAAAAGCTCTTCATCTGTTTTAGGGGTTTTGAGTCCCAGCTTATCCAGCCAGTCCTGTCTTATCCATACGCCGAAATTTGCCGTGTTCGCACGCTTTGACGATACCGCATATGTCTTTTTATCAAATGTGATATACGGCTTAAGCTCGGGATGCTCCTCAAGGTATTTTTTGTATACCGTACTGTTATTTTCCAGTATATCGTCTATCGGCATTATAGCGTCCTGTGCGACAAGCTGAGCAATATAATCTCTGTCATAGTCCCACATAAGGTCGGGAGCGTCGCCTGCCGCAATCAGCATATTGAATTTCTGGCGGACTTCGTTTCTCGGAACCGGCACCCATGTGATTTCAAAATCCGAATTTTCGTTTATCCATTTTGTCCATCTGTTTTCTTCATAGCTGCCCTCGGCTGCAGGTACCGTTCCTCTGTCAAAAATGCTTACCGAAAGCTTTTCCTTTGTGCCGCTTTCCTTTCCGCAGCCCGATACCGCAAATGCCGCCGCCATAACCAGTGCTGCCGCCGCTAAAATTCTTTTCTTCATTTCATAACCTTCTTTCTTTATTTCAATGTTACCGTTATTTTTCCGTCCTCTGTAATTTTTGCCGTTGCTTTTCCTGTTTTTCCGTCCTTTTCGGCGGTTATTTCATATTCGCCGTGATATGCGTCGGTACTGTAGGCTCCGCTGTTATCCGACCTGCCCTCCACATTCGTATTCCAGACATATTTTGATAATCTGTACCACGTCTGCCCGGCAGGCTTTATTGACCAGTCCGCACGGAAGGTCGGTGCATTTCTGCGCCAGTGATCCGAATCCCAGTGTCCCCACATGATAAATCCGTCGGTATTTGCATTTGAATAGCAGACAAGCATTAAATCTCTTAAGAAATCGGACTGAATTGCCTCGTCGGGCGAAATCATATCGTATTCCGTTACCATAAGTCTTTTGCCGCCGCTTACATTCGCAAAATGCTCAAGCTGCTTTAAAAATGCTTCCGGTCCGGCCGCTGCCGAGCCGAAATGTCCCTGCAAGCCTACACCGTCAAAATCAACGTTATTTTTCACCATATCCTGAAGTATTCTCGAAAAAGCTCTTTGCTGGTCGTTTTCCACACCTACAAGCGACGCTTCGTTTATGTATACCTCGGAATCGGGATTTGCTTCTTTTGCCGCAGCAAACCATTCCTTAATCACACCCTCTCCGAGCTGATCCAGTATGCATCTGTTTAACGTACACTCGTTAAGTCCGTCCCAGAGCTTTATCTCATCTTTGAATTCTCCCGCCATATCCTTTATATGCTGCAATACAATTTCATTGTATGCTGCAGGATCGCTGTACTCAAGCGCCCTGTACTTCTGCGGTGAATAAGTGGAATTATCCCAGTACAGTGCATGACCCTTTACTTCAATACCATGATCCTTCAGCCAATTCACACACATACGGCTGTTTTCTTTTCTGCCGTCCTCCCACAGCGTCCATTTAAGCGCATTTTCCGGCACCGCAAGATTAAAGTAATCAAGCAGCGTTTTCCGATACATTTCAACGTCCCTTTTGCTCTTTTCCGTAGAAAGGTTGTTTTGTCCCGTCACCAGCCACTGACTTACGGAGGTTCCCCATCTGAAATCCGCCTTTGTTTCCTTTACGTTCACCCTTGCACCCGACACGGGATTTCCGTTTTCGTCAACAACGCTTACATCAAGCTTGCTTATCCTGTTTTTCGCAATATTTGAAACAGCGTCCTTTCTCCACTGCGCATCGTCTTCAATTCCGTCATACTGCAATGCAGTTATGGGCATATCACTGATCTTATAATTATTCTTGAAATTATACATCTTTACATCAGCAATCTCAAACCGCTGCGGCTTATAGCCGAGACGAAGATTAAACTGCTCCGTTCCTGCCGGACATTCCGATGTCGATATAAATGATGTATAATATTTGCGCCATCGACCGTCCATTGCCATTGCCGATACCGCAAGCTTTCCCCACGGGGAAGCCTGCTGCTCAAAAATGACCTCCGTCTGTGCGTTTGTACTTTCGTCGGCAGAGCTTATTGTCCGTGCATAAAAGCTTATAAGGCATATATCGCCTCTGCTTATATCCTTATCGTCTACGTTATAATATATCTTGCTGTCCCAGTAGTTTTGGGGAGTGGTCAGCGTTTCGATTGCCAATGCCTGTTTAAAGCTTACATTTTCATCATTTACTTCAACCAGCTCTTTTTCAACGCCGTTTCCCGAAAGCGTCAGCTTGTTTAATATATCATCAGGGAATATGCTTTCCGCCTTACTGAAATCAAGCATATCCTCTTTTGCACTTTCGCCGCTGCCGCTGAGCTGAATCTCCGCATTTTTAATCACTCCCGCATACTTTGACAAAGCTGCGGCGCTGTCGCTCAAAACAGCAATTTTCCCCGAATACAGTACAGACTTGCCGAAAATCGTCTTTGCCGTTTCAACAGGAATATACAGCACACCGTTTATCGAGACAGTGTCATATTTTGCACGGCATTCACCGCTGTTTTTCATGTACGTGCTTCCGCTTTCATATATGCGGTACTTATCATCATTTACGTTGAATACAACGCTCTTATCCTGTGTGTTCAAGGTTGAGCTTATCTCATATGCTTCAAGCAGAAAGCTTAACGGCACATAAAACGCTCCGTCCCTTTCAAAGCACTTTACCGACGGATCAAGCATTGAAAGCTGCATTATATTATCCTTGTATTTTGCCTTTGACGACTCTGCCATAAGAAAAGTATCGTTGTATGTATAAACCTCCGATATTCCGTTGCCGTAAGACGCAATTTCCACGTTATCTATGTCCATGCCGCCCGATGTACACTTGAACGCTACCGAATTAATTTCATCAAGCTGCATTGCGGTCCGCAGGTCTTCTATTATTGCCCTGCCGTCAATATAGAGCGATACCGTCTGTCCGGTCAAATCATACAAAACCCTTAAATCATACCATTGCTGTGCTTTATACGGCTCTGCGGTATCCGCCGCCCAGTCTTTTTTGCCGTTGAATATGCGCACATTTCCTTTCGGCGTTGCCTGAACACCCTTGTATTCGTTTTTTCCGTCGCTTACGGTGAACAAAAAGCCCTCTCCGTTAGTATAATGAAATTTTACCCTTGCGCTTATTCCGACGCGTCCGGAAAGCGTATTGTCAAGCTCCTTTACAAGGTTTTGCCCTTTGCCGATGTGTACGGCGCCGTCCTCGGCAGTAAGATTTGCCGCACCCGATTTAAAGCCCGACGGTATTCCGCCCCCGAAATCCGAAAATTCCTCATGTAACACTACGCTTTTAGGTTCTTCCTCAGTAATTTCCTCCGCAAATATCGGAACTGCCGATGACAGCGACATTACCGCACAAAGCAGAAATGCCGTAATTTTTTTCATACTCATATTTTGCCTCACCCTTTCTTCCGACAATACGGTTAATTATTGTATATTACCATTGTGTTCGGATCTCCGTAGCGCGTCTGTATAAACACACGGCTTGCTTCGCTGCCCTTTTCCTCCTCGGAATAAATATCGGATACGCTGCCTATCGATACCTTCGGCTTTCTGCCCGATAAATCGACCGAATAAATCCTGAAGCTCTGCGCCAGATGCGCCTCCTCCAAAGCATCATTTTTTATCAGGATAATGCCGTCGTTCTTTCGGCTTACCGTACCGTACAATGTACGGAAATGGCTGATAAAATCTCCGCTCGGATTCTTGCCTGTGACAGTTCCCGTTTTTCCGTGCAGATACAGAATTATTCTTGATATTTCACCGTTTTCGTCAGTAGCGTATCTCACAACATCTCCGGGCTCTATTTCTTCCGTTTTACCGTTTTCGACCTCGCATTTATCCGAGATGAAAAAGCTTTTTTCAGTGTTATCGTCCAGAATAACAATATTATCCGCTTCCAAATCATCATTATTAATCGCTTTGCCCATGTCCTTTACAACCGCTATCCTCGTGTCATTCGATATTGAGTCACCGCTGCCGGCATTATACGTCAATATGTATTTTGACATAAGCGTGTCGTCGGAAAGAGCATATGCTTTTATTGTATATATACTGTCGTTCTGCAGTGTTGAGTATGCCTTTGTGCTGAAAACCGTTCTGTTGCCGGAAACATCTATCAGCTTGGTGGAGTTATTCGCAAACACCTTACCGCCGAAATTGCCGCTGCCGCTTTTGAACTGCGCCGTTCCGTCATAAACCAGCTTCAGTCTGTCGTCACCGCTGCCGGTTCCCTTTTGCGCCGTGTCTATCACGGATATTTCATTTTTATTATTCAGCTTAAAACGTACAAGCTGATTTGCCGGCGGCAGCTTTTCCGAAGCTGCGCTGTCCGGATTCAGACCGGCAGTTTTTACCGATTTACCGTCAAGACTGTACTGTGCCGCAATCGGATACTGAACAGATGAATTTCCGCTTACATATATAAGCGCATGAAGCATGTTATCCGCCTGCTCATAATATATCCTCCGCAGATAACCTACGGAAAGATTTGTTCCGTTATCCTTAATATCCGCAATGCCGCCCATAAAGTCCAGATAAAATTCCGCGTCTGTCCCTGCGCTGTAATCAAAGCTTCCGTCATTTACAATCAGGTATTCGGTTCCGTCTATTGTTACATAATGTCTGCCGCCGCGCTCGGATACGCTTGAAACCTTACCCTTTACCGTATTGTTTGATTTTATAACAAACACCGTATCGCCGTTTGAAATATAGCTTATTACATCATTTTCGGCAAAGCTTACAGCTCCGCTGCCGCCGTTAATAATGTTCTTATTTTCAATATCCAGGTATTTTCCGCCGGAATTACGGAAATATATCCTGTTTTCATCTGACGAGCTTACACGGTATGAGGTATAATCCATAACCCTTACAACGTCATATTTACCGTCTCGGTCATTGTCAATAAGCTCTATTGTCCCGTTCTTAGGCATATAGCTTTCGGTTAAAAAACCGACAGGGCTGAAATTGTAAATACAGATATACTCCTTATCGAGCTTAAGCTTTTTTTCGCTGTTTCCCGAATAATATGACAATTCACCGTTCCTGTAATCCGCATCCTCCGAAAAAATGTTTAAAATTTCATTTTTGGTGTTGTCGGCATAGATAGCTGTCATTTCCTCTTTATCATAATAAAGCCTTACCCTTTGTCCTATCATATCGCGGCACTGCGGAGCAGATACCGTCACATCGCCTATTTTAATAAGATTTTCTCCCAGTCCGCCCTCTGTGTACAAACCGGTTATATCGTTCCTTTCAACTATTCCGTCAATCAGAGCTATATTATATTCACGCTCAAGCACTGTCGAATCTGTTTTTTCATATGACTGATACCCTTTATTATATACAGTCCCGTAGCTGCATGTCAAGCCGTTATATATAAGCTTTGCCAGCTCCGCACGCGTTATATACCCCGATTCGCCCACATATTCGATTTCGTCCGTAAATCCGAGTGTTGAAGCCGTCATAAGATAGCCTGACGGATATTCATTGCTGTACGGCTTGTAATTCATGGCAAGCAGCACGGTTTTCACCGCTCCCGCACCCGAAATTCTTTCATCGGGACTGAATTTATCCTCCGATGTACCGTTGAATATTCCCAGCTCCGTCAAGACATTGATTTCATTTTTATATGCATTATCCGCAATGTCGGTATATCGGCTACTGTCCGAAACCGAATTGAGCTTCATCAGTCTGTATATAATTCCCGCAAATTCACCGCGCGTCATAGCGTCCTCGGCGCCGAATGTACCGTCCTCATACGGCGGCATTATTCCCAGTCCGCTTACCAGTCCCGACTCGTCCGCAAATTTCTTTGTTTCCGACGCGGCATATGCATTAAACACGGACAGACATAAAATTCCGCCTATCAGCAATGAGATAAGCCTGTTTTTCATCCTGTTATTCCTCCTGCCATACATTTTATCTGTTCTTGATTATCTCATAAATAATCTTTGCACTCTGCGCTCTTGTTGCCGCTTCGTTCGGCACAAACTCGCTTTCGGTCATGCCGTTTATCACGCCCGACCTATACATGATTTCCACCGCCTCCGCTGCGTAATCGGCTATTTCGTAATTATCACTGAAATACACGTAATCTCTCGTTTGAGCAAGTTTTATATCGGAAACCTTAAGAGCACGGTATGCCATAGCCGTCAAATCCTGTCTTGTGATTTTATCCGACGGATTACAGTATCCGTTATACCCCTGCAAAATACCGTATTTGGCGGCAGATGCAATTGTTTTATAGCTCCAGCGGTCTTTTGACGCATCCGCAAAATCACATTCGGCAGACAAGTCGTTTAAGCTCAGCGCATTCATAAGCATTGTGAGAAATTCCTCACGGGTGACACTGTCATTCGGAACAAAGCTGTTCTCGGAACGTCCCGAAACAATATTCTTTTTATATAATGCCTCGATTGCCTCTCTTGCCCAGTCACAGTTCTCCAAATCGGTAAACGGTACTTTTGCCGTCTGCGCTGTACTCTCCGATACAGCTCCGCTTACCGGCGAAATGACCGACACGCTGCCTTTGCTGCCCGATGAAATCGAGCCGCCTCCGCCGCCTCCGCCTACAGAGGACGAGGTTGAGCCGGATTGTCTTTTAGCTTCCGACAGGGCTGATGAAATATCGGTCCTTAACGTACTGTACAAATATGCCCCCGAACGTGCGGCGGCAGCATATACACTATACTGCTGTCTGTCGTTCAATGCATTGATTTCGGATATAAGCGCCGACAATCCGGCGATTTCACCGTATTTGTCAAGCATTGGCTTTATTTTTGCCGCTTCACTGCCGCATATAACGCGCACAACGGCACGTTCTTCAAGCTTTTTTGCAAAATCCGACGCATTCTGCGGCTTTGTGCCTTTCATTCCGGCAAGAGCATTCTTTTCCTGGCTTGAGGTCTTAAAATCATTCCAGACATTGAGCTTGTCAAGTCCGAATTCCTCTGCATATTTAATTATTTCCTCAAGTACGCCCTCGTCGGCAAGCTCACAGATTGTCTGCTCTCTTATAAATTTTCTGTAATCCGCAAGCTTTTCCTCCGTGACCGTCATGCTCACATTCCTAAAAAGCCTGTCATACAGTTCATCTGTGTTTTGCACCTTGTTTATCAGCTCCGTGTCTGCCTCTATTTCCTCCCACGAAGCATTTAATACCTTTCCCAGTTCTTCCGCCGAGGACGCTTTGTTTATGGCTTCTATTGTATTTTCCAGATGCTTTTTGTTTATGTAATAAAACGGCAGCTCCTCGACAGTCTTATGCGCCCTTGATGACAGAACGGCAGTATAATGTCCGCTCGGGGCGTTAAGAGTAATATCCTCCGTAAACGCTCCGCTTTCATCTGTAGTAAGCTGAGTCTGATAAACACAGCCGTCAGGCAATATCTCATTATCCTTTTGCTTAAAAATCGAAAATGTAACCTCCTGATTTTTAAATGTAGTTATATTAAAATGCGCGTCCATTGAAGCTCCGAAGGTAGGATTTTCTATTTCGGCATATGCTGTTCCGGCGCAAAGACATATTGCCGCCGTCAACGAAAATGTCAGAATTTTATTCATTTATTCCGCCTCCCGTAATTATACATTTTTGCCCGAGCGGTCTGAAGCTTTTATCGGTAATGATTATTCTTATCTGACCGTTTTCCATACCCTCCGGCATTTTTAATGCTGCCGCCGCACCGTCCGCACTGTTGAATGCTTTATATGCGCAGCCTTTTATTCCGCCGTCCGCACCGTAAAACGTTACCCACATATACGCACTGTCCGTTTGTCCGTCCATACCGTTCAATACGGTCTTAATCTCAAATTCACTTCCTGCCGATATATCCTTCAAAGATGCCGCCGCTTTTCCTCCGGCGGTAATATCATATGAAATATCATATGCGGACGCTATTGTCGAAAAACGAACCTTTTCCCCGTCCAAAGAATTGCCGTAAACATCCTTCAAGTCAGACGGGATAACCAGCTCATATTCCGTAAACGGCTTCAGTGCTTTTTTTAACGTCAGAGTCTGTGTTCTTGTATTTTCATTATAGCTGTTTTCAAACTCCGCACCGTCAAGGCTTACACCGTCAAAGCCGTCCGACATCGGATTCTCATATTTTATTTCTATTTTGCTTACATTTGCCAAAATTGCTTCTGTAGCCGCTTCCTTATCGGCATTGAAAAATTTTACGTCTTCAACCAGGCATGTGCCCTCGGCAGCGCCCGTCTTAAATGTATAGTCCGCAAGCTTCTGACCGAATGCGTTTGTTACGGAATCGGCAAAAGAGACCGTATACGCCGCATTTGAAATTAAATCCTCTCCGAAGCTTATGCTTATGCTGTTCGGATTTTCGTCAATTTCAAAATTCTTTATTTCCTGAGTTTCGCCGTTCTTTTCTGCCGTAATCTTCACATTGTCACTGTTCGCATATCCTGTTTTTACCGAACATATCGGATATTTGAGAGTTACCGTTCTTTCCTCCGGCACAGCTTTTTCTTCAATGCTTGTTTTAACGGGTGACATCTTAAAATCCGCATCGGTGCCGACATTTGCTATGGTCACATCATCATACCAGCAATCCTCTGTTGCAAATCCCTCGCTTGTAACCTGAAATCCCAAAATATCTCCCGCTATTCTGTCATTAAAGGCACCGGTCATTTTTATTGCCTCGCCTCGCTCAACCGTACCGTCTTTGCGGATATAGGCAATTTTGCATGTACGCGTTTTTCTGTTTACAAGCAGCGATACATAATTCCACTCTGTTTCGGAATAACCGTTTCCGGGAGAATTTGCGAACCATGAGCCTGCATTATTGCTTCCCGACGGATCGTAATACAAGCCGCCGTCATTTTTATGTCTGAGTAAAATTGATGCATACTCGCTTTGTCCGCCTGCCTGATATCCCCTCAGATAGAAGTATCTTGCCGCTCTGCTGAACTGCCTGTACGTATATGAAATTACAAACTCGTCCTCCACGCTGCCCGGCTCAACGTTCAGATACAGATAATTCCGTCTGCCATTGTCGCTTGTTATATGCAATGCATTTCCGTTTTCGTCTCCTCTGTCCTCTACACTCAGCTGCGCCGAAGTTATACTTAAGCCGTCGGTGCTGCCGTTCTCAAAGTCGCAGAAATAGTCTTTTGCGGAAGCACCCGCAATCGGCATGGCGGCAGCAATGCATGCCGCTATCAAAGCCTTGATCGTTTTTTTCATACCTGCCTCACTTTCCTATATTACCATAATCCGCCTTCGTTGTCATTAACCCTCTTTATAAGCATATTGGTTGCAACTACAAGTATCAGACTTATAAACGACTGGAAAAATCCTATCGCCGTAGTGTAGCTGTACTGCGCTCCCTGCAAGCCGACGCGATAAACATAGGTGCTTATAACGTCCGACACGTCAAGCACCGCATCGTTTTGCAGTGCAATAATCTGCTCAAAGCCTACGTCCATAACACTTCCCATTCTCAGTATAAGCATAATCGAAATTGTGCCCTTGATACACGGCAGTGTTATATATCTCATCTTTTTCAGTCTGCCTGCGCCGTCAAGCTCGGCAGCCTCATAAAGCTCGGGATCAATTCCCGTAATGGCGGCAAGATAGATAATCGTTCCCCAGCCTGCCGACTGCCATATGCCCGAGGCTGTGAAAATGACCTGCCACCAAACGCTGTCAATCATGAAATATCTCGGCTCACCGCCAAGCATTTTGATTATCAGATTGACTATACCCGTACTCGGCGAAAAAATATTCATAATCAATCCGCCAAGAATAATCCACGACAGAAAATGCGGCATATACAAAATACTTTGCACCGTCTTTTTAAAACGTTCATTCCTAAGTTCATTCATCAGCACCGCAAGTATAATCGGCGCCGGAAAGCTGAATATAATCGCATATAAGTTGAGCAAAAGAGTATTGCGCAGGATTTTATAAAAATCCGCATTTCCGAGCAGATTTCTGAAATGCTCCAGCCCTACCCATTTACTGCCTAAAATCCCGTCTGAGAATTTGAAATTCTTAAACGCAATTACCAATCCGTACATAGGCAGATACTTGAATATAATAAAGTATATCACAATCGGTATCAGCATAAAATACAGATATTTATTCCTTTTAATTCTTTTTCGTCTTTCTGCTTTTAATTTCTGCTTATAAAAGGCTGATTTTTCAGCAGTAAGCTCATTCTTCATATTGAACCCTCATTTCTTGTTCTTAATATACGAATTCCTCATGCAAAGGACGCATTCCGATATTCCATATAAATATCTTAAGCTTATCGGGAATATCGGCCGCCGTAATCCGCACCGCATATTCCGTCTCTGCCTTTTCCGTGCCGACATCAAGCTTTTCAAGCTGCACTCCCGTCAGCATGCCGTCTGCATTATATTTTGCCAGCATTACCGTGTCCGTTTCCTTTTCAAAGTAGTCGGTATCAGCCGCGACCTTAAGCTTCAATTCGGATTTTTTATCCCACTGCGATATTTTTGTTATTGTATTTGCGCCGGACATAAGCTTTACCTCCTTTACGGGATTTACCGAGGCATCGGCAGTAACGCTTATATCCTCTGCCTTGTGTCCGAAAACGGATTCGGAATCCGTAAAATGTATGGTATATTTATAACCTTTTTTTGCCGACTCATTCAAGTCTGCCGTTATCTTATCCGATGTGAAATTAACGCAGGCATTTTCCGCTTTTTCCGATACGCCGTCATGCTCACGGTAAACCTCCGCTTTTGCACCTGCCTTAATGCTCTCGCCCGTATAGATTGTAAGCTCCCTTGTTCCCTGCGGAATGCTCCCGTTATCCTGCGCCTGAACAATTTTCCGATACAGTCCTCCCGAGCGCGACATCGAGACATTGTCAATGTACATCATTTCCGCCGCAGTTCCCTTGCTGCACACGCTCCATTTGCGCAGATTGCCGCCGCTTGCCGCATTTAATACCCCTTTTTCGGTGTATGCCGCAATATTGCCGCTTTTATCCGTAATTGCGGCTTTAAAGGTTTTCATTACGGGGTTTATTTCAAAATTAAAATCAAACCACTTATCGGCAGATATTTCGGCAAGCTTGACATATCCGCCCGCACCGTAATAATATACCTCGTTTTTACCGCCGTTAATTGCCGATATTTTCATCATTGCCGTTTCTTTCCCTGAATTATCAATAGCATTTATCGTGCGTGTTCTGTTCCTTTCGGAAATGTTCATTGACAATTTAAGGTTTACCGTATTGGTGTTGTATGCCATATTATGCTGAATATTTATATCTGATGTTGAAGTACATTTTATTACATGCCCCATATCCTCAGCTTCGCCGATATTGACAACTCCCGATACATATCCGCTCCATTGTCCGACCTGCTGTCCGGAATTGTCCGTCTGCGCCGCACTCAGATACTCACCTGTACTGCGTCCCTCAAAATCATACAAATACGGCAGATCATAAAGACTGTTTTCAAACCTTATTGTATGCGCTCCGCTGTCCGATACCGTAAGCTTATATTCATGCAAAACCCCGTTCCGTGTTACCCGAACATTGTATGTACCCTCATACAGCTCTGCCTTTACCGTACCGTCCGCAGCCGACCTTCCCTTAACATTACTTGCAAAAACATGCTTTGTAAGCCCTTGCCAGATAAGAGCGCCCGGCTTCGGCGTCCAGTCGGAACGGAACATGGGCGATAATCTGCGCCAATGGTCATTGTCCCAGTGCCCCCACATGTTAAAGCCTATAACGTTCGGGTTTGCATATGACGCAATGAACAAATCCTTTAAATAATCAGCCTGCAGCTGTTCATTCCTTGAAAACATGTCGTATTCGGTGATTGATACTTTTTTGCCCAAATCCGTAAATGACTTTATAATCTCCGACATTTTTTTGGGAGACTGCGGATAAGATGACATATGAGCCTGTATTCCCACAGCGTCAAAATCAACAGAATTTGCTATCATGCCGTCTACAATTTTCTTAAAGCTCTCAAAATTGTCTCCGTCCTCACCCGTTATATTCGTTTCATTTACGTACAGAATTGCATTCGGATCGGCGCGGCGTGCCGTATCAAACCAATCCTTTATAATTGCTTCGCTGCCGTACTCCGTATCCTTAAGAAATATGCCGCGGCTTTTTACCGGTTCATTCAATACGTCCCATTCCGCCGTTCTGCCCTTATATGCTTCCGCCAGCTCGCTGATGTGATTTTTTACATCCTCATCGGTAACCTCGGCAGGTTTCCCGTCACTGCCTTTCGGAGCAAAGTCAATTGCATCCCACCAGAGTACATGTCCGCGCATGCGAAGCCCCATTTCCTTTAACACCGTTGCACACATGTCGCTGTTTTGCTTTCTGCCTGCCCACAATGCCCATTTATATGCATTTTCGGGGACTGCGGTGTTGAAATACTCCTTTAAAGTACTTTTAAACCTGCTGATATTTTCAGACACCGTGTATCCGTTTCCCACATCCTCCTTAGTTGTTTCCGTTACATAGAACTGATTTACCGATGTTCCGTAATTAAACAGGTGATCCTCCATGGTGATTTCCACCTCGGCGTCTTTTATCGGATTGGCTTTTTCATCAAGCAGCTTTACCGTTACATCCTTTACTCTGTTTTCGGAAATATCGGATAATGCGGCATTATACCACTCTCTGTCAGACTGATTTTTATATGTTAATGCAGTCGAGGGTAAATCCTGTTCTCTGTATATGCCGCTGTACAATACGGTTTTGGCATCGGCTATTTCAATCACCTGCTTTGCGTAGCCCAGACCGAAATACAAACGGCTGTTGTTTTTTTCCATATCCATTTCCGCTGTAAACGGCAAATCATATTTTTTCCATTCGTTCCCCAGCTCTATTTCCTGCGCAAGAATTTTCTGATAGTCGCTTCTGCGCTCCATGGTTACGTTCATTTTTGCGGCCGCACCCGCTGTTCCGCTTCTTGCGTAAAACGAAACCAGTCCGACATCGGATTTTTTTATTCCGGTTTCACAGGTAAATTCAAATTTTGTTGAGTAGCTGTACTGCGGTTTTTCATTTACAATGAGTCTTGCACCCGTTGTCCTTGTTCCGCGAATATCAGCCGTAAATTCCCGATATTCGCAGTCCGTTCCGTATAATGCCGCACTTTTTGCAAATACCGTTCCCTTACCCTCATCGGGAACTACATGATATGTATTATCAAAATCATTACGGGCTTTTTTAAATATGCTGTCATAACCCGTATTGCTGCTGTTATATGTCAGAACAACACAGTCGCCGTCAATCAGCGCATTTCTGCCCGTTATTTCCGCAGCTTTCTTTGCCGTGATATACGGAGTGCCGTTTTTCATGACGGCACTTACCGCATTTCCGTTTACCGTATATGCTCCGATATTTTCCAAATCCTTTATAAGCCTTACATTTGCACAGCGTGTTACAAATTCAAGAGGTACGTATATTGTCCCGCTTTCCTTATACGGAGAGACATTTCCGTTAAGTATATCAACGGGAACTTTGTCACGCTTATAAAATGCATCGGGTTTGCCGACATACATCAAAATGTCATTCTCCGCATAAAATGCGCCCGTGCTTTCCGCCGCTGCGCCGGGTATACCGGCGCATATAAACACGACTGACAGCACAATCGACAGCAATCGCTTAAAATACATAAGCACTCCCCTTTCATTGCTTTGCATTAATTAATATTCTATAGGAATTGCATCAATATAAGGCGCATTGCCGCCATCCCACACAAAAGTCTTCAGGCTGCAGCCCGCAAGGTCCGTAATACCGTCAAATGCCATGCTCATATTAAGTGTATCGTTTCCGCTTATTGCTGCACCTGCCGCTTTGACAGCCGCAAGCCTGTGTTCGGAATCGTATAATGCCGCAAAGGCATTTACCTGCTTTGTATCGGCTCCGGCATTTACCTCAACGGCTATGTCCAAAGTCCTTGAGGTATCAACGCTTTTAAGCTCTTGTATTTCTGTTCCGCCCTGCTTTGCCGATACCTTAAACTGTTCATTTGTTCCCGTGAATTCATAATCGGCTGCACTCTGGTTATACCAGTCGGTTACTCCGTTAAATGAAAGCTTATAATCCACACCCTTCAGCGGAAGCTCTCCGAGTGTTATTTTTGCACCGTTAACCAGTGTCTCCGCAGTAAAGTCAACAGCCTTGTCAACACCGTTGACTCTCTTTGTAACCGATATATGACTGCTGTCCATCATATTATTCTTCTTGAAATATGCCGGATACTTTAATGTGACAACATTACCGTCAATACTTGCGCTTACCGGCTCCACCTTTTCCGCATAGTCCGAAATTGATATGGTATCTATCCATAAATCCTCTGCCTGATCGCTTCCTCCGTCGTTTGTTGTTCTGATTGAAAATGAGTCTATACCGTTATCCGGCAAATTCGCAAGGGTTCCCGTTTTGGCATTCCACCTTGAAGTGCCATCCTCCTCCGTTACTCTTGCGGTATACTCGCCGGTTTTTACATTCAGTTTAATTGTTACATAATTCCAGTTATTTAAAGCACGGTTATAGAACCAGCCCGACGGAACATATAAGCCGCCGTCCTGCTTTATTCTGAAAATCTGCTGATTGCCGACATCGAAATATCTTGCCTTGTCTTTGCAGGCTTTAAATGCAAAGTTAATAATTCTTTCGTCTGCCACGCTCGCGTCAAAATTTTTGGTAAGCTTCAGCCAGCCGTTCGCATGCTCGGACGGCATTGTAATATGCATTGCGCTATTTTCGGTAACCGTATTTGCATTTGCCCGAAATTCCTTATCGCCGCTGCCCCACGTAATGCTCCAAGTGCTGTCAAGCTCTCCGTCGGCAGTGTCGTCAAAGTCACAATAGAATCTCATTTTGTCAACCAATGCTGTCTTGAACGTATAATCCGCAATGCTCTGATTAAACACGGTCCTTACACCTTCGTCAAATGAAACTACGTATTCCGCATTCTGATTAAGCTTATTCGCAAGCTGCAGTCTCACTCCTCCGAAATCACTTTCCAGAACGTTAAAGTCAACATCATTGCCGGAAACATCCTTAATGTTAAGCTTATCCTTGCTTATTACTCCCGAAACATTCTGGTCAAATCTTAAATCAAGCACCGCATTGTCCTGCTTAACAATCGCCTCGTCCTTGCCGTTGCTTTTAATTATCTGCGAAGCCGTTTCGTTATATATTGCTGAGGTAAAGTTATCAAAGTAGCAGTTGCTTTCGTCCTTTTGCGTTCCGTCCGATACTGATGAAACAGAAAATCTCGGATACGATATCAGGTCTGCTCCGGGCATCATATTTCCGATAAGCGTATCTCCCAGTTTTTCGCCGTTCTCATCAAGCAGAACTGCCGATATCGTATTGCTCGGCAAATCAAACAGGTAATTCACATAATACCATTTTCCGCCCGAAAGTCCCTGCCATGAGGGCTGAGTTTTTTCCTCTTTTTCACTCTCGCTTATGTAATTGCATAAGTTGAATTTAAAATCATTTTCTCCGTCCGCCTCAAACTGACCGAGAACTATATCCTTGCTGCATTTTAATTCAAATTGTTTTTTTCGTGTGTTTGTTCCTAAATTTACGGCAAATGAATGCAGCAGCTTATCGCCGTTATTAAAAAATGCAATACCGCCGCGGCACCAGTTGCTCTGAAAATCCAGATTCCAGTTTCTTTCATACACATGCAGCACCCAATTATGAACTCCGCCCAGATTTTTAAAATCAATATTTCCGTCGGCATTGCAATAACCGCTCCACAGTCCGACGCTGTCATTATTGGCATATCCGTCCGGATTTGCGGATTCATCCTTTGCACCAAGCTTCAGACCGCTTGCCGTACAATCCTCAAAATCATATACATGAGGAAAAGCTCTCATGATTTCTGCCCTTGCCGGCAGCGCCGCCATTGAAGCCGACATCGAGCATACCGTTAATAAAGATAATACTTTTTTCGTTAATTTCATTTTTATAACCATTCCTTTCCGTGCTGTAAGGCACAAAGCTTAAGTCTGAAGGAACATCGCTCAGAGTGATGCTGTCGATTTTATTCAGACCTTACCTCCCGTTTTTTCATTTACCGTTCATATTAAATATTTAAACCCTTACAATGCGTCCGCACTGTTGTTATCGCTATCCTCCTTTGCCGTTTTTTGTTCACTTTAACATACAGTTAAAGCTTTTCCTTTTGTTTTTTTGTTATTTATTGTGTATAATCAGTATATCGTAACTTGTTTTTGCAATCAATATACAATATTAAAACTTATATACAAATCGCACAAAAAGCCGCGTAAATACACGCTTTTTATAGTGTTTTTAATACACATTAACAAATCTCAAACAACAATTAAACCCTTTACGGCAAAATAAACCTTTGATTTGCGGCAATAAAAAACACCGCACAAAACTTGTTGTGCAGCTCAAGAATGGGATCAAAAAAACTCAGGAAACACTAAGGCTGTTTAAAAAGCCGATTGACTTTTTCAAACAGCCCCAAGCTTCAATTTTTAAAATGAAATCACTTTTTTCCGTACATTTCAAAAAGCAGCCCCGCTCCCGAAATGACCGACAGTATACCTCCTGCCGTTACAATCGCAAACAGCTCGGATATATATCTGCTGATTTGCGACGAAAACAAAATCATGCATAACCCCACAACGAAAAGTACAGTCCATTTTAATTTCATAGTTTAACCTCCCCTGTTTATTTACCGAGAACCTCTATCGCTTTTTGCAGCTGGGTATCCTCATCATGCGGAATGGCCGATGAATAATAATCCTTATATTTTTCGGGTGCATCAACCTCTATATCCGGCTCAATTCCCGTTCCGTGGATACATACACCGTTCGGAGAAAAATATCTCGCCACGGTAACGGACATTCCCGAACCGTCCGTAAACGGATATACCGTCTGTACGATACCTTTGCCGTAGCTCTTTTTGCCTACAACGGTTGCCTTTTTGTAATCCTTCAGGCAGCCGGTCAGTACCTCGGAGGCACTTGCACTGTTTTCATTAATCAGAACAACAATGGGAATATTAAGCTCCTTATCATCGGACGAAAACGTTTCACGTCTGCCGTCCTTATATTCCATATACGTAATCGTGCCTTTCGGTACTATAACATCCGCAATATTGCAGACAACATCAAGTGCACCGCCCGGATTGTCTCTTAAATCAATAATCATTTTCTGCATGCCGCTTTCCTGCAGCTTTGCAAGTTCATCGCAAAACTCCGTATACGTGTTTTGCTTTACACCGTCACCGTCGGTATTAAAGGCGGTAATGCGCATATATCCTATACTATTGTCAAGCATTTCGGTTTTTACGGAATTGCTTGATATATCACCGCGTTCCACACTGACATCAAACGGCTCGCCGTCATCCCTCATAATGGTCAGAGTAACATTTGTTCCGCGTTTTCCGCTCTTAATATGATTTACCGCATCCGTCATTTTATCACCGCTGTATGCCGTACCGTCCACAGCCGTTATTACGTCACCCGGCAATATGCCTGCCTTATTTGCCGGCGAATCCTCGAATGCCGACAGCACCTCTATTTCGTTTTTGTCATTCTTTACTATAACAATTCCTATGCCGACATAACTGTCGCTTAAATTGCTCGTATAATCATTGAATTCCTGTTTTGTATAATAATGTGTATACGGCTCGTCAAGTCCCTCGACATACGAAGCAATCGCCTGCTCGGTCATCTTTTTGTCATCAATATCGTAAAGATAATTTTTCTTAAGCACATTATCGATTACGGTAAGCTTGTTCGTAAATGTCTGGCTTAATGTTCTGCCCGGAAAATATATAAGTATTTTATCCTTTACAAAGCTCGTTGCAGTACTTGCAACAATAGCCGTCGCTAAAATTACAATAAGAACAGTCCTTGATGAGCGCTTTTTAATCTTTTTTATCTCATCATTATAAAATTTTGAAATTTCCAGCAATTCGTCGTCAACCATAAAAAAATACCTCTTTTAAAGAATTTTAAAGGCTGCTGCAATAAGCAGCAGCCCGTGGAATTATCATATTTTCATCGGATTGGAGGCTAAGTACTTATGCACCATCATCGCAACCTTAAATACAATCGCCTGATCGAATTTTCTTAAATCCAGACCTGTAAGCTTGTAGATTTTTTCCAGTCTGTAAACAAGCGTATTTCTGTGTACGAACAGCTGTCTTGACGTTTCGCTTACATTCAGGTCATTTCCGAAGAATTTATTTATTGTAAGTATTGTTTCATCATCAAGCGATGTAATATCACCTTTTTTGAATACCTCCTGCAAGAAAAGCTCGCAAAGCTTTATCGGCAGCTGATATATCAGTCTGCCTATTCCGAGATTATCATAGTTTAAGATATACTTTTCCTCATCAAATACTTTTCCCACTTCAAGAGCAATCTGTGCTTCTTTATAGGAATTATTAAGCTCATCAATATTGCTTGCAACCGTACTTAAACCTATAAGCACCGTAAGCATTGTTTCGGAATTTACCGTATTGAGAATCGACTGTGCCATTGCCTCCAGCTCCTCAGATGACACAACCTCTTTAAGTTCTTTTATAAGAACAATATTATTGCTGTCGATATTTATAACAAAATCCTTTTCCTTATCGGGGAATATATTTCTTATAACCTCATATATTCCCGCATCACCGCTTTCAAGCACCTTAATGAAAAATACGGCTCTCGGAGCGTCAATATCCACATGAAGCTCATGCGCTTTCTGGTGTAAATCAAATGAAAGAAGATTGTCGAAAATTATATTCTGCATGAAGTTTGTCTTATCATACTTCTCATCATAATAATGTCTTACATTATTCGCCGCAACCGCGATTGAATTACAGCAATACTTTGATATTTCGTCAGTACCCTCAACATAAACAACATACTCCGAATACGGCTTGTTTGACATAGCCTTTACGGTATATCCGTTTTTGAACAAGGTCTTTTCGCTGTTTGTCGCCGCATACACCAAATCCTCCATTACCTCGGTTTCAGGTTCGGGACCGTTATATGCAAGAACCAACCCCTGTGAATCGGCAATTCCGAACTTTTTCGGAAAAACGTCGGACATCTGCGTTATTATAGTCTGAAATGCTTTACTTATCATTATTATAATCATTCCTTTCCGTACCAATGACGCCCGCGTCTGCCAAAGCTGTATTTTTCCCCAAGCATAAACCGCGGTTATTATCATATAGTATTACCCATATTATGATTATACACTATTTTTTTTATAATTTCAAGAATTTATTGTAAAATTCTTATGAATTTTAAAAAAACACAAAAAGGGATTGTCTAAAAAGAGCACAAAACGCATAAAATGCGTCCGTGTCGTACCGATTATATTCCAAGTGGTACATTTTATGCGCCGTTCAAGGTCAGAAACAGTATCTGTACCGTTGAACGTTCCGTGTCTTTTTAACAATTCCCTTAAATATTATCCCTGTGTATTATAGCTGTAGTTCGGTGCTTCCTTTGTTATATAAATATCATGAGGATGGCTTTCTCTTAAGCCCGCACCCGTAATTTTTATAAATTTACCTCTTTCCTTAAGCTCGGGTACCGTAGGTGTACCGCAGTAACCCATACCCGAACGCAGTCCGCCGACAAGCTGGAAAACCGCGTCAGACAATGAACCCTTATAAGGCACTCTGCCTTCTACGCCCTCGGGAACAAGCTTTTTGGAGCCTGTCTGAAAATATCTGTCCTTTGAACCTTTTTCCATAGCGGCAAGCGAGCCCATGCCTCTGTATACCTTAAAGCGTCTGCCCTGATATATTTCAAATTCACCGGGGCTTTCGTCACAGCCGGCAAGCAGGCTTCCCATCATGATTACGTCCGCACCTGCCGCAATGGCTTTCACGCAGTCGCCCGAATACTTAATTCCGCCGTCCGCTATAACGGGGATACCATATTTTTTAGCCACCTGCGCAGCATCATAAATCGCCGTAATCTGCGGCACACCTATACCTGCGACTATACGTGTTGTACATATCGAGCCGGGACCTATTCCAACCTTAATACAGTCCGCACCCGCTTTGATCAAAGCTTCCGCTGCCTCTGCCGTAGCTATGTTTCCGGCAATAACCGGCAAATCGGGATATGCTTTTTTTATTTCCTTTATTTTATTAAGAATATTCTTTGAATGACCATGAGCGCTGTCAAGGCACACAACGTCAACCTCAGCGTCAACAAGAGCCTTTACTCTGTCAAGACAGTCATCGGTTACACCTATAGCCGCACCTGCAAGCAGTCTGCCGTCCTTATCTCTTGCGCTGTTCGGATATCTTATCGCCTTTTCAATATCCTTTATCGTAATAAGTCCCTTAAGATGACGGTTTTCATCAACGATGGGCAGCTTTTCAATCTTATGCGTCGAAAGAATTTTCTGCGCCTCTTTAAGTGTCGTACCCACAGGTGCGGTAATGAGATTATCCTTCGTCATTACGTCTGCAATCTTCTTTGAAAAATCCACTTCAAATCTCAGGTCGCGGTTTGTGATAATTCCTACCAGAACATTCTCATCATTGCAAATCGGCACACCCGAAATCTTGTATTTACCCATTAAATCATCAGCATCTTTCAAGGTATGCTCTGCACTTAAGCTGAAAGGATTGGCAATAACTCCGTTTTCGGAACGCTTTACCTTATCTACCTCTGCCGCCTGTTCTTCTATTGTCATATTTTTATGGATAATGCCTATTCCGCCTTCACGCGCAATCGCAATAGCCATAGGGGCTTCGGTAACCGTATCCATCGCCGAGCTCATAAACGGTATGTTGAGCTTTATGTTCTTTGTAAGATTAGTTGATAAATCAATCATATTCGGCGTGCATTCCGATGCCTGCGGCACAAGCAGTACATCATCAAAAGTCAGTCCCTCTTTTGAAAACTTGTCTACCATATTCTTACTCCTTTCAGATTATTAAATTTTTATTTTATGTAATAAGTGTTTTATCTATTTTAACAGAAAACGGAACGTTTTTCAAGAGTTTTTTACAATATAGGAAATGTTTTATTGCAGTTGATTAATATAGTCTGTCAAAATATGCCGCATTGTGGCAAAATCACTAATTTTAAATATCTCGCTTTTTACTGCCGACGCTCCGTTCATACCCTTTAAATACCATGCAATATGTTTTCTTGCCTCACATACTCCGCGTCTCTCGCCTTTTTCGCCGACAAGCATTTCAACATGCTCCAATGCCTGCCGCACTTTTTCTGCCGCAGACGGATTATATCTCACCTCACCGTACTTCATAAGCTCGCATATCTGACGGAAAATAAACGGATTTCCCTGCGCGCCGCGTCCTATCATAACCGCATCACACCCGGTATAATCAAGCATATTTTTTGCGTCATACGCACTCCAGATATCCCCGTTTCCTATAACGGGAATATTTACGGCATTCTTCACTTCCTTTATTATATCCCAGTCCGCTTTTCCGCTGTAAAACGCTTTCCTCGTTCTGCCGTGCACCGCAATTGCCGCCGCGCCGTTTTCCTCGGCGATTTTCGCCGCACTGACAGCATTCACGCTTTCATCGTCCCAGCCTTTGCGTATCTTCACCGTCACGGGCAGCTTTGACACACTGCTCACCGCTTTTACTATTTTTCCTATAAGCTCCGTATTTTTCATAAGCGCGCTGCCGTCGCCGTTATTGACTATTTTGGGTGTCGGGCAGCCCATGTTAATATCCAGCACATCTGCGCCGCTTAAAAATACATCTTCCGCCGCCTCTGCCATTATTTCCGGCTCGGAGCCGAAAATCTGCACCGCACACGGATGCTCGTCCGCCGCAAGGCTCATAAGCTCATGTGTTTTTTTATCCTTATAATGCAGCGCCTTTGCACTTATCATTTCCGAATACACCATTCCCGCTCCGTATTTTTTACATATCCTGCGGAACGGCTTGTCCGTAACTCCTGCCATAGGGGCAAGAAAAATATTGTTTTCCGTCTCTATGCCGCCGATTTTCATATTTTCCCCCGTTTTACATTAAATTTGCAAACATTGATGCCGTAGCAACGGTTATAAGTCCGGCAACGGCAATTGAAAGACTGCTCATAGCGCCCTCAATCTCACCCATTTCCATAGCCTTTGTCGTACCGATTGCATGCGCCGCCGTACCGATTGCCAATCCCTTTGCCACGGGATTTTTTATCCGAAACAGCTTTAAAACCGGTTCTGCAATGAGGTTTCCCAGAACTCCCGTTACAATAATAACCGCAATGGTAATCGTCTCGACACCGCCCATTTCATTGCTCAGACCTATGCCTATCGCTGTTGTGATAGACTTCGGCAAAAGCGTGACATAATGCTCATGCGAAAGCGCAAACAGATAAGACAGCACAAAAACACTTCCCGTGCTCGCAAAAACCCCGGAGCATATGCCTATAATAATTTCCTTAAAATGCGTTTTCAGAATATTTATCTGACGATACAGCGGAATTGCAAGGCAGACGGTTGCCGGAGTCAGAAGATAGCTTATGTATTTTGCTCCGTCATTATAGGTTTCATAATCAATATGAAAAACCTTTAAAAACAAAATAACAAGAATTATCGCAATCAACAGCGGATTGCACACCTTGCATTTCTTTTTCAGCGCCTCGCCTATCATGTACGCCGCAATGCTTAAAAATGCACCGAAATAGGTACACTGAACCAAAATATCATTCATCTCTGTGCCTCCTGTCCAGCTTCATAACAAGCTCCGTCACCTTTCCCGTTACCGCCATTACTATTACGGTTGTGAGTACGGTTATAACCGTCACGGGCAATATGATTTCTTTCAGCTCACCCCATGCAAGAATAAGTCCCGCTCCTCCCGGAATAAACATAAGCGGCATAATCTGAAGCATGAAATCTCCCGTTTCCTCGGTTTGTTCAAGCTTAATCACTTTGGTACACAGGCAGATAAGCATTATAATCAGCCCGTATATACTTGCAGGCACAGGCAGTGGAATAAAGCTGTGCAGCAGTTCTCCGGCAAGAGTAACCGCAAGGATTACCGCCGTTTGATGAATAAATTTCATTTGTGTTACCTCTGTTTCTTTTATTTACAAAATATATTATAACATACTTGTCAATACTCTTGAATATTTGTTTTTTTTGTGATATTATGTAGATAATTGACGTAAAGGAAGTGATTTTTAATTTGAAGCTTACAAAGAAACATTTTAAAAGAATTATGACAGTACTCGGCATTATAATTGTCATTGAAGCCGCCGTACTGATTTTTATGAATAAAGGCGGTATCGGAAAAACAGCCGGAGTATTGTCTCAGACAGACGCAAAGGTTTTCGTGAACAATACGGAAATCCCGGCATATGGCTATGATGGTTCGGTATATATTGCCGCCGATGATTTGCAGGAGTTCGGTGCCGAAATCACACAGTCACCGGACGGAAATTTCAACATGGAATACAATTCCGAGGCGGCAGACGGAAAAGATGTCAATACAGATAATTTTTCCTCCATAAAACCCGGCAGCAAGCTGATACGTCCGCTGTACACACTGAAAATCGGAAACGATATAGCCGAATGCTTTGAATCGGGCAAATATAAAATAATTAATGTGAATTTGCTTAAATCGCTGCCTGCATCGGTAGCGTTTGACCGTATGGAAAATAAATACACCTGTAAGCTTTCCGCCTCGGACAACGGGCAGATTATAGAGGGCAGCAGCGGTCAGCATCTTCAAAAGCCCTCGGGCGGAAGCGGCGAATATTCGTTTGCACGAGGAAATTCAAGCTCCGCCGGCAATACCGCATCCGCTCCGTCACATTCCGAACCGGCAAAAAAGATTATTGTTCTCGATCCCGGTCACGGAAAATCCTCCGGCAGTATGAGCAGTGATGAAAAGTCCGAATACGGCTGGGTACAGAACAGCTCGGGCAGCTGGGGTGAATGGCGGCATTGGAAAACAGGCTCTCCTCTGCATGACTGCGAGGGCAGCGGCTGCAGCGGCAAAGCTCCCGCAAACGGCAGCTGCTGGTATCCGATAGGCAACGGCGACCGTGACATTGAGCCTGACATAAATCTGCAAAACTGCCTTTCGGCAAAACAATATCTTGAAGAACTGGGATATGAGGTACGTCTCACCAGAACCTCAAATGACCAAAACCCGTCAATAACACAAAGACTTAAAAGCTGTTATCCCGATTCGGATACCTCCCGTCAGCCAGACGCCGAATTGTTTTTATGTGTACATTCCAACGCAGGCGGCGGCAAGGGCAGTGCATACATTGCACTTGAGGGCGAATACGACCAGGGTGTCGGTGCAGCTTATGCCGATGACGGCAACAAGCTCGGCAGTATGGTTAATGATAAAATAGTCGAAACCACAAGTCTTAAGCGCAGCGGCAGCGGCGCGATAAACGGTTTGGGTGCTCTTATTGCTTTCTGCAAGTCACCCGTAACCTGCGGTTATCTGGAAATCGGATTTTTTGATAACAGTGACGATCTGGCAATTTTAAAAGCCGAATCCGACAAAATCGGCAAAGCGATTGCCTACGGAATTGATGAATATATAAAAAGCAAAAATCAATAATAGCAGGACTGTTTAAAAAGAGTACAGAACGCATCAAACACACCCGACGGCGTATTGATATACTCCGTCGGGTGTGTTTGATGTGTAATTCAAGAGCACAAACAGATTAAATCCGAATTTTTACGGGTTTCAGCCTGAATTTATAATTTTTCAAACAATTTCCGGCACTTCAAAGCAGCATCTGCCCTTGAATGGTCTGTGCCTTTTTAAACAGTACCGTTAATCAATTCCGCTGCCATGTCTTTCATTTCATTTTCGGACAATTTTCCGTCTATCTGCATCAGCATATATTGAATACCGTCTTTTACCCATTGCACATTGCTTACTTCGCTTATTTTCACTTCATCTGAACCCCACGAGAACACCAATTCGCCGTTTTCTTCGGCTTTTTTATCCTCCTCCGTCATTTTATAGTCAGGCGGAACGATTTTATTTGTGTAGCTGTTATAATATATTGGCACACCGTTTACAACACCGATTTCATTTCCGTTCGTATCGAGCCGGGTATCGAATTTATCCTGTGAAAAAATAACCTCGTCCCCGTCCTTTTCATAGGTGAAAGACACGGACTTAAACTTTTCGATTGAATTGTTGTTTTCATCCGTAAGATTATTCTTAACAATGCTTCCCTCCTTGAATTTATATCCGTTTCGGAAGCTTTCGACAAGCACGGGCGAATACCCTATATCTTTTATACACTGCTGCTCGGTCGGCAGAGACGTATAGTCCGGCTTTGCCGATGAAGAGCTTAACCAACTTGTTACAACTCCGTTTGCGGCAAATACGGTAATTCCCAAAACCATCGCCGCCGCTATTGCTATGAATGAATATTTTTTCTTTGATTTCATATATGATTCTTCCTTTCGATAATTCATCTTTTTTGTTTTTGATAAAATCCGCTGTTTCGCTTCCTCTGATATTTCAATTTTATTTACTGCATTTTTAAGCTCACGCTCATTCATAAAATCACACCCCTTCTTCGTATTCAAGCTTCAGCATTTCCCGTCCGTACTGTAATCTCTTTCTTACCGCCGATCCCGAAACGGAAAGCATTTCGGAAATTTCTGCGGTTTTGTAACCTTCTATATAATACAGATAAAGCACAGTCCGATATTTTACAGGTAGCTTCAGCAAATCGGTTACAATATTTGTGTCATTATCCGTTTTGCAATACGCACTTATATCATCAAGATTTATATGATTTCTGATTTTATAAAATCTCAGCATATCCTTGCATGTATTGGCTGCCACTCTTATCAGCCATGCCTTTTTATGTTCTTCGTCATCAAAGGCTTTTTTGTTTGTTAAGTATTTTACAAACACCTCCGACACGGCATCTTCGGCATCGAAATTATTGCGAAGCATCGTAAAGCATAATTTAAAGAGCATATTTGAATATTTTTCCACTGTATTTTCTATATCACTCGGCCGAGATGATATTTCTTCCATGCATTATCAACCCCTTTCACTTATAACACGATTTAAAAAGATAAATTGTGATAAAAAAATATGCATTGCGAAAAATCCGTTCCGCAATGCATATTTTTAATTATTTTATATCACATATCCGCATAAACCTTCGGCTTCAATATACCTATGTAGGGAAGATTTCTGTAACGCTCGCTGAAATCCAATCCGTATCCGACAACAAATTCATCGGGAATATCCTTGCCGATGTATTCTACCTCAACGTCCATTTCACGTCTTGACGGTTTTGAAAGAAGCGTGCATATCTTAACACTTGCGGGATCACGGTCAAGCAAAAGCTGTTTAAGCTTTGCAAGCGTATTTCCGCTGTCGATTATATCCTCAACTATAAGAACATGCTTTCCTCTTATGTCATTATCAAGGTCTTTCTTTATATTTATAAGACCGCTTGATTTTGCGCTGTCACCATAGCTTGATGCCTGCATGAAGTCAAGTCTTACAGAGCATTTTATTTCGCGCATTAAATCAGCGGCAAAAACAAGGCTGCCCTTAAGAATAACCACAAATATTATTTCCTTGCCCTCATAGTCCTTATTTATCTGCTCGCCCAGTCCCTTAACGATTTCACTTATCTCCTCTTCCGAAATAAGCACCGATTTGACATCGTTATGTATCATCTTGTCAATCTTTCCTTTCTTCATCGGTACATTCCCGATTTTTTCATATGAATATATTATACCACAGCTTTCATCAAAAAATAAACCCTTTTGTGATATTTTATCATTTTTTGTCATATTGTTCAATTTTTTTGTCCGTATTCCGTCTAATTGGCGGTAATTATAACACGTTTTATATCATCGTTCCAGTCAGCGGACGCACCCAAGCCGTCACACACGGCGCGTACGGGAACAAAAGTTATGTCTTCTATAATCTTTGCGGGTACATCAAGTGCGATTTCTTCATCGTCCTTTCGCATTACATTCTCACCTATTGTAATGCTGACTGTTTTTCCGTCCTTTACAACAGTTACCGTTTTCGTTTCATCGTTCCATGAAACCTCCGCGCCGAGTTTTTTGCTTATGATACGCAGCGGCACAAGTACGCGTCCGTTTTCCAGTACCGGCTGTTCTTTATACTGTAATGACAGAAGTTCCCCGTTAAGCATAACCGTCAGATACATCGGATATATTCCGGCTCCGTCATTCGGATTATTCAATATTATCGGATTTTCCTCCGTACCATCACCTGACACAGTTTGTATTGCAGTACTGTAAAAAACTTCATTTTCGCCGTTGTATTCGTAAAAGCTGTCAAAACGGCGTATTTTTTCATTTTCCCGTTGTTTTCTGTCAAATATATCACTATATGCCGAACCGCCGCTCCTTGTATACAGCATAGGTGTAATATCGCCGCCGTCATACCATATACGGTATATTTTCGTTCCGATTTTCCCGTCAGAGGCTTCATAATAGCAGCCTTTCAGATATACTGTGCTGTCCGACAGGATTTCGGGTCCTGTCCATTCCGGTATTTCCTCAAACGGTAACGTAAAACCGTTAAAATTCTTTCCGCGAATCAAACTAACTGTACTGCCGTCACTAATATAATCTCTCTGTGCCTTTCGGCTGCCATCGACACTGCCTATAAATTTTATACGTCTTACCGTATATGACTTGGGTACAGTCTTGAAGGTTTCCTTATATGCCAATCCGTCGGGCTTTCCGTTTGAAAAATGCCCTATATAGATAATTTTGTCACGGTCTGTACTGTACTCATAAAGTCCCCATCCGTCAGACTTTTTTTCATCATTTATCTGTCCGATATAATAATTCTTTTTGTATTTTTCATCCGTATATTCTATTTCCTGCTTATTTTTCGCATTGTCAACTACATCACTGATTTCTTTTTTGAATATTTCAATACCGTTTTCGTAATTGTCAAGCGTACCGTATTTCTCAAGCTCCGCAAAGCGTATCAGCTCCCAACCCCCGATGGAATAGCTTTCTACAGCCTGCCCGTCAAGATATACCGTTACTCCGCTTTTAAATATCCTTACCGGTTCTTTTTTTTGATTTGATTGTTCCCACAGCTGTCTCGTATATACGGGGTATGCAAACTTTTTTCTGCTGATATTTACGGCTTTATTATATGAATCGTAATTAACGTCAAAGCCATAAAATGCCAGTTCCTCCGCAGGTATATACGTTTCACCGTCAATAACATATGATTCTATCGGTGTATAATCAACCATTATCTGTTTCTTTTGTCTGTATGCCATATCCGCGGCACACACTTGCATTGCAGATATACATAAAATTGCCGCCGTAAATAAAATCATAATTATTTTTTTCATTTGCTTCCTCCATTCTGCCGATTTGCTTTTATTATAGCATATATTTCCTTTAATGTAAACAAAAATATGCCGCAGTACCGTCATTGTGATACTGCGGCATATTTTATTCATTCTCCGTTTCTTCACAAAGCTTTTTAAGAAAGCTCTTTCCCTCCTGCATTTTTTTATTATATGCATCCGAAATTCTTTTAAGCTCCTCCGCATATTTTTCGTCAACTCCGCCGAGTCCCGCTCCCTCATAGAAATCAAGTATACTGTCCCTGCTGTCGGCAGGAAATTTCTCATGCGGCGCTGTCGAATCAAATATACACAGCGACAGCTCACGGATAACCACCATATCAAGACTGTTCGGATCAAAGCTGCAATAATAGGTTTCCGTATCAAATCCGCGGCTTATGGCATCATCACGGAATTTTTTTAAAAACGTTGATTTTCCTGTTCCCGGGCGGCCTTTTATAAAGCATCTTGTTTCCAAATCCTCCGTCAGCTCATCTATGAAATTCACAGGAGTTTCGGGTGTGGACGAGCCGAAAAATCTGTTGAAATTTATTCCGCTGCCGCTGCCGTACCTGTCATTGAGATGCTCATATATTATCTCGTCACAATATTTATTCAGCTTTTCCGTATCCATATTGGCTATATATATTTTTTCCCACTCATCATGTATCTGCTTCGCCTCGCCGTATGCTTTATACAATCCGCGATGATTTTCATTAAGTGCAATAGGATTTTTCAGCGACGCACCGAATACTCCCGCATTTTGTCTGCTTATAACACACCCCATTGCAAGCCTTGTATTCATCGGATTTAAAATTATTTCATCCGCACCGTATTTTTCGGCAAGCGCAAAAATTTCTTCGGATTCCTTTTGAGGCGTTTCCTCCGTAACCGTATAAATACAGCTGAGTTTTTTTACCGTTTCATCATAAAAGCTTACATATCCCGCCGATGTATTGGCGGACAGAAAATATTTTTTCATATATAACCGTAACCCCTTTCATGGCAGATCGCTTATGCGTCCGAGTTATACTATTATATATGCATAAAATATTCCTGTTTATGCAAAAAGCGATGTAAAAAATCAATTTACATCGCTTTTTTGTTTAATACGGACTGTCGGGTATCACCAGCGCCGCAACAATATATGCCAGAACTCCCGTACCGACACACAGTACGAGCGCTGCCCATATCAGCCTTACAATAGTTGAATCAATATTAAAATACTCGGCAATTCCTCCGCACACACCGCATAGCTTTCTGTCGATACGCGACTTGTATAATTTTCTCATGAACTGCCCTCCTTAAATAAATTTACAGATTTGACTTTATAAATTCAATAACATCATTCTTAGCCTGTTCATAGGTTTTGTCTGTTGCACTTTCCATACGTCTTTCCTTATATTCGACGATACCCTCGCCGCACTTCTTTCCGACAACAATCCTTACAGGAATACCGATAAGGTCTGCGTCCTTGAACTTGACTCCGGCCCGCTCCGCTCTATCGTCTATAAGCGTTTCAATACCTGCTTCGGTAAGCTCCTTATAAAGCCTTTCCGCCATTTCCACCTGTTCTTCGCTTTTATGGTTTGCCGGAATGACAATAGCGTGATACGGTGCCAGCGGAACCGGCCAGATAATTCCGTTTTCATCATTGCACTGCTCTATCGCCGCTGACAGGCAACGTGTAACACCTATTCCGTAGCAACCCATTATAACGGTATTGCTCTTTCCGTTTTCATCAAGATATTTAAGTCCCAGTGCTTCGGAATATTTTGTACCGAGCTTAAATATATGTCCTACCTCTATTCCCTGTGCAGTCTTAATCGGCTTTCCGCATTTCGGGCATTTGTCACCCTCTTCAACCACACGTATATCGGCAACAACTGTCGGTGTAAAGTCTCTGTTAATATTAACGTTTTTATAATGCATATCCGTTTCATTTGCACCGACAACAAAATTCTTCATCAATGCAACCTCTTTATCGGCATAAACGGGAATGTCAAGACCTACCGGACCTGCAAAACCCACCTCGGCATGAGTAAGCTCTCTTACTATATGCGGCTGTGCAAGCTCAACATCGTCAATACAGCCGACAAGGTTCTTGAGCTTTACTTCATTTACCTCTCTGTCACCTCTTACCATAGCCGCTACATACTTGTCATCTGCCTTGTATATAATCGTCTTTGCAAAGTCACTTGCCTCCATACCGAGAAAATCAACAAGCTCCTCAATTGTATGAGCTTTCGGGGTATGCGTCTTTTCCATTTCAAGCAATTCGCCCGAATATTCCTTTTCGGCAGGTATGCACTCGCATTTCTCATAGTTTGCGGCATATCCGCAACTGTCACAGTACGCAATACCGTCCTCACCCACGGGTGATTTTACCATAAATTCCTGGCTGCCGCTGCCGCCCATTGCGCCGCTGTCAGCATCAACAACGGTAAAATCAAGTCCCATTCTCGTAAATATGCGGCAGTATGCCTCATACATTTTTTTATACGATTCATCAAGTCCCTTTTCGTCAAGGTCAAAGCTGTATGCGTCCTTCATGACAAACTCGCGTCCGCGCATAAGTCCGAATCTCGGACGGCTTTCGTCACGGTACTTTGTCTGAATCTGATAGAGAGTCATCGGGTATTCCTTATATGACTTTACATTATCAATAACAGTCTGGGTAAACAGCTCTTCATGTGTAGGGCCGAGACAGAAATCTCTGTCGTTTCTGTCCTTTAGCTTAAACATATTCGGGCCAAACACTTCCCAGCGTCCCGATGCCTGATAAGCCTCGGCAGGCAGCAGAGCCGCCATTAAAAGCTCCTGCGCTCCCGCTCTGTCCATTTCCTCTCTTACAATCTGCTCCGCCTTTTTTTCGCTTCTTAATCCCAACGGCAGATACGAATAAATTCCTGCAGCAAGCCGTCTTATCATTCCGGCTCTTAACATAAGCTTATGGCTTGTGATTTCAGCCTCTGACGGCACCTCTCTGAGCGTCGGCATCAGTAGTTTTGACATTCTCATAATTATATTATTCCTTTCCGTGACTAAATGCACATTTAATATTTTTCACCCTTTATCATAGTTCCGATTCCGGTTCTTGTAAATATTTCAAGAAGAAGACAATGTGGAATACGTCCATCAATAATATGCACACCTGCAACACCGGCATCAATTGCATCCATACAGCCGAGCACTTTCGGAATCATACCTCCGCTGATTGTTCCGCTGTCAAGCATTTCGTGTATATCGTCCTCCGAAGCCTCATAGACAATTTCTCCGTTTTCGCCTTTTATTCCCTCAACATCGGTAAGCAGAATAAGCTTTTCCGCCTGAATCGCCGCCGCAACGGCAGATGCTACGGTATCAGCATTTATGTTATAGCTGTTGCCTTCCTTATCTGTTCCTATCGGTGCAATTACGGGTATCCACTGGTCATTGCTTAAAAGGTCGATAAGCGGACGCTTTACCTCCACTATATCTCCGACATATCCTATATCAACCTTTTTTCCGTCAACCTCGGTATACTGCTTTTTACATTCTATAAAACTGCCGTCAATACCGCTTATACCGACAGCGCGTCCGCCTGCCGCATTGAGCATGGCAACTATTTCCTTGTTTGTCTTTCCGACAAGCACCTGCTGCGCCGTCTGCATTGTTATTTCGTCCGTCACACGCAGACCATTCACAAAATTACTCTTTACGCCCTTTTCATCAAGCGCTTTTGAAATATCCGGGCCTCCGCCGTGAACCACAATCGGATTTAATCCGATAAATTTCATCAGCGTTATATCCTCCATAACGGAGTGCTTAAGCTCCTCATTTACCATAGCATTGCCGCCGTATTTGATTACAACGGTTTTTCCGCTGAATTTCTGCATATACGGCAAGGCTTCAATAAGTATTTCCGCTTTTTTTATAAGTTTTTCCATTTTATAATCAACACCTGTCTGATATTTTGTTATAAGTAAAAGCCGGGATTGGCTATTCCTGTTTTTTCGTCAAGTCCGAACATGATATTCATATTCTGCACCGCCTGTCCGGCAGCACCCTTGAAAATGTTATCGAGCGCGGATACAACAACTGCTCTCTGCAGTCTTTCATCAGCCACAATTCCGATGTCGACAAAGTTTGAACCTGCAACATGCTTCGTCTCGGGCAGTACACCGGCATCCTTAACTCGTACGAAAAATTCATCCTTGTAAAATTCCTTGTAAAGCTGTGTCAGTTCCTCGGTAGTGCAGTTTTTATTCAGATTTACATATATCGTCGCAAGAATACCGCGCTTTACCGGAATAAGATGCGGTGTGAATGAAATCATCACATCACATCCTGCCGCATGCGACAGCTCCTGTTCAATTTCCGAGGTATGTCTGTGAGTCGCCACCTTATATGCTTTCATATTCTCAGTACACTCGCAGAAATGTACCTGCTGTGACAGCCCTCTGCCTGCACCCGTAACACCTGATTTTGCATCTACTATTATATTTTCACTGCTTCCGACTCCGCTCTTTAAAAGCGGCACCGTTCCCAGTATCGAGCATGTTGTATAGCATCCCGGATTTCCTATAAGGCGTGCATTTTTAATTTTATCTCTGTAAAGCTCCGGCATACCGTAAACAGATTCTTTAAGCAATTCCGGCGATGAATGTTTCTGACCGTACCATTTTTCATAAACGCTTACATCGTCATATCTGAAATCACCGCTCAAATCAATTACTTTCACACCGCGCTTTATAATCTCGGGAATAACCTCCTTTGACGCACCGTGCGGCAAAGCCGTAAATGCAACATCACATTCGGCAACCTTGTCAATATCCGTTTTTTCACATTCCTTTTCGAGTATCCCCTTAAAATTCGGATAAACCTCGCTTATCCTCTGTCCGTCAAAGCTCTGCGAACCTAGAATTTTAATCTCCGTCTGAGGGTGCATACTTAACAGCCTTACAAGCTCTATTCCGGCATAGCCCGTTGCGCCCAGCACCGCAGCTTTTATCATATCGCCACATCTCCTAAAAATATATTAATCAACAATTTTATATTATATTACAAAAAACTCCCTTTGTAAAGAGAAAAAACGGAAAATTGTGCATAACTACCGCATATTTTGTATATAATTGTAAATTGACTGTTACATAAGATTAATAACGGTACAGTTGAATTGTCACAGAACAGGGATTATAATATATATGTTATAATTATGTAAACCTATATCATTTTTTCAAAGTGTGGTGATGATGCTTTTGAAAAACAGAATATTGCGATTTTTGTGTGCCTTATGTGCCGTAAGCATCGCACTCGCACAGCTGCAAGCGATACCGCTTGCGGATTCGGATACTGACATCGGTAAAATGTCCTCGGTCTACGGATATGTGCTTGATGATTATATCCGCACCTACGGGGTGATAAGCAGCGAATATCCGCACGGCTCTCCCGATTCGGAATACGGTACCACGGGTGTCATTTACGGCGATACCGTTCAGCTTGACAGCTCGCTTCCGCCGTATTTGTTGATATATCTTACCGAGGCAAAGTATCAGACAGCATCATGTCATATCTGGAAATACAATGAGCATCTGAAAAAGGCGGAACGGGTTGCAATTCTTGAAAAGAATTATGACGATATAACAGATTGCAACGGTGAGTTTTCGCTCGGCTGGACGGACAATAAAAAGTATGTTGTTTATAAGGAATACCGTCACGGCGAGCTTTGTAATTCCGAATATTACACCGCCGTAGGCAATGATGCTTTTAGATATGTGAACAATCCCGAATTTGTAAACGAAACCGGCATTATGGATTTTAACAGATACTATTTTAACTGTGATGTTGATGTTTCATTTTACAACAAGGCACTTTCGGATTTTTACGACACGCTGAAAAATTCCGCTGCAGACAGCATTTTGCTTGAAAATTTTGCGGACAGGCTGGACAAAAACGACGAATCCGCGCTTGAAGCCGCGGCGGCAAGAGCGGTAGGATTTAAAAGCTTTGATATATCCGATTACGGCAGCATCGCGGAATATGAGCATGCCGTCAAGTCGCTTGACGCAACGGATAAATTCTATCTTATAACTCATTTCTACAATTTGGGTGATGAGATATACTATATGCGTTTTTCGACCGACCGCTCATATTACAATTATGCACTGCTGCGCAAAACGGACGTTGCGGACGGCGGCTATCAGCTTTTGAAAATACGCACGGACTGCATTCCGCTTTCCGGCTCGGAGCTTACGGAAATAAAGGAGAAATATTTAAAAAACAATCTGCTGTATAAAAAATCAAGAAAAACAATAAAGGCTTTGAAAACAGAGGAAGCAAAGCCTGCAAGAAAAGCCAGAATCCACATTGAAAAAAAGCTTGACCGCAGAATAAGGATTCCGTCGGCATGTATCGGCGGTGCGGCTGTTATTCTGCTCGCTACGCTTTTATGGATTAAATTATACAGTGACGATAATTCTTAACAACCCCGAAATCGGTATGCACTTTAAAGGTTTTATACTTTTAAAGTGCATATTTTTTGTTTATAAAAATTTAATTTGATTTTCCTGAAATTTATGTTATAATTAATTTAACAAAGGAGGGATTATTATGGAAATTCTTTTAAACTTTACAGGACTCTCGCTTTTTCTTTTATGTATTTCCCTTTTGGTTATCGGTGCGGCGGAATGTTTTGCCGGATTTAAGCTTATCCGCGGAGTTGTTGTCGCTGCAGGAATTGCGTGCGGTCTTTCTTTCGGTATGAATTTTGCAAAAATTGTTGCGGAGCAGTTTTTAATCAATGCATCCATATCGCTTATAATGCAAATAATAACGGCACTTATAATGATGTTCGTTTTTTCGTTTTTTGCTTTTAAATACTACACTGCCGGAGCATTGGTTATAAACTCATTCATTGCTTTCCTTATCATGTATACGGTATGCGGATTTTTTACCCCTGCCGCCGTATCGGTCATCTTGGGGCTTATCGCCGCTGCTGCCGTGGGCGCAATTACAATAACGGCTTTTCGTCCGTACACCATAATATGTACTGCGGCGCTCGGCGGACTTTTTATAGGCATGGCAATCTACGCATTTTTAAAAAACCGTTTCGGATTTTTTGCCAATGCCGTGCCGGGTATGTTTGCAGCCGTTTTGGGAGCTGTTTTCCAGTTTAAGTCAACAATGCATAATTCTGAGCAAGACACACAGCAAGATAACTGCTGATATATATTTTTACTAAGTAATTTGTCGAAAATACGTACTGTGCCGCAACATATTTTTATCTAATACGATACTTGAAAAAAATCCGTAGTTTTGTTATAATTTATTTAATATATTTTTAAGGATGTGAGGCTCCATGATTATTATTATGAAAGACGATGCGTCTGCATTGCAAATTGAGGAGGTTGAGAAAAGGCTTGCCTCTTTTGGATTTCAGACTCATCCGATAAACGGCGAAAAGAAAACAGTTATAGGTGCAATCGGTGATAAGCGCCTGCTAAGCATGAATGAAGTGCTGATGATGAACGGCGTTGAAAATGTTGTGCCGATTATGAAACCGTACAAGCTTGTTTCAAAGGAGCTTCAGTCGGAACAGTCAATTATAGATGTCGGACACGGCGTTAAGGTCGGCGGAAAACAGCTGGCGGTATTTGCAGGTCCCTGTGCTATAGAGAGCCAGGAACAGTTCACGGAAGTATCGAGAGCAGTTAAAGGAGCCGGTGCGAATATTTTAAGAGGCGGCGCGTTCAAACCGCGTTCATCGCCGTATTCATTCCAGGGACTTGAAGCTGACGGTCTGAAAATCATGTACAACAGCGGCAAAGAGCTTGATATGCCGATATGTACAGAGGTTGTCGATACGCGTGATGTGGAGCTGGTTGCTTCATATGCCGATATTATTCAGATCGGTGCAAGAAACATGCAGAATTTCAAGCTTCTCCGTGAAGTCGGAAAATGTGACAAGCCTATTTTATTGAAGCGCGGACTTGCATCAACAATGGAAGAATGGTTCATGGCGGCAGAATATATAATGTCGGAGGGAAACGAAAAAGTTATCCTTTGCGAAAGAGGTATAAGAACCTATGAAACAGCTACACGAAACACCTTTGATGTAAGTGCAATACCCGTTTCAAAGGAGCTTTCGCACCTCCCGATAATCGGAGATCCCAGCCATGCAACGGGAACATACAAATACGTTCCTGCCGTAGCAAAGGCCGCAATTGCCGCAGGTGCGGACGGACTTATGGTCGAAGTTCATAATTGTCCGGCAAAAGCCGCTTCCGACGGTCCGCAGTCACTTACACCCGAAAAGTTCGCTAAGCTTATGCACGAGCTTGATCCGATTGCAAAGGCAGTAGGCAAAATATTATTGTAAACATAAAGCCGTTTCATTCCGAAACGGCTTTACTTAAAAGGAGATATCAATATGTTAGGTTATTTGGGACCGGCAGGTACGTTTTCGCATCAGGCGGCAGAAGAATGGTCAAACGGCAGATATGAGCTTGTGCCGTTCAAAACAATTCATTCACTCATAAAATCGGTTGATACCGGCGAAACGAATATTGCCATTGCACCTATAGAAAACTCAATTGACGGCGGTATCAATGTCACACTCGACACCCTTGCGTTCGATACGGACGTACATATAACGGGTGAATACGTACTTCATATAAGCCAGAATCTGTTGGTAAAAAAAGGTATCGAAAAAACAGACATTAAAACAATCGCATCAATTGCACCGGCGGTCGGACAATGCCGCAATCTGCTTGATACCGAATTTCCCGATACGGAAATAAAATACACCAATTCCACCGCCGCCGCTGCCGAGCTTGCCGCACACTCGGACGGAAGCATTGCATGCATCGCCTCCCCCGGTTCTGCAAGTCTTTACGGACTGGATATACTTTTTCCCGAATGCGGTGACGAAAAAAACAATTCCACAAGATTTATCATAATTGAAAAAAATCTTTCAAAAAAAGTCACGGCACACGATAAAACATCTGTTGCCTTTACTTTGCCCGATAAACCCGGAAGCCTTTATACCGCTTTAAAGGGATTTGCGGACGCAAAGCTTAATCTTGTAAAAATCGAATCGCGCCCCGTAAAGACACAGTTGGGAAAATACGTATTTTTTATTGATATTGACGGAAACATCGATAATGCTGTGTTGTATTTTGCATTGGATAAGCTGCGGCGCAGCACCGATTTCTTTAAGCTTTTAGGTTCATATGAATATTAACACAACAGGGTGGCTGCAAGCCTGCAGCCACCCTGTTCATTTTAAATTATGATACAACTACCAGTTTAAAGCTTACCCGTTCGGAACTGTTACTCATAAACTTTTCATAGTTTATTCCTGCTTTATCCATTTCCTCAAACATTTTATTGAGTTTATCCTCTGTAGTCATATAATATATTCCGTAATTTCCGGTGATATATCTGCCCATCAGACTGCGGACTTTTTCTTCGTCCTCGGAAGAAACCAAAATTGAACTTCCTGCCGGAACGTCGGAAACGTCCTGTACATCTACC
The DNA here is from genome assembly GCA_905199755.1 of uncultured Eubacteriales bacterium. GTDB lineage: Bacteria > Bacillota > Clostridia > UBA1381 > UBA1381 > UBA4716. The sequence goes on along the minus strand of CAJKHT010000008.1, from coordinate 7,136 downwards.
TGGTAATCGGTCGAATTACCGTTCGCATCTATAGGTGTGTATTTACCCAAAGCAATTGACGCTTTTTCTTCCGAAATAGCATATCCGTCCGATTTATTCGCAGAATTATCAGTTTCCTGTTCGGAATCGGAGCTTCCGTAAGGAACGCTCTCAATGGGAATCGAATAGCGTTCTCTCGCCAAAGTATATGGTTCGGCAGCTTTGCTGTCCGTTTCCGTCACTGCATCCAGCTGCTGCGGTGCTGCGGTTTCAGCTTCCGCTTTGCCCGGCACATTGACGCCGCTTGGCTGCTCTGTACGTACAGCGGGTGCATTATAAGCCGACGGTGCGTTTTCTGCACTGCTTTTTATATTTGCTCCGCCCGATGTTTGCCGCTGTGCAATATTGGACTCAAATTCACGGTTTTGTACCGACGGAACACTGCTTTTGATTTCCGGCACCGTATTTTCCTTTGCAGGTGCAGGAGTATGAGCCGCCGCATTATCCGCTGCCGTCTCCCGGGTATTACCCGTTGTTTGTGCCGTAACCGTATTATCGGCAGCCTGCACATCATTATGCGCACTGTCGGCAGTTACCGTGCTTTCCGATATTACACCGCCCTTGGTATCGGTCATGTCAGAAACTATATTTCTGCCGTTTACACCCACAACCGCCGCCAGCAGCAAGCATGCCGCAACCGAACCGTAACGTTTCCATTCAAACTTTATCGTTCTGTACCGTCCGACAATCTGTTTCCTGTCTTCACGGTCTATGCGTTCATTAAGATGCTCAATAAAATCATCGGGAGCCTTTATCTCAGGGAGATTTTTTGTCACACTTATGACCGACAGCATAAATTCAAGTTCTTCCCTGCAGCTTTCACATTCTTTTGCATGGTCTTCAAGTGTGTGCTTTTCCGAATCGGTAAGACTTTCATAGTTATCCAAATGTTCTCTGAATTCATCGCACTGCATACCGCATCTCCCCCTTTCCCGGTTATTTTTTATATCGATTATGCGTTAACGCTATCTTTAAATTCTCTTTACATATTATTAGACGAACGATTACAAAAAAAGTTCCCTGCTGTCGGATAAAATTTTTCTTAATGATTTTCTTGCGCGGTTAAGCCTTGATTTCACGGTTCCGACCGGGCAGTTCAGCACATTTGCAATATCATCATAGCTCATATCCTCTATATCACACAGAGTTATAATTTCCCTATATTCGTCGCTCAGCTCGCTTATCGCTTTCCTTACCGCTCGCTGCGCTTCGTTATACTCCGCAAACTCCTCCGGCAGCGGAGCGCTGTCCGGCAGCTCTTTTGTGTGTCCGTCATCATCAAGTGCCGCATTTATACTGATTGTGTTCGCACTTCTCTGACGTTTTCTTAAAATATCATTGCACACATTTGATGTAATACGGTATATCCATGTGGAAAGCAGCGAATTTTCCCTAAATGAAGATATATTTCTGTAGACCTTTATAAAAACCTCCTGTGCCGCATCGCATGCATCATCGCGGTCGGAAAGCATACCGTATGCTATATTTATAACTCTGTTCTCATATTTTTCAAACAATTCATTAAAAGCGTCCCTGTCGCCCTCCTTGCAAAGCCTTATTATCTCCTTTTCGGTCAAATTCGTCACCACCCTCCGGCTCATAAGCAATCAATGCTTATATATATTAATACTTGCTTATCCTCTGCATATATATGTCATAATATGCCTTAACGTCCTCAATGCAGTCTCCGCTGAATTTTTCCAGAAAAGCTTTTGCAATTTCAAATTTCACTGCCGACTCAACAACCACCGAGCATGCCGGCACCGCACACACATCGGAACGCTCAACCGATGCCTTATGCACCGTCTTGTCCGACAGATTTACTGTTTTTAACGGTTTATACTGAGTTGGAATCGGTTTCATTGCCGCACGCACGACAATCGGCTCACCGTTCGACATTCCTCCCTCAATTCCTCCGGCTCGGTTTGTAGAACGTGAAAACACGCCGTTATATTCTATTTCGTCAAGTGCATCGGCGCCTATCACTCTGCCGGCATTAAAGCCTATGCCGAATTCCACGCCCTTGATTGCCTGTATGCTCATTACACCGAAAGCAATATTGGCATCAAGCTTTCTGTCATAATGAACATAGCTGCCCAAGCCGGGCGGCAGACCTATAACCGCAGTTTCGACAACGCCTCCGACGGATGCTCCGTCCGCCTTGATTTTATCTATATATTCCATAGCTCTTTTTGCAGCCGCCGCATCGCCGAATCCTACCGGCGATTCTGCTGCACGTCTGTAAAAATCATCATCGGCATTGATGAAATTGTCCTCAATTTCTCCTATGCATGCCACTCTGCTCTTAAACTCAATTCCGAACGGCTCCAGAAGCTGTGCCACAAGTGCCCCTGCCGCCACTCTTGCCGCAGTTTCGCGTGCGCTTGCGCGCTCCAGCACATTTCTCAAATCGGTATGATTGTACTTCATACCGCCTGTAAGGTCCGCATGCCCCGGGCGCGGAAAAGACACCGCTTTTTCCGATGAAGCTGTTTTTGCACCCATAATATTTTCCCAGTTAACCCAGTCTCTGTTTTCGATTTTTAACGCAATCGGACTTCCCAATGTATATCCGCCCCTGACTCCCGAAAGTATTTCGGCACGGTCCTTTTCTATACTCATTCTGCCGCCGCGTCCGTATCCCTTCTGACGTTTTGCCAGCGCTTCATTTATTTTATCTTCATCTATTTGTACGTTTGACGGCATTCCCTCAACAATTACCGTAAGGCATTTGCCGTGCGTTTCCCCTGCTGTAAAATATCTAAGCATTTCATTGTCCTCCGATTGCATAAATGCGACATAATTCATATATAAATACATATATACTATTTTATTTTACCACTTTTTCACCTTTTTTTCAAGTATTAAATCTCTTATATTGTTTTTTTACAAAAAAATCAGTCAAAGCTCTGCAATTCAAAGCTTTGACCTTAAATTATTTTACTTTTTTCAGTATCTCGCGTGCATATTCTTCGGGAGTTTTTCCGTCCGTTATATGAATATGCAAATCACAATTTTCGTAAAAAGGCTTTCTTTCTTCAAAAAGCCGTCTGACCTCCGCAATATCACGCTTTTGCAGAAGAGGTCTTGAGGCAGCCGCCTTTTCAAGACGCTTCTCTATTACTTCAAAATCGGGAGCGAGATTAACAATCACACCGTTTTTTCTGAGAATATCGATATTATCGCGGTTGAGCACCGTTCCGCCGCCTGTCGAAATCACCGCATTTTCGGTTTTTGCAGCAAGCTTTACCGCATTGCTTTCGGCATGTCTGAAATACGCTTCGCCGTGCTTTGCAAAAATATCATTTATGCTCATGCCCTCATTTTTAACAATCAGATTATCCGTATCTATAAGTACTCTTCCCGAAATCCTTGCTATTTCCTTTGAAATAACGCTCTTACCCGATGCCATAAAGCCTGTAAGCACTATGTTCATCTGTGAAACACCTCTTTTTTGATTTTCGCCCCGATGTTATCCGCAAGCTTTTTATCCATAAACAGCTCATATGCAAGCACCGCCTGGTTTATAAGCATGTCCAGGCCGTTCATTGTCCCTGCACCGCGTTTTTTTGCCTCTTTGAGAAAAAGCGTTTCATCGGGATTATATATCATATCCGCCGCAGTCGTGTTTTCATTTATAAAATCAAGGCTGTCAATTCCGTTTATCGCATCAATCGGCAATACATCAAGCTGAGGCGCCATTCCTGCCGAGGTAGTGTTTATTACGATGTCATATTCCCTTCGGGCAAGCTCCGTCCCGATTTCATACCCCATCTGCTCATATATCAGACTTTTCAGCTGCTTTACCTTTTCCGCGGTTCTGTTCAAAATCGTAACACTTTTGGGATTTTCACGTATAAGACGCATAACCACCGGTTTTACAACACCGCCGGCACCGAAAACAAGAATATTCTTATCCGCGGCACATGTGCCGAAGTCTGTCAGAGCCTTATAAAAGCCGTCCGCATCGGTATTGTAGCCGCAAAGCTTTCCGCCGCGGTTTACAACGGTATTCACAGAACCCAGCAGCTTTGCCTCGGGAGATATTTCGTCCAGATATTTCATAATCTGTACCTTATGCGGAATCGTTACGTTAATGCCCCGTATTCCCATAGCACGCACACCGTCAATCATTTTTCCCAGATTTTCCGGTTCAACGTGCCATGCGCAGTATACGCAGTTGTCACCCGTTTCCTCCGCTATAAAATTATGTATTGCCGGCGAAAAAGTATGCTCTATCGGACTTCCTATAACTCCCAGCTGAATTGTTCTTCCGTCTATTTTCATTTATTTCTCCAAGGCTGCGTAAAGCATATTTCTCAAGCGTCTGTGTATATCTCTTCCCGGATAATTCCTAATATGCGAAGCATAATACATTGCAAGCTCACGTTCGGGATCTATAAGCACAAACGCCGCAGCTGCACCGTCCCAGCCGAATTCGCCCACAGAGCCGTTTGAAGTCGAACAATTCTTTGTATCCATCGTTCTCACACCCAAGCCGTATGTATACTCGCCGAAAGCATTACTCTTAAATTCTTTCCGTCTTACATCATCCATATGATTCTGACGCATTAAATCTATCGTTGCTCTGCTTATAAGATTTTTTCCGTCCTTTGTGTTTCCGCCGTTTGCAAGACACTGCGCAAATTTTATATAATCGTCCGCACACGATACCAGTCCCGCGCCGCCGCTCTGATACTCTGTTCCGAGCCGATACGGATTGTCCTTTGTAATTTCGACCGCACTGTCATTTTCCCAGATATACTGACACGACATTCTGTTAAATATATCGTCATTCACATCAAATCCCGTATTCTCCATTCCGAGAGGTTCAAAAATATTTTCTTTAAGGAAATCGCCGAATTTCATTCCCGAGCATATTTCAATCAATGCACCCAAAACATCATGGCACAGGCTGTAATTATAATGCTCTCCCGGGTGGAAAATAAGAGGCTCGTTCGCAATTGCGCGGACTGTTTCGACAGTCGGACATCTGCCGTCTGTCTTTTTCTGCATATTCTTAATCGAATCACTGCATAAATCATATGTAAGTCCTGCACTCATGGTAAACAAATCATGAATTGAAATCTCACGTTTTGCCGGAACATATGATATTTCCCCGTCAGCATTTTCAACCTTTACATACATATTCTTAAATTCGGGAATATATTTTGCAATGCTGTCCTCCAAAAGGAACGTGCCGCGCTCATACAGCATCATTGCCGCGGTCACGGTTATTACCTTTGATGCCGAATACAAATTATATAAGCTGTCCTGCTTTACGGGAATCTTGTTTTTCACATCAAAATAACCCGAAGAACGTCTGAACACATTTTCCCCCTTGTATGATACAACACAGTCTGCCATAGGCACGCCTATTGACGGCAGTGTATCAATATATTTTGCCATGTAATCGAAATTCATAAAAAAATCACTCCTTCCATCACATTATACACTATTTCCTTTATATAGTAAAGACCTTTTTTTACATTTTGCAACACTTTCACCCGATGCATATTTTTTTTGTTGTCTTTTTTGACAAAGTTGTTATAATTTATTGATAAATCGCCGCCGGTGTGTTATAATAAAAATACTATGGATATATTATATGAAAATAACAATGTTTTGCTGAAAAATCCCGAGGCGTTTGACCTCGTGCATATATTTGACTGCGGTCAGTGCTTTCGTTTCAACAAGCTTGATGATGAAACATATTTGGGAGTTGCATTTAACAAAGCGCTTAAAATATCGCAGCACGGCGACACTGTCACATTGTTTGACACAAGCCGCGAGGATTTTATGAATATATGGTATGATTTCTTCGATTTATCATGCGATTATGAGAAAATAAAGCATGCGCTTTCGTCGGATAAAATAATGGCAAATGCTGCGAAATGCGGCGAGGGAATACGTATTCTGAAGCAGGATTTATGGGAAACAATTATTTCATTTATTATATCCCAGAGCAACAATATACCGCGTATAAAAGGAATTATCGAACGGCTTTGCCGAAGTTTCGGAGATGAAATTCATTATATGGGAAACACATATTACGGTTTCCCCTCTCCCGAAAGACTTGCGGCACTGTCTTTGGAGGAGCTTTTGGTTATCCGTGCGGGTTTCCGTGATAAATATATACTCGGCGCCGCCCGGGCAATATGCAGCGGCAATCCGAGCCTTTCGTATTTACAGACACTTTCTGCCGATGATGCAAAAAAAGCACTTATGTCGCTTAAAGGCATAGGCAACAAGGTAAGTGACTGCATACTGCTTTTCGGACTCGGACACACCGATGCATTTCCGGTCGATGTATGGATTAAGCGAATAATGGAATACTGCTATTTTGACAAAGAGCAATCCATAAGCACCATTCAGAAGCTTGCCCGTGAGAAATTCGGCGATTTGGGCGGTTATGCCCAGCAATATCTGTTCTTTTACGCACGCGAAAATAAACTTGGCACCTGACGGGAGATTTATATGCTGATTGATTATAACAAAACAATTTCATACGTATGCCCTATCTGTTCGGAAATTACCGCCGATAAGATAAGCATATTTGACATTTCCGGCAGACACGGCAAAAGCTTTTACTGCTCGGCAAAGGCATGCGGCGAAAAATGCGTTTCAATCCGCAAAAAGCCTTCCAAATACTATATAAGTGCCGAGTGTCCCGTATGCGGAGATTCACATACCTTTGTTTCATCGCAGGACGGTTTCTGGTCACGCAGCTTTAACATTTACTCATGCCCCGTTTCCGATATGGAAATACTGTGCATCGGCAACCGTGAGGACTGCGAGCGTTTCATGTTCGACAACAGCGAAAGCATTGACGAATTCGGGGACGAATTTAACGGCGAGGACGATTTAATCTGCGGTATGCTTGAATGTATATATGCTCTGGAGAGCGAGCATAAAATATCATGTGTCTGCGGCTGCGAGGATATACGCATTGCGGCAACCTCTCAGGGAGTCATACTTGTATGCCCCAATTGCCGGCGCATGAAAATTATAGATGCTCTGCCGGAAAATCTTGAAATGCTTGAAAAAGCGCACTCACTTATACTTAAAGGTTGAAAATAATTTATTTTATATATAAT
>CAJKHT010000007.1 GCA_905199755.1 uncultured Eubacteriales bacterium | reverse complement strand
GTATTTTTCGCATTTGCAGGAAGTGTCTTTACATAATCTATTACTTTCCAATACATAATCCACATATCCCAAAAATCCCTGAACCGTTCCGGCTGAAAACAGCTTATTCACTGTAAAATCAACACCGTTCGTAGGCACATTTGCACTTGTACCCGTTGCCGACGGATTCGAGCTTGTCGCCGCAAGTGCGGTACAATATGATGTATCCGTATCGGCATCATATACATTCTTTATAACCACATCATTATATACATTTGCAAGGTTTTTGGAATTTAAGTTCTGACGCACGGGTGTACCCGCATACATCTGCAAATGCCAGTCAAACGATACTATCGAACAATTGGCTCCGCTGTAGAATATTCCCGATGTTTTGGCTCTTTGGCGGAGCTTCATTTCTATGCTCCAGTTTTTATTCCATTTAAGCGTAACGGGCTTTTCAAGCGAATACAGCACTCCCGGAGTATATGATGAATCGTTCAGATTTCCCTCCGGTGTGGTACTGTTTCTGTCACCCGGAACCTTACTTCCGACATCAAGCTGTGTTCCTCCGTCATCATGGCGATATGCAACGGGGCTTTCCTCAGACACATTATCCGCTATTATTCTGTTGTAACCGCCATTGGGACTTGTTTCCAGACTTTCGTCAAAATCGAAATAATAGTTCGGACTGTCCTTTTCCGGCACATATGATATAATCGGTGTTATTTCAAATTTAGTGTCCCCTGCTTTTCCGTAAACAATATCACCGTATTTATCTACCTTTACCGTTTCCGTACTCACCGTGAATGTATTATCTGTATACAGCTCCTCCATTCCGAAATCATCGGCGGTAAGCTCGGTAACCGTATACGGCACACTCTGAGTAAGTTTTCCGATATCGTCCTGCGCAGCGGCAAAATTTGCTCCGCTAAGCATTACGGCAAGCGCCGATGCGGCCGCAATAAAACGTTTCATGCTTATATTTCCTTTCCGACTGCACGGTTTTCCCAAAGCCGTGCAGTCTTCTGTAAAATTACTTGTTTTTGTATACATATATTTCCTTAATGGAATTCCAGTTTCCTATAGACGTACCGAAGCAGTTTATTCGTACATATTTTCCGCGTGCGCCCGATACATTGTAGTATTCGCAGTCATCGGTTGTTCCGCTTGACATGTTATCATAAACCTTTGTATAATTTTTTCCGTTCTCCGAAACCTCAATGTTGAATATCTGCTTTCGTTTTGTACCCTCAAGCACAAGCAAGCCTACTCTCGAAATATCATATACCCTGTCAAGCTCTACTTCAATCCAGCAGGTATCCTGCGCCGCCCATCTTGTATCGGTATTGCGGTCAATTGCCATCTTCCTGTTATTTTCCGCCTGCGGCTCCGCGCTTGCTTTTACATTTACAATTTTGAGTTCTTCAAGCGTATTCATATCAGGCATTGTCGGCATAAGCTGATATGCCAGCTGGTATACGGAATATACATACTCGCTCTTTTTAACCTTTATCTGTGTCTTTTCGGACGCATCCTTTGCCGGAGTTATTATAATCTCGGCATCGTCTGCCGATGCGGTTATTTCAGGCAATTTTTCATACGTATCGGGTATCTGAGTTGTATAATACTTTGTTTCCGGATCAAAATTCTCTATCGGCTTTCCGTCAACATATATTCCCGTAAGCTCCGGCATTTTCACAATTTCTCCGCCCTCTGCCTGCCATTCGGAAAGCGGTGTGTCCGGCATATCCGAATCCGCCGCGGGATCGTCATAAGAGATATAACGTACCTCAATATACTCACTGCCGCTGCCGTCAAACTGAATCATAAGCTTTGTATAACCCTTATTTTCGGTTTGTGCGGAATTTGTTTTCGGAGATGTGGGAAGATTTTTCGCTTCTCCTACCACAAATTTTGCATCTCTTGAGCTGCTGAGCATTTCAAGCTTTACCTTTTTCCCGTTATTGGTAAGTATTGCGGTTTTTCTGTTCACCAGCTCCACACTTGCTTTTGTCTGTAAAAACCAGTAAACGGGAACCTTGCTTTTAAGTGTAAATTCATCACGGACAACCACGCTTCTTCTGTCATTCGCAAGCATTATCCCCCTTTTGCATGATGAGGTGTATTTTGCATACGCCTCTGTCATATCCAGTATGGCAAACGCGCTTCTTGTATCGGACTTAAACGCTGTTATCGGCGAAAAATCATTATCACCGGTCTGTCCCACGCTCAAGTCCGGGTTAAAAACCAGACAGTTATGTCCCTCCGCTCTGTTTCGGTACATGCTCGTACCCTCCGAGGCTGCGGCATAATTTTCCGAGCCGTAATCATACGCAAATCTTTCGCCCAGCATATCAATGACATATGAGCCTATATCATAATGTCCGTGCGGCCGAGCTCCCCTTCCGCCGTGTATGGAAACACACGCAGCCTCCTTTGAATAATCCGAACGCAGCGTCGCCAGCTCAACATCTCTTAAATATCCGTCCAAAGGAAATTCAAACTTATCGGGGAATGTAATATCAAATTTTCCGAACAGTACATCAAACATATCGGGAGCATTGTTAAGCCGTTCAAATCCGTACAAAACTCTGAAAATCATTGCGTCATCATCATTGAATTTACGCGCAATCCATGAAAGCTCTCCCGGTGCACGGGCACTCATATCTCCCACGTCGGACATGTTATTTGCACCGACGGACATATTCTGCACTATATGCATCTTATAGGAATTTTTAAATCCCATTGCTTCGGACATTCTGAAATCCGTACCGCACATTGCGTCAAGCGAAGCCATCAGATAAATCTGATAGCTTGCGGTATATCCCCAGTAAGCCGCGCCCTCCGGCCATGCACCGTCGGGATACCACAGTCTTGAAATTATTTCTTCATTGCGTATGGTCCTCGATAACAGCTCCGCATAAAAATCGGGATTATCCTCAAACTGCGCTATAGCTGTCATGCTCGTACCCGATGCCATTACTATACTTCGGTTATTAAAACGCGCCAGCTCTCCCGCACCTGCCGACGGTGATTTATATGTTTCAACCATCATATTGAATGCTTTTGTAAGAGTGTTCGTCTTTATAAATTGTTTTTGCTCATCTGTCCAGTAATCAAAGAACCAGTCATAGCCGAAAGCAAATGCCGCCTGAAATTCGGCAAGGTCAAGCCAATGTCCTCTGTCCCATGTTGCAAAGCTTCCGACACTGTGCAGTTCTGCCCATGCCTGCTCTGCATATTTATTGTCCCCCGTTATAAATCTTGCATATCCGAGCTTCTGCACTCTGTCAAGAATTTGACGCGCAGTCTGCAAATAGTTTCCCGTCTGTACCTTTACTTCCTCTGTCGGCTGATTATCCTCAACCAGCTTATCAGCCGCGGATATGATAGTATCGGCATACTTTTTATACATCTCATTCGATTCATAATCGCCCTTCATGCGTTCAACATCTGCGGAATTTATCATTATACGCGGATGCGCTCCGTTTGAAGCCTCCGAATACGCCTTTTTTATCTGTGCCGCCGTCGGGTTATCGTAATTGAGCATATCCGCAATTTCCCAATAGGTAGTCTTGCAGTCCGTCTCACCGTACTCGTCCCGATCGGGCTTTGACTCATTATTTATTGTTCCGTTTCCTATTATAATAAACTGTTTTTCGTCCCATGTGAGTGTTTTATTCAGAATATCCTCCGCAAGAAATCTTGCCGGGAAATATATTTCATCATTCATGATGACAGGAATACCTTTATCGCTTACGAGCTGACCGTTAATTTCAACTCCGGCATCGCCTTTCATCCACTTTGCATTATCGTTTATTATAACCCTGCCCAGCTCACTGTTCCAGTCAACCTTGCAGTCCAGATCCGCTCCGATTTCCGAAAGCGGCAGATACAGCAAGCCGTCATCATTTATAAAGCATTTATTTTTAAGAGTCTTTTTCTCGCCCTTTGCATAATATCTGTTCGCGTAATACGATATTGCCGCATAATCATTTCCGAGTGCTGCCTGTGCACGCTCCACAAAGCCCAGCTCCTGCGGCATTGAACCCATATCCGTTTCGCCCGTACTGTCATCATCGTTCTCATACAGATTTTCTTTTGGCTCCTTAGCCTCATAAAAACGTATATTATCATACATTACGCTGCCCGAACCGCTGTTATAAAAGTACGAACGGAATGACTTTAAGAAATCAACATCAAAGTTATTAAAATCTATTTCATGTCCTATGTACTCATTATTTATGTATATTTTATTTACCTTGTTCACATAGTCCATGCATATTGCAAAATGAACCCATTTATCGTCAAATTTGAACTGATATATTTGTTCCCCGTTTGACGTTACCTTTCCGCCCGTCTCAATAATAATCGGATTCATTGAAGAACCGCTCGAATTCATATTAAACGATACCTTCGGGTTATTTTGAGTAAGCTTCATATCAAAATCCATCACAAAGTATCTCGCGTCGCTGTGCAGTGTTCCGAATGAAAAATCGAACAAGCCGTCCTCCGTACCGTTTTTCGTATATTTCAAATACTTATTTCCTGTTTTTTTATCGGTTTCGAATTTTAATGTATTGCTTTTCGGCGAAAACAGGAAAAACCCCGTTTTCTGTGTCTCTTCAATCTCAAAATCCTTGTCAATAAATACGGTATTTCCTACTTTTACCTCCTGTGCGGTTTCAGAATCCGCGCTTGCCGGCTCGGCGGTTTCAGGATTATACTCAGCCACAGGAAAATCCGACGGATTTCCCGTATATGCATACACATTATCAAGCTTTACCGTGCTTTTTCTGTTTACCGGCTTAAATTCAAGCTTGAGTGTTCCGTATGCGGCAGGCATTCCTTTTTGAATATAACGCTTATTTGCAGTTGTTTTTCCGTTTACCGCTACCGAAATACTTTCCTTTTCAAAGGTAAGACGGATATTCGTCTTTTTATCGAGTCCGAATCCGCACTGCGTTGCTCCGTCGGAGGTTTTTATTCCGAATTCACTGTCAAAAACAAGAACTTTGCTTTCTGTGTTTCCGTTCTTGATACTCAGCGTTCCGTCCGACAATGCTCCCGAAAATTCCACATCAAAGGATACACTCAGTTTATCCTCCTCGCAGTTTATCGGAAACGATGCCGTGATGTTCTTTCTTGACGAGGTAAGCGTCAAAGCTTTATTGTTTTTCCCGTCCTCGCATACGGCTGTTTCCTCCGCTGCATATTCTCCTTTATCCGGCATCTTGTTTGTGACATATCCGTTATAGCTTTCGGAAAAATAAATCTTCCCCTCACGTTCTGCCGCAAAAGCCGATACGGTCGGCGCAAGCAGCGCGGCAGACAGCATAAACGCCGTTATTCTTTGTTTCATAACCGCTCTCCTTTCCAAACAGCTTATCATATCCAGAAATTCGGAAGCTTATCCTTATATATTCTTTTCATAAGAAGCTCCACAAAGAAATAGTCTCCCCATATACACCCTACACTCTGATTTCCGCACTGACCGTTCATAAGAATATTCTCACATTCTTCATCAGCCATATGCTTCTCAACCAGGGTTTCAAAAATTTTATCGGAAACCTCACCGCAGCGTGCAAACTGTCCATGGCGCTCGTCTTTGGGAATGTCTGTCTCTGCCGAGAAAAATGCCGATGCCACAATAGCTGCCGCGGAGGTATCTATTATATGCTCCGCATAATCCGGGATTTTGAAATCCCAGGTAGGAATCATATCCGTTTCTTCGATTTTTCTTATAAATGTATCTGCCATACCCTCCAGATTCGGCAGATAAAGATATTTATTGCCCGTGTGCTTAACATACGAATTAAGACTGTAGATTGCCCATGCCTGACCTCTCGACCATGCAGAGCCGCATGAATAGCCGCACCAGTTCTTCTCGGTAAGCGGTTCGCCGGTTTTTTTGTCGAATGCGAAAGCATGGCGTACCGTGTAATCGTCACGTATGATATATTTTATAAGCGTATGCGCCTGACCGTTGTATATTCTTTCATAATACGGGTGCTTTGTCTCGCTCTGCGCCCACATTATAAGCTGAACATTCATCATATCATCCACTATCGTATTCAGCTTATCCTCGTCCAGACGGCAGAAAGCCGCAATCACTCCCGCCTCGTAATTAAAGCGTTTTGAAAGCTCATCGGCAGCTTTAAGCGCCAGCTCACGATATTTCTCATCACCCGTAATCTTATATGCCGCCACTGCATAAAGCGCATATACAAAACCCGTATCATGACCTACTTCTTTAAGGTTTGAATACAGTGCATTTTTATATGTATTATACATTCTGTCCAGAAACTCAACATACTTCTTATCCTTGTAATGATAATACATATACGCAATCATACCCGTCAAAAAAGAATGAGTCCACGTACTGTTATCTATTTCCGACATTCTGCTGGTATATCTTCCGTCAACAGCCATGGCGCTTTCACGCATATTTGATTCCGGATTAATCCGACTCATAATCAAATCCGTTTTCTTTTTACATATTTCCAGTAACTCCAAGTTATCTAACATGATAAAACCTCCGCTCAGCCGCCAAATGCGTTTACTTTAACGTTAATGAAAAGCATTTTACAACCAAATTCATTTTTAAATTAATTTCAGTATATCATTTGTTTTATATATTGTCAACAGTTTTTTATGAAAATACTTAGTTTTTTAGTTTATTTTTATACTTTTTCCTTGCTTTAATTCATTACTTTAACGTTGCAGTTGACGTTTTTATCGCATTTTCCTTGCATATAATATTTTTATTCAACTTTAACGTTAAAGTTTGTTTAAATTTTGGGAAATATAATAATATTGATACCGCAGCTTTGCAAAATAATTATATTGACAACATTTTTCTGCCATGATATACTGAATTTATAAATATGTGAAAGGTTTTTTTACAATGAATGATAAATGTTATAAACCGATTATACCCGGGTTTCCCCATATGCTGCACGGAGGCGATTACAATCCCGATCAATGGACCGATTTTCCCGAAATAATCAATGAAGATATGCGTCTTATCCCCCTCGCTCATTGCAATGCCCTGAGCATAAATATATTTTCGTGGACAACTCTCGAAAAAGAAGAGGGAGTTTACGATTTCTCGTTTCTTGATGATATTATGAACAGACTTGACGCTATAGGCGCAAAAGCAGTCCTCGCTACCCCCAGCGGCGCGAGACCTGCATGGATGAGCAAGGCTCACCCCGAAGTTTTACGTACGAATGCGGACAGAACAAAAAATCTGCACGGCGGACGGCACAATCATTGCTACACCTCCCCTTATTACCGTAAAAAGGTTTATGAAATGAACAAGCGTCTTGCCGAACGTTACAAAGACCACCCTGCACTTATATTATGGCATATTTCCAACGAATACGGCGGAGAATGTCATTGTAAGCTGTGCCAGGAGGCATTCAGGGATTGGCTTAAAGAAAAATATCATAACAGTCTTGATGAATTGAACCGCGCATACTGGACAAAATTCTGGAGTCATACCTATACCGACTGGGCGCAGATTGAATCTCCCTCCCCTCTCGGCGAACAAGCCGTTCACGGACTTAATCTTGACTGGAAAAGATTTGTTACATATCAGACCGGTGAATTTATAAAGAAAGAAATCGAGCCGTTAAAGGCAATAACTCCGGATATACCCGTAACCACAAACTTTATGGCGCTCGGATTTGACGGGCTGGATTATTTTGAACTGAAAAACATTGTTGATGTTGTTTCATGGGACAATTATCCTGCATGGCACAGCAATGATGATGTGGAAACAGCACAACTTACGGCATTCACCCACGATTATTTCCGTTCAATGAAGAATAAACCGTTTCTGCTTATGGAAAGTACCCCAAGCCTCACCAACTGGCATGAATTTAATAAGCTTAAACGTCCGAAAATGCACACATTATCATCATTGCAGGCAATTGCTCACGGTTCGGATTCCGTTCAGTATTTCCAGTGGCGCAAAAGCCGCGGCAGCAGCGAAAAGCTGCACGGTGCCGTTGTTGACCACTGCGGTCACGAAAATACACGTGTATTCAAGGAGGTTTCCGAGCTTGGAAAAACACTCGAAAAGCTTGACGGCGTTGTCGGCACACATACGGTAAGCGAAACCGCAATCCTTTTTGACAGACAAAACGACTGGGCAATCAAGGATATGCAGGGACTCGCAAAATCCACCAGAAAATATGAAGAAACATGCGAAAACCATTACAAACCGTTCTGGAACAACGGAGTCAACACCGACATTATAGACAGCACCTGTGATTTTGAGCAATATAAGCTGATAATCGCCCCAATGCTTTATATGTTAAGACCGGGCATGGAGGAAAAAATCGAGAAATATGTAAAGAACGGTGGAACATTCGTCTGCACATATGCCAGCGGCTGGGTTGATGAAAACGATTTATGTTATCTCGGAGGTTTTCCGGGCGGCATATTAAAAGACGTATTCGGCATTTGGGCAGAGGAAATTGACACTCTCTATCCCCATGACAGCAACCTTGCCGAAATAAACGGCAGACAGTACAAAGCTATTGATTACTGCGAGCTGGTTCACGAAACAACCGCCTCTGTTCTCGGTACTTACAAACAGGATTTTTATGCAGGAATGCCTGCACTTACCTGCAACAAATACGGCAGCGGCAAAGCATATTACATAACTTTCAGAGATACGGGTGATTTTTTGAATGACTTTTACGGTGATTTAATAAAAGAACTCGGAATAAAAAGAGCGCTGACTTCCGCGCTGCCGCACGGTGTTACCGCACACACCCGTCAGAATGGCGAATTAAAATATCTGTTTATAGAAAATTTCAATACCGAAAGCAAAAAAGTGTCATTGGATTGTAGCTATACAGATGTTCTGACCGATGAATTACTGTCGGGCGAAATTGAAATCGGCGGTTTTGAAACTTTGATTTTAAAGAAAAATGCAGATTAAAGGATGATTTTTTATGAAAGTAAGTGCAGTAATAGCCGAATATAATATCTTTCACAACGGGCACAAGTACATGATAGATAAGATACGCGAGCAGTCCGATGCCGTTGTTGTTGTAATGAGCGGCAGCTTTGTGCAGCGCGGCGACGCAGCAATCACCGATAAATGGTCGCGCGCGGAGGCTGCTCTCCTTAACGGTGCGGACCTTGTCATTGAACTGCCTGTCATATATGCGCTTAATACTGCACAGCGTTTTGCCCAAGGGGCGGTATCTGTAATTAACGAGCTTGGCATTGCAGATGAAATATGCTTCGGTGCCGAAACCGGAGATACCGCACGCCTGGAACGCACTGCGGAAATTTTACTGAATGAGCCTCCCGAAGTATCGGATAAAATTAAACGATACGTATCCGGCGGAATGAGTTATCCGTCGGCACGCGAGATGGCATATAAAAATATAATCGGTCCGGAGCTGCTGCAAAAACCGAATAATATTCTCGCATTGGAATACATCTGCGCACTTAAACGCATAAAAAGCAAAATCCGTCCGCATGCAATTGCCAGATACGGAGCAGGTCATCATGATGCGGAGGTTTTTGAAAACACCGCCTCCGCCACCGCAATACGCTGCATGATTTTTGATAAAACGGACTATTCGCCGTATATTCCGAAAGCCCCCGTATACAGCGCAATTCCGTATGATTTGTCGCGTCTCGACAATGCGGTAATATATAAACTCCGTACAATTGATGCCGACAAGCTGGCGCTTATTAATGATATAAGCGAGGGTTTGGAAAACCGCATAAAGAAAATGAGTATGACTTCATCTTGCATCACACAGCTTGCCGAAAGCATTAAAACAAAACGCTATACCAGAACGCGGATAAACCGCATACTTATTTCATCGCTTCTTGACCTCACATCAGATTTATGCAATATGCCGCCCGAATATGTACGCATACTCGGAACAAACAAAACCGGAATGAAGCTTCTTGTCGCGGCAAAAAAAACATGCCGTCTGCCCATAATTACGAAAGCGGCTGACTTTGACCGCAATAACCCGATTTTCCAAGCGGAATTGCGTGCGACAGATGCATTTTCTCTGTGCGCACCAACGGCAGAGCTCAGAAACGGCGGTCTTGACTTTACGGTTTCCCCTGTTATTTTATAATTATTTCAAGTCTGACATGCACAAAACACAATCCCGCAGCATAATATAAATAAAGACAAATTTTATTAAGAGACAGATGTTCTCTCCGAAAGGCTGTGGGATTTTATGTTCTTTGGCGGATTTATTTTTGAGTGGATTCAAGCCGTGCTTGTTCTTGCCGGATATGTCAACGGCAGCGCGGTATTCCCCGAAGCACTTACTCCCGAGGAAGAAAAAAAATACATATCTCTGTATATGCAGGGCGACATGAGAGCAAAAAACACGCTTATAGAGCATAATCTTCGGCTTGTGGCGCATATAGCAAAAAAGTTCGGTGATGAAAAAAATATTGAAGATTTAATTTCCATAGGAACAATCGGTCTTATAAAGGGTGTAAATACCTTTAATCCTGAAAAATCAAAGAAATTGAGTACATACATTGCACGCTGTGTCGAAAACGAGCTGCTTATGTATTTGCGTTTTTCAAAAAAATTTGCCGGTGAAGTATCAATCGATGAAGGCATAGGAACAGACAAAGAGGGAAACAGCATGACCTTTTCGGATATTCTTACTATCGAAGGTGCCGATGTGGCTGAAGAAATTTTCAGAAAGCTCGAAACCGCAAAGCTGTATTCCGCAATGGAAAAAGTGCTTACCCCGTCCGAAAGAGATATTATTACATGGAGGTACGGTCTTAACAACACAAAGCGCAAAACACAGCGCGAGATAGCGCAAATTATGGGAATAAGCCGCAGCTATATAAGCCGAATCGAAAAAAAATGCATAGAAAAGCTTTCGGAGGAGCTTTCGGAAGCATAATATAATATGAGCGGTACGGAATAATATCCACACCGCTCATATATTTTTATACACGTCTTATAAAAACCGTTTCATGTCAGAATAGAACGTTCCTTATCCGCGCTGTGCAGCTGCCAAATCAGCCGCTTCGTCAAGCTTTTTGTTTCTGAAATAAAGCGCCACATCAATTGATATTTCAATAAAGTTCAATACGTAGAAGAAAAAGCTTAAATAGAATATAAAGCCCGATTTTCCCATATTACATTCAATAATCTTTTTTGAAATACCGCATGCATAACCGATTAAAAGGAATATCTCAAAAAAGAGACTCTTTCCCTTGGCAGTACGTGATATGAGTGATTTTCTTATCGATATAGGCCACGAAAGTCCGAAACAAAAAATCGTAAGCGCTTCAAGTAAATCTGTAATCATAAAATTATCCAACCTTTATTCTTTATTTTCTTCTGTAATCCGGCAGCAGCTTCGGAGATACAGCATCGGTAGTAATTTCTGCCGCGTCACGCTCTGCATCAAATTTATTGATATGCTCCAGCGTCAGTTCTCCGACCTTAACACTCTTTGCACGCGCCGATGCGCTTTGACCTGCGTTTCTTCCGAAAACAATAATGTCAAGCAAAGAATTGCCCATAAGTCTGTTACGTCCGTGTATTCCGCCTACCGCTTCACCTGCGACAAACAGATTCTCAACATTTGTGGTCATACCGTCAACATTTATATCCAGTCCGCCGTTCTGATAATGAAGTGTGGGATATACCAGAATCGGCTCTTTGCGAATGTCAATGCCGTAGCTTCCGAACATACGCATCATTGCAGGAATACGCTTTTCAATCGTACCCTCACCGCCGATTGCTTCTATCATAGGAGTATCAAGCCATACGGCTTCACCGCTGCCCGTATCTACGCCCTCTTTACGGTCCGAACATTCTCTGATAATCGATGCTGCCGCAACGTCACGTGTTTCAAGCGGATGCATAAACACCTTACCGTCACGGTTTACAAGCTTTGCTCCCAAAGAACGTACTTTCTCGGTAACAAGCGCACCGAATATCTGCTGCGGAAATGCCGCACCTGTCGGATGATACTGCAAAGTCTCGGCATAAAGCAGCTTTGCGCCCACACGGTATCCCAACACAAGACCGTCGGCAGTAGCACCGTAATGGTTTGATGTCGGGAATCCCTGATAGTGCATACGACCGGCACCGCCCGTAGCAATAATAACAGTCTTTGCACGCGCTACCATAAGCTCCTTTGTTTCCATGTTCATCAAAACAGCGCCTGCTGCTTTTCCGTCTTTATCAAGGATCAACTCGATTGCCGATGTGAAATCAACAACGGGGATCCGGCGGTTAAGGACTTCATCGCGCAATGTACGCATAATTTCCGCACCGGAATAGTCCTTTGCGGCATGCATACGCTTACGTGATGTTCCGCCTCCGTGAGTTGTAATCATTGTACCGTCCGGCTCTTTGTCAAACTCAACGCCCAAATCATTAAGCCACTGTATAGCCTCCGGCGCATCGCAGACCAGCTTTGCCAGAAGCTCACGCTTTGCGGCATAGTGGCCGCCGCCGAATGCGTCTACAAAATGTATTGCCGGTGAGTCATTCGGCTTGTCTGCCGCCTGAATACCGCCCTCTGCCATCATTGTATTTGCATCACCCATGCGAAGCTTTGTAACAATCATGGTTTTTGCACCTGCGTTATCCGCCTCGATAGCTGCCGATGCACCTGCACCGCCGCCGCCGATAATCAATACGTCAACATCATATTTAATATCATTCAAGTCCACATCATCAGCTTTGATTCTGCTGTGTGCCTGAAGCATCTCGCAAAGCTCGTGCGGTACCTGTTCGCCCTTATTGGGGCCTATCTGCAAGGTTGAAAATTCGCTCTTTTTATAGTCGGGATGATATGCTGCCAGCAAATCGTCCTTTTCCTGCGCAGTCATACGCTTCGGCTCATAGGCAATATTGTCTTTTCTTGCAGCCTCTACCTTTTTGAGCGATTCCTGAAATTCTTTTGAATACATACTATCCCTCCTACTTTTCAATCTCTCTGTTGTTGTAAAGCTCTTTGATTTCTTCAATCGGCTTACCCATGAGATTTTCTATCAGCTCGGTAAATGTACCGTCCTTTATTTCTTTAACACGGTTTTCAAGATGCTCTGTCTTAGGCGCAAGATACTTACCGTTCAATCTTCTGGCAAGCATTGCCACCTGCGGATGAGATATTCCTGCCGGGCAGCGTGAAGAACATACACCGCACATTACACAGTCAAACGATTCCTCTGCACATTTTTCAAATTCACCGCGCTGAGCATATGCAATATACTGCATTACGTTAAGTCCCTGTGTACAGCTCTTTGTACATGCATTACAGCCGACACATGAATATATTTCGGGATAAAGCTGCATCATTATCTGTTCTGTGGGCTTTATTTTTTCAATATCGTAAATTTCCTTTACCAACGGGAAGAACGGAAGAGTTGCAACATACATATTGTCCTCAACCTTTGTCTGACATGCAAGACATGTTTTAAGTTCCTTGTCACCCTTTATACGGTAAATTGTCGCACACGCGCCGCAGAAACCGTTACGGCAGCCGCAGCCGCGTACAAGCTGATAACCGGCATATTCCATGGCACGCATTATTGTCAGATTGTCCGGCACACTGTACTGCTTGCCGAACAGGTAAACATTAACCATATTTTCCATATTCAAAATCTCCTTATCAATATTCGTTAGGAAGCTCGTCAAGCTCATCACAGCGGAAAACCGGGCCGTCCTTGCAGACATATTTTGAGCCGATATTGCATCTTCCGCATTTTCCTATACCGCACTTCATACGAAGCTCCATGGTCGTGTACACCTGTGTTTTGTCAAATCCCAGCTCCTGAAGTCCTGCCAAAGTGAATTTTATCATAATCGGAGGACCGCAGAGAATAGCGATTTTATCGGTTGAGAAGCCCAGCTCCTTAACGTAATTCGGAACAAAGCCCACATGACCGTCCCATTCGGGCTGTTCGCGGTCAATTGTGAGATGAACGCTTACACCGGCATCATTTGACCACTCATCAATTATTTCTTTATAATCTACCAGATCCTGCATACTTCTCGAACCGTACACAATATCGATTTTTCCGTAACGGTCACGATAATGACGGCAATAGTTTATAACCGAACGCAGCGGTGCAAGACCTATACCTCCGGCAATAAAGAGCATGTCATGTCCGGCAAATTCCGTATCAACCGGGAACGGATGTCCGTAAGGTCCGCGGATTGTAATCTGCTGACCTACCTCCATTGAATGAAGCCACTCCGTAACACAGCCGCATTTCTTTATTGAAAATTCCATAAACTCGGTATTCGTGGGTGACGATGTGATTGAAAACATCGCCTCGCCCACTCCCGGGATTGAGAGCATCGCACATTGTCCCGGTTTATGCTCAAACGCTTTTTTTCCGTCGGGTGTTACCACACGGAAAGTCTTTACGTCGGGCGTATCGATTCGTATATCCGTAACCACACCGATTACGGGAATAAGTGCTTCGTTTATATCAGCCATTTACACGCCCTCCCAGCTTCTTCATAACTTTTACGATATTCATTTGAATCGGACACTTTGAAACACATCTGCCGCAGCCTACGCATGAGAACAATCCGTCATTATTTGTCGGATAATATACAAGCTTATGCATAAATCTCTGGCGGAAACGTTCAAGCTGCGTAAGTCTCGGCTGACCTGCCGACATTTTTGTGAAATCCGAATACATACACGAATCCCAGCAGCGGAAACGCTTTACACCGTGTCCCGTATTGAAATCCTTTATATCATAGCACTGGCAAGTGGGACATACAAACGTACATGTTCCGCAGCCAAGGCATGATTCCGATAATTCCTTCCATTCGGGAGCATCGAAAAATTCAGATGTTTTTCCGTCCCCGAATGCATCTGCCGAAAGCTCAGCCAGCGGCAGTTTCGACAATCTTTCGCGGATAAGCTCTTTTTGAGCATCAACCGCATTGCTGTCGGAAGCCTCAGTTATTCCTTCAAGCTTTGCCAACAGCTTTTCTCCCTTTTCCGACTTTGCCTCCATATAAAGCGCATCATCGGTTTTATGGCATACTATGTCTCCCTCCGGCGCTGCCGCATCAATTCCGAATGTGCCGCAGAAACAGCTTTCAACAGGCTTTGTGCAGGCAAGTGACATAATAACGCCATGCTCGCGTCTGTTTTTATAATATGTATCAACAGGCTCGCTTAAAAATACGCGGTCAAGCACTTCAAAGCTCTTCACGTCACACGCACGAACACCGAAAACAACAAAATCTTCACATTCGCTGCGCGTATCGATAACTTCTATGTTTTTGCCCTCAACC
Source organism: uncultured Eubacteriales bacterium (assembly GCA_905199755.1). GTDB lineage: Bacteria > Bacillota > Clostridia > UBA1381 > UBA1381 > UBA4716. Next base: position 42,981 of record CAJKHT010000007.1, on the reverse strand, counting down.
TTAAAATCCATAAGATTTTCCGTCTGCGGAAAGAAGAAATCTTTTGCGCTTCTGACGGTATTGAGTGCATTTGAAAGCGTTTTTCCGCTTTCCCACTTCTCAAATTTTGCTCCTGCCGCAGTATCTGTCGGCAGATAAAGAGTTTCATCACCGGCAATCGCCGCAAAAAGCGTATCAAGCTTATCAAGTGAAATTTTACGCATTGCCGTCACCTCTTTCCACCGCTTCGCCCGGTTCCAAATCATCTGTTGTATAATTAACAATCGGCGCTCTGCTGCCTACCTCTGCTCCTGCCTGATACTCACCGTAGAAATCATCAATATCCTTGATAAATTTACGGTTCAGCAAATGCAGCGGTATATGCTGCGGACACACACGTGAACATTCACCGCAGTCTGTACATCTTCCGGCAACATGGAATGCGCGGATAATGTGGAACATTTTTTCCTCAAATGAGTTTGATGCCGCTTTATTTTCCACACCGGAATTGGGGTTGTCAAACACACATTTTTCACATGTGCATGCAGGACAGACATCACGGCAGGCATTACAGCGTATGCATCTCGAAAGCTCGTTCTGCCAGAATGCAAAACGTTCATCGGGAGTCATTTTTTCAAGCTTTTCGACCTCATCAAATCTTGATGAATCCAAAACCTCGCCGTCCTCGCCCAAAAGCTCATCATATGCAACATGCTTTTTTGATTTGCAGTTCAGGCATCTGTCGGGAAGCACACCGTCTCTTTCAAATTCCACAGCGCCGTCATACAAGGTATCGGCAATAACTTTTCCGTTTTCTTCACGGATTGCCGAAATACCCTCGACATTGCTTTTTATTTTATTTATATCAATCATACCGTTACACGGTACACCTACGGCATAAACCTTTTCACGGTCAAAACGATGCTCTGTGAGCAGCTGGTTAAAGCTGTATGTATCGCACGGTTTAAGAAATACCGCTACTTTATTTTCACTTTTTGCCGTTTCTTTTATAAGGTATTTTGAAAAGTTTGCGCCGCAGAAATCATTCCAGACAAAATCCTTTTCTATTTCGTCCGCACTGCCGAAAACCGCAGGCGTCACATCATAATCAAATTCTCCGGCTTTCCAGCCAAGCACACGGTCAACAGTTCCGTTTGCAAGCAGTTCCAAAGCCTTAGATACGAGAATTTCGCGTTTTATTTCCTGCATCGCAAATCCTCCAATCTCTTATTTTCGCCCAAAGAAGCAACTTTCTCGGCAAAATCGTTCATTGTTGCCGCGAATTTTGCGCCCTCAGCCGCACTCACCCATTCAACACGGGTTCTTTCTCTCTCAATACCGAGATAATCAAGCATTGAGAACAGCAGCGCCATACGGCGGCGTGTATAATAGTTACCCGAAGTATAATGACAGTCTCCCGGATGACATCCGCAAAGGATTACACCGTCCGCACCTCTCTGGAATGCACGGAGTATAAACATCGGGTTTACTCTGCACGAACAGGGTACACGCACGATTTTTACGTCAGCCGGATAATTCAGTCTGTTATTTCCCGCAAGGTCAGCGCCCGCATACGAACACCAGTTACAGCAAAATGCCACTATAAGCGGCTTATATTCGTTTACTTGCATATTGCATCTACCTCCGCCATAATTTGTTTATTCGTAAAGCCGCGCAAATCCATTGCTCCCGACATACATGCCACAGTACATGCTCCGCAGCCCTGGCACACAGCCTCGTTTACAACAGCGACACGGCGAACCTTAGTCGTTCTGTCGGGCATTCTGAATTCCTTATCAACATAAGTAATAGCACCGTAAGGACATACCTTTTCACATGTCGAACAGCCGTTACACATCATTTCATCAGAATGTGCCACACACGGATTGCCCATAAGCTTATCCTTGCAAAGCAAGCCTATAACCTTAGACGCTGCCGCTCCTGCCTGCGATACGGTTTCAGGAATATCCTTCGGTCCCTGACATGCTCCCGAAAGGAACACACCGGCTGTCGGACTTTCAACAGGACGAAGCTTCGGATGTGCTTCGGTAAAGAAATCATTTGTATCCATGCTTGCGGTAAGCATTGTTGCAAGAGGTCTTGCGGATTTATCGGGTTCTATTGCCGCCGCAAGAACAACCAAATCGGCATCGATATGCAGCTGTTTTCCGTCAAGCAAATCGGATGCCTGTACCTTAAGCTTGCCGTCCTCCGGTGTTACCTTGCCGACCATACCTTTTATGTAGTGTACACCGTATTCCTCAACGGCACGGCGATAAAATTCATCAAAGTTCTTACCCGGAGTACGGACATCAATATAGAATACATATACATCCGTGTCGGGGTATTTATCACGTATGAGCATTGAATGTTTAGCGGTATACATGCAACATATTTTAGAGCAGTATTCCTTGCCCTTTTCCGCACATGCTTCACATCTTGAACCCACACACTGAACAAACACTATCGTATGCGGATGCTCACCGTCCGACGGACGAAGCAGAGTACCGCCCGTAGGGCCTGCCGCATTCATAAGACGCTCCAGCTCCAATGATGTTATAACGTCCTTTGACTGCGAATATGCAAATTCATCGAATTTATCCATTGAAATAGGATTAAATCCCGTAGCGGCTACTATTGCACCGTACTTTTCTTCAATGTACTCGTCTTTTGCTTCATAATCGATTGCTCCGGCAGTACATACCTTTGAGCAGAGACCGCATTTTCCGTTTTTAAGCATCATACAATGCTCGGGATCGATGGTTGCAACCTTCGGAACCGCCTGAGCGAAAGGAATATATATAGCGCGGCGGTTATCCATGCCGAGGTTAAATTCGTTCGGCACTTTCTTCTGCGGACATTTTTCCGTACAGGCTCCGCAGCCGGTACACAATTCTTCCTTTACATATCTTGCCTTGCGCTTGATTGTTACATCAAAGTTTCCGACAAATCCCTTTACGTCCGTAACCTCCGAATATGAGAATATACGGATTTTATCATTCTGCGCCACGTCCACCATTTTAGGTGTCAATATACATGCCGCACAGTCAAGTGTCGGGAATGTTTTATCAAGCTGTGCCATTTTTCCGCCGATTGTCGGTTTGGTTTCCACTATATCCACAGGGAAGCCCGCATCTGCTATATCCAGAGCTGTCTGTATTCCCGCAATACCTCCGCCGATTACAAGGGCACGCTTTGTAACAGGGCTTTCTCCCGGTGTAAGCGGTGCATTGAGGTTTACTTTAGCCACAGCCGCCTTTGCGAGAATAATTGCCTTTTCGGTGCCTATCGGCATTTCCTTATGTACCCATGAACACTGCTCACGGATATTGGCGATTTCCACCATATACGGATTAAGTCCCGCTGCGGCAGCAGTCTTGCGGAAAGTTGCCTCATGCATACGAGGTGAACATGAACATACCACAAATCCCGTAAGATTATTTTCCTTAACGGCATCCTTTATCATGTCCTGTCCCGCCTGGGAACACATATACTGATAATCGGTGGAGAAAACAACGCCCGGCTCATTTTTCAGTGCTTGCGCAACTGCTTTTACATCTACCGTTCCGGCAATATTGGTACCGCAATGGCAGACAAAAACTCCAATTCTTTGCATGGTCTTTGTTTCTCCTTTTTACTTAGAATATTTGCGCATAGCGCTCATAATTGCCTGCTGCGGCATATCATCATCAATAAGCTTCGGAATATCGTTTGGTGTAAGATGATTTGCACCTTTTTCGCGGATAACGCTAAGCCTTAAAGCCTCAACCAGCTTTGCCGGCTCCACACCTCTCGGACAGCGATCCACACATGCAAAGCATGACAAACATTTATAAATCGAATCCGATTTCATAAGCTTATCTATTTCTCCGTTTTCAACCATATATACAAACTGGTGAGGATGATATTCCATTTCGTCATATGACGGACATGTGCCGGAGCATTTTCCGCAGCGCATACATTTGCGCGGATTTACACCGCTCATGCGCAGAATCTGCTCTTTCTGACGTTCATTCTTATTCTGCATGAGTATCCTCCTTTACACCGAGTGCTTCGGCAAGCAGCTCCGTAAAGTATATTACCGGCACACTGCTGCCGTTCTTTACAAGATTATACTTGCACAGCGGACATGCCGTAACTATTGCTTCGGCACCGCATTTTGCCGCATTATCGCTGACGGCATTTGCTTTTTTCTTTGTAAGCTCCGCATCTTCAAGTGCAACATATCCTCCGCAGCATTCATTACGCATTGAATATATTATCGGTTCGGCACCGAGTGCTTTTATAAACTCCTCCATAATACGCGGATTTTCCGCATCATCGAAATTCATAACCTTGCCCGGTCTTAAGAGCATGCAGCCGTAATATGCTGCAATTTTTCTGCCCTTTAGCGGATTTACAACCGCTTCGCGGATTTTATCGAAACCGACAACATCACGCAGAAGCTCAAGATAATGATAAACCTCCGTTTCACCGTGATACGGCTCGGGCTTTTCTTTATCCTGCTGCATGTAAAGATTTACATGTGAAGCAAAATTTTCATCATTAGCCATTGCATGATTTGTCTGCTTTATTACATTATGACAGGCTGAACATACCGTAACCAAAGGCTGTTTCGCATCTCTTGCGGAAATAAGTGCGCGAACACTCGGCAGCTTGGTAGCGATTTCGTCCTTTGCACTGACGAACACACCGCCGCAGCACTGCCAGTTCTCGATTTCGCAAAGCTCAATACCGAGAACTTCGGCGCTTTTACGTGCATAGCGGTCAAGCTCCTTTGCCTTGGTGCGGAGAGTACAGCCGGGAAAATAACTGACTTTCATCGTTATATTCATTAACTCCTTTCACCAATCCCCGATACAGATTAAACCATCTGTTCGGGGTGAAATACCTCGTCGAATTTCTCTTCTGTAAGGAATCCGAGTTCCACACACGCTTCCTTAAGAGAAATATTATCCTTAAATGCTTTTTTTGCTGTTTTTGCCGCATTTTCATAACCGATATAAGGATTAAGAGCGGTAACAAGCATAAGCGAATTATGCAGATTGTGATACATTTTTTCCTTGTTTGCAGTAATGCCTACAGCACAATTATTGTTAAACGAAACAATTGCTTCTGCCAAAAGACGTGCAGACTGCAGGAAATTATATGCGGCAACAGGCATGAACACATTAAGCTCGAAATTACCCTGTGATGCCGCAATGCCTACAGCCGTGTCATTTCCCATTACCTGAACGGCAACCATGGTTACGGCTTCGCACTGTGTCGGATTTACTTTACCCGGCATAATTGAAGAACCCGGCTCGTTTTCGGGAATATGAATTTCACCGAGACCGTCACGCGGACCCGATGCCAGCCAGCGTACATCGTTTGCAATCTTCATCATATCGCATGCGGTTGCCTTTATTGCGCCGTGAGCAAAAACGATTTCGTCCTTTGATGTAAGAGCGTGAAATTTATTCACTGCCGTTACAAACGGTTTACCTGTCAGCTCCGCTGCTTTCTTCGCAACCAATTCGGAAAATCCCGCAGGTGCATTCAGTCCCGTTCCTACAGCCGTACCGCCCAAAGCAAGCTCATAAAGCGGTTTAACCGACATTTTAAGAAGTTCCGCATCCCTTTCAAGGCTTGCACGCCAGCCTGAAATCTCCTGGCTGAACTTAATCGGGGTTGCGTCCTGAAGATGTGTACGTCCGGATTTAACAATGCCCTCATTTTCCTTTTCCAGGCGCTTAAATGTCTCTATAAGCAATTCAACCGCAGGAAGAAGCTTATCCTCAATTGCCGTTACTGCCGAAATATGCATAGCGGTAGGAAATGTATCGTTTGAGGACTGGCTCATGTTAATATCATCATTCGGGTGGCAAAGCTTTTTGCCGGCAATCTGATTTGCACGGTTTGCAATTACCTCGTTTGCATTCATGTTCGACTGTGTACCCGAACCCGTCTGCCATACAACGAGAGGGAAATGACCGTTAAGCTGTCCCGATATTACCTCGTCGCATGCTGCGGAAATTGCCTCCAGCTTTTCAGCTGTCATTTTCTCGGGCTTAAGCTCCGCATTTGCCATCGCTGCGGCTTTTTTGAGTATTCCGAATGCATGTGTTATTTCTCTCGGCATAGTTTCGATGTCCACACCTATTTTGAAATTCTCATGGCTTCTCTGCGTCTGTGCAGCCCAAAGACGGTCTGCCGGAACCTTCATTTCGCCCATGGAATCATGTTCAATACGGTATTCCATTATGTTTCCACCCTTTCTTATATTTCAAGATTGCTTATAACGTCCTTAAGAGTCTCGGCACTGCGGCGAAGCTTTACAATTTCCTCGTCCGTAAGCGGAATATTTACCTTTCCGCGCACACCGTTATTGCCAATCATATTAAGAGTACTCAGACAGACATCCTTGATACCGTATTCGCCGTGCATCATGGTTGAAACGGTCATTGTCGTATCGATACCGCTCAATATGCATTTGCATATATGGCAAACCGAAACGGATACCGCATAGAAGGTCGCACCCTTTCTCGCTATAACGCGTCCGCCCGATTTTCTTACATACTGTTCTATTTCCTCAAAATCAAGGTCGGGACTGTTTATTCCCGGTGTTGTTATAAGCTTGTTACATTCGCCGATCGGTACATTTGATATGTTTGCAACAGACCACGGGATAAAGGATGAATCACCGTGTTCACCGAACACATAAGCATGAACATTACTCTGGCTTATGTTGTAATATTCGGACAGTCTTGCACGCAGACGTGCGGTATCAAGAATAGTACCCGAGCCTATTATGCTGCTTTCGGGAAGTCCCGAAAACTTATGAAACGTATAAGTCAAAATATCAACAGGATTGCTGACTATTATGTATATTGCATTAGGCGCATATTTCGTTATTTCCGGAATAATCGTCTTGGTAATATTAACATTAGTCTGTGCCAGCTCCAGTCTTGTCTGACCCGGCTTTCTCGCAATGCCCGATGTCAGAATGACAATATCGGAATTAACCGCATCACGGTAATCGCCTGCGTAAATGGAACACGCTCCGCAAAACGGCGTGCCTTGTCTTATGTCCAATGCTTCACCGAGGGCTTTTTCGCTGTTTATGTCAATCATTACGATTTCCGAAGCCATGCCCATTACGGTAAGTGTGTAAGCAATGGTGGAGCCGACGCTGCCGGTTCCTACAATAGATATTTTGTTCATAGTACACCTCTCAAATTACAATTTCTGATATATTATATCACAATTCGTACACTATTGCAAATGCTATTTTTATATATAATTCTTATATTTACCGATATATCGGTCTTTGATTGAAAAAAATGCCCTATTTTTAATCAACTTAACGAATAAACACCGCATGCCCGGTAAAAATTTCTGCACATTGACAAAAAAAAGACAAAGAAATAAATGCCGTAAATCCCAAAATTTATTTCTTTGTTTTTCTTAACGGAAAAGCACCTCAATCCGTGACACTCATCACAAATTGAGGTGCTTTTATATGCATTTCTTTTATAATTACTAAACCTTGAAAAAAATCACCGCAAGACAATCTTTTTTTTTGCAAAGACTTAGTTTGCTCCGTTCATCTCCGCAAAGCATTCGCTGCAGTAAACAGGCTTATCGTGTCTCGGTTCAAAAGGTACCTTGTCAACCTTGCCGCATTTTGCACAGACGATTTCATACATTTCCTTATTGTTTCTTATATTGTTCTTTCTCGCCTGACGGCAGTCCTTGCAGCGGAGCGGTTCGTTCTGAAATCCCTTTTCCGCATAAAATTCCTGTTCGCCCGCAGAAAAGATAAATTTCTGACCGCAGTCCTTACATACTAAAGTTTTGTCCTCGTACATTTTTTTCTTACCTCACTTTGATAAATTGTATAAATATTTCCCGTTCAATAAAGCTGCTGTCCGTTGTCCGTAACGTCCTTGCGGTTTTTAAAGCGGCGTTTGATACGCTGCATGGCGTTATCAACGGATTTTGTATTTTTGCCCAGCCTGTTTGCAATCTCCTTGTAGCTCCACCCCTCAAGGTGCATCGACAATACCTTTACCTCCAGCCGGCTCAGCTCTTTATTGATTTTATACTCCATATCATTTTTATTCTCACGGTCAATTAATATGTCCTCCGGGTTACGGATATTATGCGCCGCAACAAAATTCATAAGCGGCACACCGTTCTCACAATCGTCAGTCTCATTATCAAGTGAAACATAAGAATTTAACGGAGAGTGCTTTTTTCTGAGCGATGCCGTAATGGCGGTTGACAAATGATTGTCCACACAGCGCTTTGCAAAAGCCGCAAAGCATGTATTTCTTTCGGTATCAAAATCATTTACCGCGCAATACAGTCCGAGCAGTCTTTCCTGCACCACATCATTTTCCTCCGCTCCGACAAGAAACTTTGTTTCTTTTTTCGGACGCACAAGGTTTCTGTATCTGAAAAAAATTTCTTCCCACGCTTCGGCACTGCCGTTTTTTGCGGCACGTACCAGTTCTTCATCGGAAATTTTTTCCCGTACACTCACTTAAAACTTCTCCCTCTCTGATATAAGTACTCATTCAGTATACCACATTATACAAATATTGTCAAGAGATTTTTTGTTATCTTTAACAATTTTTAGTCTTTACGGAATAATTTTTATTGCATTTTACACAATTCGACAAAAGCTGCATAAAAATAACCGTGCGCCGGAAATCTAAGCTTTCAGCGCACGGTTAATTATTTTATTTTGCTTTTGCTATTATTACTCTTATTCTTCCGCCCTTTGCTTCCGTTTTATCATAATATGCCGAATATGAGTAATTTCCGTCAATTGCATCATTCAGTGACATTTTACTGTAGGTTGTTGTTCCCTCCTGCAGGTATACGGCAACCTTATCGCTCAAAAGATATTTTGTTCCGTTTATCTCGATTGATGACTGCGTAAGATTTTTTGCCGTACCGCTGTAGCTTTTAAGGGTATCTTTTATTTCCAGTCCTTTATCTGCACTGTATGCTTTGCACGGAGTGTATGCCGATACTCCCGATTTTGACGCTGCTGTATATGAATTTCCGCTAATATCCACATAAAAGCTTGAAACCTTCGTTCCCGAGCTGCTTTGGCTTGAGCTGCTTGCACCCATAACCATGCCATACTCATAGCAATCGCCGGTAACATCCATTAATATCAGCTCCGTTATCTCACCGGCTGAATTTTTTTCGCAATGGCGAACCGATGAAGCTGCGATGTCAACACCGTCAAGGCGCTGTGCGTAAATTTGCTTATACAGCGGCGCATCGGTAGTATAGTACCCTGCCGTATCAAGTATTTTGCAGTCATCGGCAAGCTTGGTGCTGCCTATCTTCATGGCTTGCGCATCTACTCTGCCCGATACATTTGCCGATGACGAAACGCGCGAAACCGTTGTCTTTCCGTCCGTAAAGTTTGCCCGTGCAACGGCGCATATCATATTTGAGCAATCGGTCGTCGTTGCATACTCATACGTATTTCCGTCAGCCGCAACAATGGTGACATAGTAGCTTGAATACGTTGTACCGTCATTATTTGTAAAATTCTTTCTGCCCGATGAGGTGACAAGTCCGTATTTTGTACCCGACTCCGTTTGTCCCGACGATGCATTTGATGTTACGACTCCGGCAACATCGCCGTCCTTGCCGAGTATAACGGTAATTGTATCGCCGTATTTGAACGGTCCGCTCGATGATAAGTCTGTAAATGCCTGTGCACTCTCAACATTGTACTGCTTGCCCGATATTGTAATCGAATTCGGCTGCTCTCTTGAGGGTGAAGCGCTCTCATATATACCCGTAACCTTTGTGGAGTACGCAAGCACCATATTCAAATCGGCACTGTAGTAAACCACATCATTAAGCTGTATACTTGCCGCCGTTACCTTGTTTCCGTCACGCATTACCTGAGTTGACGAATCCTTTATAAGACTGTTTACCATATCGGTGCTTGTAACCTTTGTCGGGCCTTCCATTTTGCCCTCTTCATAGACAATATAATCAACATCACCCTTACGGTCATACTTCACGCGAAGCACATCTCCCATTTCCATCTGCGTCTTTACCGCCGCATATGTCGAGGTCTGAGAGCCTTTATAGCAAGTGGTTGTGCCGTTTAAATCTATCTGCTGCATCGTTCCGTTTTTATATCCCACAACGGAATCGTTCAGAAGCGAATATATAACATATTTTTCGGTTGTTCCGCTGCTGTCCGACCTGTCAGGAACAAAGCACAGCAAATCCTTTGAATTTTTTATAATCATATCGCCCTCAAGACCGACATAATCAAAATTAAAGCCATCGCTTACACTGTATTTTCCGCTGCTTGTGAACACTTTATTTTTACCGAGTGTACTGTCCTCGTTCGGTGTCGCAATAAGAACGGCGTCTTCAACAAACTGTGCATCAAAAACATTTATAAGCGGAGTTTTTGTCGTTGCTCTGTTTATTGACAGCGCATTGTATACCATACGCGCCACCTGACGGCGCGTGAGCTGCTGTCCGTAGTCCGCATCCATGTTATCCGTCAAATCAATATTATCCGCAAGGCTCACCTGTCCGTAAGGATACGATACTCCGAAATCACTGTCCGTATAGCCGAGGACTTTAAGCATCATTGTGACCGCTTCTTCATAAGTAACCGTATTATACGGTCTGAAGCTGCCGTCAAGATAGCCTGTGAACAATCCGTTTTGTGTACCGTTCAATATATATGCCGCCGACCACCTTGTCGGATCAACATCATTAAACGGTGAAACCTTTAAGCCTACCGCCGTTTTATCTTTATTTTCCGATGAATTGACCGCGATTTTTGCCATTTCCTCACGATTTACATATGCATCGAGAAAATAGTCTCCGTTTCCGTCGCCGTTCATAATTCCGAGTTCATCGAGAAGCGGCATTATATCATCATCGTTCCAGCTGTCCGCCGCCGCAGAAGCCGTCATTACGGGGACTGTCACCGCCGACAGTGCCATAACTCCGCTTATAAAAGCCGATATTACTTTTTTCATAACATTACCATTCCTTCCGTTATTCATAGCGCAGAGCGTCTATAGGATTAAGCCTTGCAGCCTTTTTAGCCGGCAGAAAACCGAATGCAATACCGATTGCCACCGATACTCCGAATGCCAGTAATATTGCACCGCCCGACGGACTTACTTCCAAATCGAGCAGCTTTCCCGCAATCATAGACACTATCGAGCCTATAATAATTCCTATAATTCCGCCGATACAGCTGACTGTTCCGGCTTCGATTACAAACTGCATCATAATATTTTTCTGCTTTGCGCCCAGTGATTTTCTTATACCTATTTCACGCGTTCTTTCCGTTACCGACACAAGCATAATATTCATAATGCCTATACCGCCGACAAGAAGCGATATTCCCGCAATGGCTACCAGAACGGCACTCATTGAACCCATCATTTCTTCAAGCTTTTCTATAAGCGAAAGCATTGATGTTACGGTGAAATAGTCCGAGTCTCCTACTTTTTCGAGCAGCAGACTCTCGATTATATTTGCCGCCGGAGTAACGTTTTCTTTGCTTGTTGCGGTTAATGTATAGGAGCTTATTGTACCCGTCATGCTTTTCTTTGCGGCAACGGTATAAGGAATATACACACAGTCATCGGCAGACGACTGACTCGAATCCTCCGTTTCCTCAAGCACTCCGACTATTGTGTACGGCTCGCCGTTTATTTTCAGCTGCTTGTTTAAAGCAGCCGATGCACCATTAAAGAAGTACAGTGCTTCATATGTACCTATCACGCAGACTTTTTCTTCCTTTTCGCAGTCAACATACTGAATAAATCTTCCGAACGAAAGCTCCAGTTTTTTCATATCCGCATAGTCTTCGGATACGCCCTGGCATGCTGCGCTTATGGAATCATCTCCGCTTTCGGAGGTTTTTAAAGTTCCGCTCAGTGTTGCCATCGGCGAAACCTTTGAAATCAAATCGCTGTGTTCCTCGGCAAATTCGTACATTTCTTCCGGTTTTACCGTTTTTGTTGTTGCACGCGATCTTATCGTTACCGTTATTGACTCCGTACCCATTTCTTCAAACTGACTTGTTATCATATTTGTCAGTCCGTTCATAACACTTACAAGTATGATAACTGCGGCAATACCTATAATTATGCCAAGCATTGTGAGGAAAGAACGCATTTTATTGTTTACAATACTCGAAAGAGCCATTGCAAAGCTTTTACCAAAGCCCATTATGCATCGTCCTCCTCTTCTCCGGCACGTTCCTGTGCGGCAACAATTTTATCACCCTCAACAGGTCCGTCATAAACTATATTTCCGTCGGTTATTCGTACAATACGCTTTGCCTGTGCCGCAATGGAGTTGTCATGCGTAATCAGAACAATTGTATTTCCTTCTTCATGAAGCTTCTGCAAAAACTGCATAACCTCACGTCCCGTACGTGAATCGAGTGCTCCCGTAGGCTCATCGGCAAGGATAACCGAGGGGTCTCCGGCAAGCGCGCGTGCGATTGACACACGCTGCTGCTGACCGCCCGACAGCTGTGACGGCAAATTTTTTGCCTTTGCGTCCAGACCGACTTTTTTCAATGAAGCCATTGCACGCTCTCTTTGCTCTTTATCGCTGTAGCCGCCGTAAAGCAGCGGCAGCTCAACGTTTTCAAGAACGGTCAGCTTAGGTATCAGATTATATTGCTGAAATATAAATCCCAGCATTTTGTTTCTGACCTCTGCCAGTTCATCATCCGTGTAATTGCTTATATCTTTATCATTCAGTAAATACTGTCCTTTTGTTGCGACATCAAGACAGCCGATTATATTCATACAGGTTGATTTTCCCGAGCCGGACTGACCGACAATCGCCACAAACTCACCTTTATCAATCGTAAGCGAAATACCGTCAAGCGCATGTATTTCCGTATCTCCCATATGATATATCTTATAAACATCTTTTAATTCAACCAAGTGAGGCATACCGGCACCTCCTTATCTCATACCGCCGCCGGGGCCGCCGCCCATGCCGCCACCGCCGGGGCCGCCTCCCATACCGCCGCCGGGGCCACCGCCCATGCCGCCGCCGGGACCGCCCATCATGCCTTGCTGCTGCTGAGCCTCTGCCGTGCCGTTTTTATCAACACCCGTTGCCTCCATGGGACCTCGTACTTCTTCATTTTCTTCAAGTCCCGATTTCACTTCTATAAATGAAGAATCATTTATACCCGTTTCAATCTTAACGCTCTTGAAGCCGTCCGGTGCTTTATCATCCTTATCTGTTTTATCACCTTTTACATATACAATGTCACCGCGGTTAACCGTACCTACCGGCACTGCCAAAACATTCTCGGCTTTTTCAACGGTTATCGATGCATCAACATTCATCCCCGGCAGTAATTCACCGTACTCTTGTATAACAACCTTTACTGGGTATGTGGTAACACCGTTTGAAGATGTGCCGTCTACGCCGACCTTTTCAATTACTCCCGTAAATGTCTGACCGCTCAGTGCATCTGCGGTTATTGTTACTTCCTGACCGACCTGAACGCTCTTTATTTCCGTTTCGTCTATATCAAGCTGCAGCTTCAGGCATGTCAAATCGTATATAACAGCCATTGCGGATGATGATGAGCCGTTGCTCTGACCTGCTGCACTTGATGAATTATTATCAAGCTTATCTCCCGCCTTAGTATTCTTTACAACAACAGTTCCCGAAATAGGCGCTTTGATTGTGTAATCGTCAAGAGTTTTCTGTGCTTTTTCCAGCGACAGCTCCGCATCATCAAGAGCAAGCTTTGCATTCTTAATAGCAGAATCCTGCGAGTATTCATCACTTTGCAGCACCGCTTTTTCAAGCGAGCGTTCCGCATCATTCAATGACAGCTTTGCATTTGTCATTGTATTTTCAATCGTGTCCGACGACAGGTTTGCAACAACGGTTTCGGGATAAACTCTGTCATTCTCCGCTATATTTACCGAAAATACCTTACCCGAGGTTTTTGCCGTGATTTTTCCCGAATCTATGTACTCAAACGTTCCGACATCACTGCATACAATATCACCTACGGTTGCGGTGGCTTTATCATTTGTCGTAAGAGCACCGGGATTATCCGTTTCTATTGTAACGTACTTTACAATAGCATGGCTGTCCGTAGCAACGGGAGCTCCGCTTACCGCCGTTACGGTACCGCTCAGAACATCGCTTGCTCCCGCTATCTTGAGCGATGCCGTATCGCCCGTGCGAATAGCGTCAGCGTCATTCACATTGAACGGAATAAGAATTTTCATGCGGCTGTCATCATAAACGTCCGCTATTGCGGCTCCGTTTTGAACCTGGTCTCCGTTCTTTATGTACACCTTGCTTATCTTTCCCGAATACTCGGATTTTACATTAAGGTCATTATAGCTGTCATAGGCTTCATTATACGAATTCTGCGCTTTCGTTATTGCATCCTGCGCACTCTGAACGCTGTAATTATTCGTTTTACTTGTCTGTGACTTGTTTTTTACCGCGTCCAGATATTGCTGTCTTGCTTTCGTAATGGCATTCTGCGCGCTTGTAACGCTGTTCTGAGCCGTGGTTGCCTCTATTTTGTAAAGCACATCGTCCTTGTTTACCTTATCACCCTCATTAAATGTATCCGACAGCACCTCGCCGGTTACAAGTGACGATACATTATAAGAGTCATTCGCCTCCAGTGTTGAGGACGCTGTTACGGTATTCTCAATCGTGCGTCGCTCCACCTTAACCATTGTATATGTAGGAGTATTCTTTTTCTTGCCGCCTCTGACAGCCATTGCCGTAATTCCTGCGCCGACAAACAAAATGCACGCCAGAATAATTATAAATGTTTTTCTTTTCAGCGATTTTTTCCCGATTGTTATTTTCTTTGATGCTTTATCGTAAGAAATAAGCTTTTTAAGGGATTTTCTTTTCTTGCTTTTCTCAGACGAGGTGCTTTGTGACGTATCGGTAATTTCCGCCGACTGTTCCAAAGCTTTGTCCTTTACAATTTCATTTGACATTGCACTGCCTCCGTTACCGTAAAATTTTTATAAATCTTATAAATAAAAAGAAAGATTAATAATCCTTATCAATCTTAAATGAGTTAAACCGTTTCTTTTGTTTGTATAAATACAGAATCAATACCGACTTTTTTTCATCTGCTACCCCGTCCCCACAACAGGTACAGCTGAAAACTATGGATATTTTAGCACCAAAAAATTGCTTTGTCAATAAGTAAAATGCTTCTGAAATGCATGAATATTCATAATTTACAGTTCATTCATATTTATATGTATTTTTTTTCATATATGTTTAATTATAATGAAATATATATTGATTTTTTTTGAATTTGCATATATAATAACACTATAATATACAGTATTTTATCCTGTTGATTGAAAGGAGTTAACAGCTGCAAATGAAAAACATAAAAAAACTTATAAATGCCGCTATGGGTCGGGAGGACTTTGATTTTGTCCTGAAGGGCGGAAATGTTGCCGATGTGTTTACCGGGCAAGTCATAACCGCTGATGTTGCCGTAAAAGACGGATATATTTGCGGAGTCGGAAGCTATGACGGCAAAAATAACATTGACGCTGCCGGAAAATACATTCTTCCCGGATTTATAGATTCTCATCTGCATATCGAATCCTCAATGGTTACACCGCCGGAATATTCAAATATAACTCTGCCGCACGGTGTTACAACGGCGATTGCAGATCCGCACGAAATAACAAACGTCTGCGGTGAGAACGGTCTGGATTTCATGAAATCGGCGGCAAAATCCACACCTATGGATATACTTTTCATGCTGCCGTCATGTGTCCCCGCAACCGGCTTTGAACATTCCGGAGCAGTACTCACAGCCGACGATACAAAGCGCCTTGCCCCCGGATTTTTCGGCATCGGGGAAATGATGAACTATCCCGGAATTATCGCTGCCGATGATGAAACCCTGGGCAAGCTTTGCAGTGACAAAATTGACGGTCACGCACCGCTGCTCACAGGCAGCGAGCTTGATGCATACGCATGCGCAGGCATAAAAACCGATCATGAATGTTCACTTGCTGACGAGCTTACCGAAAAGGTCTCAAAGGGTATGTACATACCCTTAAGAGAGGGTACGCTTTCAAAGGATATTGAAAAATTATACACAGGAATAACACCGTACACACTTCGCCGCTGCATGTTTTGCACCGACGACCGTTTTATAGGTGAGATTTCAAAAGACGGCAGCATAGATTACTGCATCCGAAAGGCTGTTTCACTCGGTATAAAGCCGATTGACGCAATAATTATGGCTACCCTTAATGCTGCCGAGTGTTACGGACTGCGAGACAAAGGCGCAATCGCTCCCTCCTACAGGGCAGACATAGTAATAGCCGACAGCCTTGAACTGAATAACATATGCGCCGTATATAAAGACGGAAAGCTTGCTGCCGAAAACGGAAAAATTGTTACCGCAAGTATTCTCGATACGGAATATACGGAAAAAGTGACGGATACCGTACACCTGAAAGAAGTCACCTCCGATGATTTTAAGTGCAGCATGCCCGAAAGCTTTGCGGCAATCGAGCTTGTTCCTCATGCGATAATCACAAAAAAGGTGACAGCCTCGAAAAATGACAATTTATCAAAGGTGTGTGTGTTCGAGCGCCATCACAATCTCGGTACAAAAGGAACGGGCTTTATAACAAATTACGGAATAAAAAATGCGGCAATTGCATCGTCAATAGGTCACGATTCGCATAATGTCATTGTTGTGGGCGACAATGACACCGATATGGCGCTTGCAGTAAACACACTGGGCAAAAGCGGCGGAATAGCCGTCTGCTCAAAAGGAGAAGTTATCGGATACCTGCCCCTCGAGGCTGCCGGACTTATGTCCGTAAAGTCTGCCGATGAGGTCATAAAGCTTCATGACGAGCTTTATGATGCGGCAAGAAAATGCGGTGTCAACAGCGGAATTGATCCGTTCCTTGCGCTTGCATTTTTACCGCTCCCTGTCATTCCCGAAATCAGAATAACGGACAGTGGTCTGTTTGACGTAACAAAATTCGAGTTCATTAAACAGTAAATTTAAGCTGTATAAAACAAAAGGAGGCTGTTTAAAAAATTGACTTTTTTAAACAGCCTTAACTTTTTTCATGGGGATAAGAAAAAAGCTTTGGAATTAACAAACTGAGTCAAAGCTTTAGTTTTGGGATACCCGAAAGGCGAAGTTTGTTTATCATCATTTTTCACAAAGCATAATGCAGGTCGGCTCGCTTAAGCTGTCCCATATAAATACCTCGGCTTTGTTTTCCGCATTACAGCCCGTTATCTGCTGCATTATCTGATTTTCACCGTAATTCAGAGTAATCTGTTTTATTTCCCTGCTTATTATTTTATCCGACGAATCGTAAATATTAACCAGTAAATACACCTGCTGCGGATTTTCTTTGAAGCTTTTTATATTGCATGTCAGGCTTCCGCTTTGCGACATATTCTGCGAAACAACCTCGTATGCGGAATTTACCGCGTAAAAGTCACCGTACAGTGTTTCACCGTATGCATCTCCGCTCGGCAATATAACGTTCTCTCCTACCGTAAGCCGATATTTTTTCCCCGGCTCCAGCGTTTCTCCCACGGTAAACACAACCGATTTATTTTCGGAATCATACTCCGCCTTTTCAATCGGAATTGTCTTGCCGTCCGTGTAAAGTGAAAACTTTGACGGGTATACGCTTACTCCGGACAATGCAGCCGAAAAATATGCCGTAAAGGTGTTATCCTTAACCGATACTCTGTTGTCACCGCTCTCCGACGGCGATGTGATTTTTTGAATGTACGGTGCATACGAAACATGCATTACCTTTTGATTATCCAAAGCGAAATACGTTTCCGGCACGCCCGGCAGCTGCGATATTATTCTTATCCAGCTCATGCTGCTTCCTGCCGGAACATCTATTTTTACGTTTTTCAGCGCCGCCTCATCATCCACATACATGGTATATTCCGATGCCTCGGCATCTATAACCATCTGAATATGGTGCCATTCGCCTGCACTGAAAGGATAGCTTTGTGTTCCGTCAAATGTGGATATTTTTGAGGAGGATACCTTAAAAATATTTGTTCTTCTGTTACTGCTTGTGGAATACATTGCAAATATTGTTCCGCGTGCAGCGCTTACATACATATCCACATCAACAATTGCCATTGTTGCGCAGTTTTTAAGATTTAATGATGTCCATGCGCCCTCTTTCGACACGTCAACTTCTTTGTCAGCACCCAGAACTATACTGTTTCCGTATGCTTCATCTATTGTTTTAAATCTCACATAGCCTATTCCGTTATCCGTATAGGATAAGTTGTTGCTGTTTTCGTAATCGGATTCAAATGCAACGTTTTCAAACCTTTTAAGCGCCGTAATCCTGAAAGACTGCTCCGAATATTCACCGAGATTATTCTCAACATACACATATATATCATGAATACCTATCGAAATTCCCGACAAATCATATTCGCCGTTAAGCTCCTTTATATCCGCAAGCTTTTCACCGTCTGCATTGATATACGCATTTTCTATACTTGCTTCCGACATTTTTATATTTACCGATACCCTGTCAAGTCTTGTTCTGTCATACGATGCTCCGTCCTCAAGAGTGCATGTGAGTCTCGGTCTTGTATCGGGGAGCACTTTTAACGTTACGGCTGTGCTTTGCCCCGTTTTACCGTAGCCGTCCGTCACGACCGCATATATTTCATGCTCGCCCACCGGGAACTCATTTTCCCAGACATAAGGCTCTTTATTAAATATTTTTTGAAGCTCCCCGTCCGCATATATTTCGACCTTGCTTACCTCGTCATATACATTCGGAATAACAGTAATTCTTTCCGTTTCCGCCTCTGTGAGTGTTTGGGCGGAAAGCTGCACTTCGGGTTCCGGGGCATAATAATCCGGCGGCAGTTCATATTCTATGGTATATTTTATGTTATCTACGCAAAACCACGCTGAGGGATCGGTCGAATTCTGCGCAAAATAGAACCACTGAAATTTTCCCGCCGTAAGATTTCTTATATTTCCCGTTGTAAACAATTCACCGTTTATATAGCCGTACATCTCGGTAGATGACGCACCCGGTATAAATTCCGCTTTGAAGTTATACCATACCCCCGGTGTAAAGGTTTCAGAATACGTTTTATTTATAACTCTTATTCCGTCTGCATTGTTTCTTAGCATCCATATCGTATCCGAGTTTCCGTTTCCGCGGTAACATACATACTGCAAGCCGCTTGCCGGATCGGAGGTGGCAAAATCAAAGGATATTGTTATCTTATTTCCGTACTTTAAGGTTGCTATATCCGCTGTGGGAAAGAATTGCAGTGCCTGTTCGCCGGAGGTCTCGTCCGCCGATATTTTCATGGATTTATCTCCCGATTCCTTACCCAGAAAACCGTCAACAATGCGCCATTCTCCCTTTGATGCGGACTGCATGCCTATCCTCTGCCAGCCGTCCTTTGCGTTTTGAATGTCAACATTGTCAATTATGCCGTCTTCACAGCCCTGAAAATCCACATTTATTTCCCTTTGGATTGTTTCGGCATATGATGTGAGCGTTAAAGCGGCAATTGCAGATATACTTATCAGAGCTGCCGTTAAAATTTTTCTGATTTTTCTCATTTTGATACTAATAGCTCCTTTCCGTCACAGCGGCAGCATAAATCCGCCGCTGTGATATATTGTTTGCCGTTTTATTTGCGCGTCAATATTGCAAATTCACGCACACCGTTCCAGTTATTGGTGGTATTACCGTTTCCGATAAGCTTAACATATCTTCCCTTTACACGTTCATCAAGCTCTATCTTTTCATATTCATCGGTATATCCGCAGCTTACTCCGCTCCATACCGGCACATAGTATTCACCGTCCTCGGATACCTCAATTTCAAGGCTGTAATGACGCTGATCGCCCCATTCATACGCGAATGCAAATGCATCAATGTCCTTGACGCTGCCCAAATCGAATATTGCCGATTCGCCGACACCCTCCGATGCCCAGCGTGTGCCTAAATCTCCGTCAAGCATATTTGCTCCGAAGTTTGCCTCCTCGGGAGTTGAGCTTACCTGTAAATCATATACTACATTACGCGTCATACCGAAAACATCTGCCGGAATTGACAGCTTTTTATATTCGACATTATAAACAGTTTTAAAGTTTCCGCCAGCATCATAGGCTGTTATAACCGTAATGTCATCAGTTGATTCCGCCTGCTTGATTTCAACCTTTCCGTTATCCGAAGCGGCTGTTATCTGCGGCATCGGATTTCCATCAAGCACGCCTATTGTGTATTTTGTAAGGTTCGGTCTGAAATTGGAAAGCTCCTTGCCGTCGGCACTTATACTCTTAAGCATGGAATCGCCGCGCTTTATAAGCTCGCCGTCGGGCAATGTCCAGTCCGCTATCGGCTGATTTATCATTCCCGTTTCGGCTGCTTTTTCTCCCAATGCCGACATCTTAACCTCAATATAGCAATCCTCGCCGTTTGACAAAAGCTTTATTACAAGCTTATTATCCTTATCTCTTGCCATAAAATCGGGGTTTGGTGTTCCCGGCAACGGTTCCGCTTTCATTGCCAGCAGCTCATAATTTTCCGCATTTGATGAAACCTCTACCTGCAATTTTTTTCCGTTAATAGTCAGAATTGCCTTATGACCGTCAATTTCTATATCCGCCGGAGTCTGCATATTCCAGTAAACCTCCGTAGGCTCATTGCCCGCATTTACGGCAAATTCATCACGTACAGTCATGCTTCTTCTTTCATCGCCGACATAAAAACCTCTTGTTACATAGCTGCACCACTTGCTGTAGCCCTGACTGTTGTCATATACGGCTATTGCGCCTTTCGGTTTCGATTCAAAACGTGTTAACGGTGTATATGATTCGAGTATGAAATCAGGGTCCATATCGGGATTAAATACCAGCATGTTATGTCCTTCCGCTCTTCCGCGGTATACCGATGAGGCAGGATTGCCTACATATGTTGCATCGTCCATGCCCAGGTCTACCGCCCAGCGCTCGCCCAGAAGGTCGAACACATACGAGCCGCCGTCATACTGAGCATGATAAACATTATTCTTACCGCCGTGAGCGCCAAGATAGAGCGAATCGGATTTATCCCAATCCTCTCGTATACTTATCATATCCAGTCCGCTGACTGTATTATCAAGAGGAAGAACAGGCTTTTCCTGCTTTGCGGATTCATCAAACCATAAAATATCATACATACTCGGCTGGCAGTTTCTTTCGGTTATCTGCGCATATCTCATATATGTAAAAGCCTTTTCATTCATATATTTACCGAAAGCTCCGAGCTGCGGTGTATTCCACTGCATTCCTCTTGCAGAGTCACTGAAGTTATTGATGCCCTGATATGAATCAAGATACATTGCATAGTACGGTGTATTGTTCACACCGGGGTGTGACAATATTGTATAATCGGTACCGCAGCCTGTTTCAAGTGCGGATACCATTTTCGCAAGATACTCCGTTGTATAGCCCCAATAGTTCGGACCCTCCTCCCATGCGCCGTCGGGTTCAAACTTAGGCAGCATATATCCGAGACTTTGTATCGCCTTTGAAATTCCGTCAAAACATTCTTCGGGATAAACGTCTCCGAACGCTACACATGCAGCCGTCATTCCTCCGTTTGCCACCACATTGAAGTTCGTGCTGCCGCATACAAACGTTCCGCCCGAAAGTGAGCCGAATCTGTCAGATGTGTGAAGCTTTCCGTAATACGCACTCCGCACAACCTGTATGCCTAATCTTAATGTTGCCTCCTCTATAATCTTTCTCTGTTCATCGGTGAACGTATCATACATCCAGTCATATCCTATGGCCGAGCCGTACAAAAGCTCACCGGTATCAAGGATATGGGTAGGGTCCCAGTCGGGGAATTCGCATATGGATTTAAACTCCGCCCATGCGGCATCCGCATATTTTCTGTCCCCCGTGGTTCTCCATGCATAACCCCATGCTTCCATTTTTTCTTTAAAGTAACGCGCCACACTGAGGATATTTTGCTGCAACCCGTAATGGTAATAGTCGACCTCCTTATTAAGCAGAGAATCGGCTCTTGCAATAATCTTTTTATGCCATGATGCAACCTCTTCATCGTTCTTTATAAGCTCTTTTACATTGTCCCACATATCACTTGTGGCAACAACCCTCGGATGTGCAACATTCATTCTCTCAAAATCAGCCTTTACATCTTCCGCAGCAGGCACAGCCATTTTCATATAGGTCGATACCTCGCTGATAAGCGTATCGTCTGCTTTAAACTCATTTTCGGAGAATATCAAAAGATATTTCGATTCATTCTCATATACCTTTAATCCGACCTTTTCCGCCGCAGCTTTAAGCGGTATTTCATTGCTGCCGTCATACTCCTGCGGAAGATTTCCGAGAAGCTTTGCCGCGGTATCTCTGCTTACATAATAATCTCCGTCATGCGCATCGGGTTTATCATTCTTTTCCCGTTTATTATTCACAAACGTTATTCCGTTTGCAATTGAAATTGCGGTTTTTCCGCTGAGCATTGCCGTCTCACGCGTTCCGTCAGACATAATCGACACCCACTGCGACTCGATTTCATCAAGATTTTCAACAGGCTCTTTCGCTTCATATATGAAGTAATTATCCAAATCCATAATAACGCCGAGGCTGCCGTATGCCCATATACGCACCATTCTCGGAGTTTTAAAGCCTGTCTGTCTGAAGCTGACATTTTCAGCTTTCAGCTTACCGTCAAGATACACACTATACGTCCGCTGCGGAAAATTTGCCGCAATGGCAATATTATACCATTTATTGAGCTTCAGCTGCTCAACGGTTATCGAGCCGTTTGCGGTGAGCTTTCCCGACGAATCTATCGAAAGCGGGCCCTCATCCACCTGTGATACTCCCGAAACATTGTCTCGCATTATAAACGGATTTACCGTTGCTCCAAAGCTTCCGAATCTGAAATCTGCCTGGATTACCAGATAATTCAAATCATTTGAAAAGCTTTTATCCATATGCATATCGTCAGCCAGATTTTTTTCCCACTCGATATAGCCCTTATTGCCCTCTGTCTTTTTTGTCAGGAGGTTTCCTTTAAGATTTATTCCCACATCGCAATACTTTGAAAGACTTTCCACCGGACCGTCGGGGATGCTTTCAAAATCATTCCTCGTGATTATGGTATTTCCCATCGCATTTTCAAGCTCAATAATATCTATTGTTTCATCATTGTATGCGGACGGTGAGAATTTTTTATTTACGTTTGTACCGCTGTATGCTCTCACATTATCGAGATATACCTCGGATTTAAGCTCCGCTCCCGAACCGAACGAAAACGAAATACCGCCGACATTAATACTGCGTTTCGGCAGATACCAGCCCGACAGCACACATCTTCCGTTCACAAACACATCATATTCTTCCTCCTCGGAATCTATACGCAGTGCTATATTGCTTGTTGTTTCAAAGCCTATTCCGCCTATACGCTTTCCGTCATAGGTTTTCAGGTTTCCGTCGGCATCAGCACTTATAAGCACAATCTCCGATTTTCCGCCGTCAAGTACACTTATGTCAACCGCAGATTTTTCAACGCTCTCCTTTATGTCAAATGCTATAACCGTATCTTCCGAAACAGAATCCCACACAGCCGAAAGCTTGCCCTTGGAAATCCCCGTTTTCACACGTATTCCCTTATTTTTTCCGCCCATATCCGCAACATACGGAACGGAATTTTCATATGCAAGCTTTGTTTCCGATTCATTCGTCGGGTAGGAGTTGAAATCCTCATACAGATATACATTCTCCTGCTGTGCCGATACAGGAACCGGCACGAAATTCAAAGTACATACTGCCGTAAATACTGCGGCAATACGATAAATATTTCTTATTATATTATTATTCATACCGCTGTTACCTCCTGTATATAAAGCATCCGTTTGTTGACAGCTGTCTTTGACGCAGCAGAATAATGTCCGCTTCTTCACCGACGGTCTGATATGTGCCGACATCACTTAATGAGCCTGTCACTATGTTTTTATCGGCAAGATTTACTATCGCTATATTGTTCGTTCCTACCGGGAAATTCCTTAAGAACGATACCTTATATTCTCCGTCCAAACCGTCTGTCATATACACATAACCGTTTTCAAGCGTATATGCACGTCCGATCTGATAATTCACTCCCATATTTCCTGTATTGAAGGTTGCCGCACCGGATACGGCATTTCGCGCAAAAACATTTTCATCGGCATCAAAGTCGCATACCAGCTTTCTGATAATATTGCCCTCTGCGTAATATCTTATTATATCACCAAAGCCGATTGTTTCTCCCGAAGCCTTTTTAAGCGATATATCCTCATCAATGTAGTATGATATAAATTTATTATTCTGCCAGCCGTATATGTAGCTGAGTGTTTTATCCTCAGGCTCATAATATGCCGAAACTATTTTATCCACAATGAATGATGATGCCATTTCCGATATATCCGGAAGAATCGAATCCGAACGGCTTATTACAACATTTGCACTGCCCGACGGCTGCAAATCATACACCTGCAATCCCGTATAGGTTTTCAAGTCGGTAAAGAATGAATAATTGGTAATCTTATACCCCTCCGCATTTGACAAATCGCTCGGTATTACAAATACCTTTGATGCGGACACATTGAAATATGGGTACATTACATTTGCTATCGACTTATAGTAAAATGAATCCGAGTCAAATATAAAGTGTGTAAGCGAATTATTTTTCGGCTTGTCACTGCCCAGCACAGTATCACTTTCTTCCTCTGCTGTGTCAAGCATGACAAGCTCGCCGTCTTTTTTTGCAAACCGTACAAGCTGCGCGGAAAATGCCGTGCTTGCCGTTAAGCTGTTATATGCCTTTTCACGCGACAGTGCCTTGCCGTCAAGAGTTACTTTTTTTGCAAATGTCAGATAATTAAAATTGCCCTCCTCGTCAAATATTTTGGCATATATCTTATCCTCGTTTGTATCGCGGATAAGGCTTGCCATATAGCCGTACAAATAAGCTGTATCGGTTTTTGATACATTTACTATTTTTCCGTTCGATGCAACGGTAAATGTACCCTCATCTCCCGCTTTAAAGCCCGTTCTGTAATATGCTTCAAAATACGGTGTGGTCTCATACTCCGCGCCCTCTATCGTGATTTTATTTTCGGACACTCCGCGCACCGTTCCGGCAAGCTTTTTTTCAAGAAGATTTGCCTCAATTTTCTTTTTATTTTCCGATGCGTAAATTTCATATACCGAGTCCGCCTTTATATCGAGGAATTTTTCTCTGCCGCGTACACCGTTAATTATATAAATTCCTTTTTCATCGGATAAGTCAACCGAATTTTGCGGGGAGTTTTCATCATATATAATTCTTGTACTTCTTGACACGTTCTTTACTACCAGATATGAAACCGCACATATTTTCACGGTATCGTATTTTCCGTCATTATTGCTGTCGATAAGCACAAGTCTGCCCTCACAGTTTCCAATATAATCCGAGAGCTTTTTCTGTGCCGCAAAATCATTATATAAAACATTATAGGACGAATCCAGCTTCAAATTTTTATTTTTAGTGTCACCCTCATATACGAGTTCCGTATCTGACCGCATCGAAGCATTATCCATATCAAATTGTGCCGTAACATTTTTTTCCGTCGCCGCAATTGCAACAAGATTATCGTCCTCGTCATAATATGCATTTACATTATATCCCAAAAATTCATCATATGATTTGTCGGCATCAATATTAAAACGGTTTTCGCCTATTTTTATTGTATTGCTTTGCTTGTTTATTTCCGCCGACATGAGATTTCCCTCAGGTGTTTCATACAATATTCCGTTTACGGACGACACATTGTATCTTTGTTTCAGCAAAGAATCGTAGCTTACCGACAATTGCTTATTTCCGCTTTCGAGAGGGTGTGCGTTAAGCATATTGAAAATGAGCATCAATGCATCGTCTTCGGTTAAATACTCATCATTTATTTTTACACCTTCAAGTATTCCGGCATATTGTGCCGCTTCAAGATACCCCATCGGCCAGCCGCCCTTAAGCTCCGCATACCGCTCATAATTTAGTGCGCAGCCAATAATCTTCAATGCCTCATAAAATGTGATATTCTCGTTCGGTCTGAAAGCTTCGCCCGGAGATATATATCCCATAGACACGGCACCGTGAATATACGGTGCATAGTCTTCCTTTACGGATACATCCTGAAAGTCGGGAACCGTAACTTCTTCAGCCGAAAACGGTGCTGCAAGCTCAACTATGTCACTTACAAAGCCCGCTCTTGTAGCTCCGCGCGCGGAATGTCCCATGATACCGTTTAAAAGCGCATCCGCCTCAGCGTTTACGGCGGTTTTTTTATCCGTTTCGGTATAAACAAAGCCGTCGTCCGCCAATACGCTGTGACAGCATATCCCAAAAATTCCCGCTAATATGCACGGAAATATTTTTAATGATAATTTAAAATTCATTCATCTGCACCTCTCACTGTAAAATTCCGTGTACTATACGATATAATACCGCTGCCGCCTCGGCTCTTGTCAGACTGCTGTGCGGATTTACATTGTTATTTTCATCTCCCGTGAGAATTCCCGAGCCGCCGAGCGCTTCGATTGCAGATACCGAATAATCGTCTGCCGTGCCGATATCGGCAAAGCTTTTGGTTTCTTCAAGCTCGGTTTCTTTATATTTTAACATACGGTATATAATAACCGCCATATCCTCACGCTTAATTTCATCATACGGTCTAAAATATCCGTTATCACCCGTAACTATTCCCTTTTCGGACAGTATCGAAACATAACCCGAAAACCAATCCGACACCGCAACATCGCCAAACGCCGCAGCGGACGATTTTTCATCATTCATTCCCATAGCCTTAACGGTCATTGATGCGAACTCCGCACGGGTAACGCTGTTGTCCGGACGAAAGCTTTTATCCTCATATCCGTTTATTATACCGCTTTCATAGAGTTCTCTTATGTACGCTTCCGCCCAGTGACTTTTTGTATCATAAAGCGCTTCCTTTTCCGTTTCCTCATTCTTCGGCGCAGCAGGGCCGTTTTTGGAGTCTATCAATACAGTACCTCCCACCGCACTGCCTGCCGATGAGTGCGAGCCTCCGCCGGTACCGCCGCCACCGCCTCCGCCGGTGGTGCTTCCGCTGCTTTTGGAATTGTTGTATGCCTCCGTACACTTCCGATAAAACTCATCGGCAAGCTTATCCGCGGACTCGGGCATATTATTTAAAATACTCCTGAGCACAGAATTTTTATCCGTATCGGATAGCAAATCATAATATCCGAAATCCGCTTTTTCCTCCCTGAGTACCTTTAACAAATCCTCACTGTTCTTTATATCCTTAATAACCGCCTTATTGAAGCATGTGTTATACTCTGCCTTTAAATCGGATATTTCCGCCGCCTTAAGCATATCCGACAGGCTTTGCTTTGCACCGTCACTAAGTGCGTCATATTTTTCCTTATCCATACCGTACTCACTGCCGAAAAATCTTACAATATCCGCGAGACGGTCTTTTTTCACCGCATACACAGCCATAATTTCGCTGTAATTTTCTTTTAATGAAGTGTAGTTTTCAAGTATTTTCGAAAACAGCTCACTGTCATTTTCATCTGTTCCCATAATCCCGGCATTATTCTTTATCAACTCTTTCTTTGCGGCAGCATCCTGTTCCGCCGAAATCTGCTGCGATAAAGTGTCCAGCTCCGCGGAATAGTATATAAACCTCACTTCATCGGTTTTTGCACCGTCAAAGCAAAGCATTTTATATTCGCCCGACACAAAGCAGTCGGGCAGTATAAAGCTTTTCGACAGCGTGCCGCCCGATGCCTTAATATTAAACGCAAGATGCTTATTATCCGTAATAACGCTGTCCGTTATATTATCACTTGTTTCCCGCTGTGGAAAAACCAAAACGCTCACCGCAGCTCCCGTACCCGTTCCCAAGACCGTTATTCTGTCTCCCGTAACGGTACATTTTATGTTTTCAGCAGCCAAAGCAGCCGTGCCGAATGACAACAGCACAGCCGCCAGCAGAGAAATAAATTTTACTCTTCTTTTACTCATAACTTTTCTTTCTGCCTTATGCGAATTTATCCTTAACCTTTTATCGCACCCAGCAGGGCTCCTTTCTCAAAATACTTCTGCAAAAACGGGTATATACACAGTACGGGAACCGTTGCCGCAACCGTAACCGCATATTTTATCGTTTCGCCTATCGCAAACTGATCCTCGCTTATTACATTTGATGACATTGAGCTTGTATCGTTTTGCAGCAAAATTTCACGCAATACAAGCTGTAACGGGTATTTTGCGCGGTCATTGATAAACAGTACCGCATTAAACCACGAGTTCCAATGTCCTATGGCATAGTACAGGGTAAGTACTGCCAGAGTCGCTTTTGTAAGCGGAAGTATTATTCTGAATAATATCTTCATATCACTTGCGCCGTCCAGATATGCACTTTCCTTTAAGGATTCGGGAACCGCCTCAAAGGAGGTGCGCATAACTATAAGATTGAATGTATTAAGTGCACTCGGAAGTATCAGAGACCAAATGCTGTTTTCCAATCCGAGATTTACAACCGTGAAGTAAAACGGAATCATTCCTCCCGAAAAATACATGGTTATAACTATCAGAATCATAATGGGACGTCTGAGCATAGGACCTTTGCAGGAAAGAACATATGCTCCCATTGCCGTCAGAATTATGTTTATTGCCGTACCGACCGTAACGATAAATATTGTGTTCATGTATCCGCGCAGTATCATTGGGTTTTTGCTCATCATTCTGTAGCTTTCAACCGAAAAGCCGACAGGTCTTAACAAAATTCCCTTTTGCGCAAGCAAACCGTTTGCATCGCTCAAAGAAGCAAAAATGACGTACAAAAGCGGATAAATCATTATCAATATTATAACAAGCATCACCGAGATATTCAATACTTCAAATATCCTCTCACCCGTACTTCGTTTAATTTTCATGTCTGTCTCCTCCCCTTTGTTACCACAGCGATGTTCCGTTAACCTTATCGCATATTTTATTTACTATCACCACAAGCATAAAGTTTATAACGGAATTAAACAGTCCTATTGCGGTAGTATAGCTCCATTGCTGTCCGCTGAACGCCAGACGGTAAGTGTACGTTGATATAATATCCGCGCGTTCATATATAAGCGGATTGTAGAGCAGAAGAGTTTTTTCGTATCCGACATTCAAAACCGAGCCGATACGCAGTATAAACATAATTATTATAGTAGGAATTATGGAGGGCAGCGTTACATGCAGTAATTGTTTCCATTTTCCCGCACCGTCTATTGAGGCTGCTTCATAAAGAGATGCATCCACTCCCGCAAGAGCCGCAATATATATAATAGCATCCCAGCCCATTCCCTGCCATATATTCGATATGATATATATGGGCAGATAATAAGCTTTGTTAGACAGCATCGCTACAGGCTCTCTTCCCGTTATTCTTGCAAACAATATTGAAATAAAGCCGTCACGCGCCACAAAGTTGCTTATCATACCGCAGATTACCACTATTGAAATAAAATGCGGCAGATATGACGCTGTCTGTACCAGTCTTTTAAATTTTTTCTGCCGTATTTCGTTAAGCAGCAGAGCAAATATTATAGGTGCCGGAAATCCGAAAATCAATCCGTATATGCTTATTGCAAGAGTGTTTTTTATCAGTCTCCAGAAATCGGGCTCCATTACAAAATCCTTAAAATGCTTCATACCTACCCACGGACTTCCCATAATTCCGTCCGCAACGGAATAGTCCTGAAATGCTATGACCGCGCCGTACATAGGTTTATAGCAGAAAATTATGTAATAAAGCAAAACCGGAATAACCATCAGATATATGCTTTTATATTTCCACAAATCCTTTCTTAATCTGTAACCGAAAGGAGCTGCTCCCGTTACCCTTTTTTCAGCTTTCATCTAAGCTGTCCTCCAATCCTTTGAATTGCCGTTATCTTGACAAATACTTGTCGTATGCTGCCTGCTTTGATGCGAGAATTTCCTTGATCCCCAAATCCTCGATTTTCTTCGTAAACTGACCGTAATTATCCATAGGTTCAACACCCATAATATATTTGCAAAGCTGTTCATCAATATATGTTCCTATTGCATTGCTCTTCTTTGCAAGGTCGTTTGCTTCCGATTCGCTGAAATAAATATAGGGAACCGTTCTGTTTATACCGTCGCTTTCGGCAAACTTCTGCCATGCGTCCTGCTGTTCGGGCAAGCCTGCATACTGCTCATAATATCTTTCGTCCTGAATGAACGGGCCTTGTGCGAATGCCTGACAATACTGCGCAAGCATATTTGACATTGTGTAGCCTTCACTGTTCTTTGTTATATTTTCCGTATATGTGGGATAGCCGTCCTTCATATCATAGCTTTCGCCCTCAATACCGAAGTTAAAGAACATTCTTCCTTCGTCCGTATATCCGTAGCTTAAAAATTTTGCCGCCTTGTCGGGATCCTTGCAGCTTGACGTAATTGCTATAAAATCACTCGGGCATGCAAGCTGATGCGAATTGAACTTCGGCTTATCACCCTTTTTAAGAACAGGATATTTAAGACCGGTAAGCTCAAACTTATCGTCCGGCTTGCCTGCAAGCCATTTGCCGAGACTTCCGCCCAAAGCACCGAATGCACCGCCTGTCTTTCCCGAAAGTATATCGGAATCAATTGCTTTTCCGTCAAGTGTTGCAATGTCGGGCGTTATAAGACCTCTTGAATACCAATCATTCATTTTTGCGACAAAATCCTTAAATCCGGGTTCGCAGGGACCGAATTTTACTTTTCCGTCCTCTACATAGTATCCGTTTTTAACTCCGTACGCTCCCGAAAAAGCCCCCTCCTGGAATATCCATGCTTGAATATCATACGGAGACTCAAGTCCCTTTGCCTCCTTGAACTTCACAAGCATATTTTCCCATTCGTCAATTGTTTCGGGTTCTTCTATTCCCAATTCATCGAGCCAGTCCTTGCGAACGATAAGTCCCTGAGTTATACACAAGGAGTCTGTTCCGCGGATAAACGGAAAAGCAAATATTTCTCCGTCGTCTGTTTTGCACATTTTCGCAATCTCGGGGTTTTCCTCCAGATATTTCTCAAACTCAGGCGCATATTTCTCAACATAGCTGTTGAGAGAAATTATTTTTCCGTCCTTAATAGCCTTTTCGGGACCGCCCGGATAATTTGCCCATTTGTACTGAATTACATCGGGAAGATTTTTCGATGCCATCATTATATTGAATTTTTCCCCTGCCTGTCCCTGCGGCGGATGCTGAAATTCAACCGTCACGTTACATCTTTTCTGCCATTCCTTTGCAAAAGCGGTTTCACCGTAATTGCTTACCAATGCTGTTGCGGCTGACGGAAGCTCCATCCAATACACGATTGAATCGCTTGACGCTTCATCCTTTTTTCCGCCGCAGCCGGTCAATGCTGAAATTATCATCGAGGCGCTCATCACACCGCCGATGATTGATTTTATTTTTTTATTCATAAACATTTCCTTTCTGTTTTGTTATTTACTTTACGTAATAGCTTAATCCCAATGCGTTGCTGCCCTTTATTGCCCCGGCAACTATCGATGCAAACATCTCTGCGCCTTTTTCGTTAAAATGGGTTGTATCACCGGTGCAGTAGTACTCCTGTGCTTCGCTTAATGTGAGAGTCTTTAAAAATTCTCTGTGCTTTTCCGATACATTTAAGGTTACTACATTAAGCTCTTTTCCGAGAGCTGTCATTGCATTACGGTATACGTCAACGCCGTCGTCGGGCAATGTATAGTCGGTAAAGGCGGCAATTCCCCTTGTACTTGTGAGAAATACCGGAATCATGCCCTTTTCTCTTGCCGCTGTCACGTATTCGGTCAGATTTTCTTTATACTCGCTTTCCGTGCAGTATCTTTCCGGACGTGCTGTCATGCTGTCATTATGTCCGAACTGAATGAATACATAATCGCCTTTTTTACCGTCCTCAATGATTTGTGCAAATTTCGTCTTAAAGGTTTTTGTGCTTTCATTTCTTTTTGCACGATTATCCACATTAAAGCTTACCTTATCGACAAACTTTGTTCCCCAGCCGGTAATTCCTTCTATCGGGCGGTCATCTGCCGGATAGTCCTCGCAGGTGGAATCACCTGCGAGGAATACCGTCGGTTTTGTACTCATTTCCTGCTCATATAAATAGAATGTGCTGCCTGCCTCAACCTTTATCGGCTTATAATTGACAATGAAATATAAATCAACATCGGAATTGTTTGTTATGCTGTTATCTCCTATAACAGCGCTGTTCATTGCATTTATGTAATTTACATATTCAATGTTTGTCGGTATCCATATATTGCTTTCGGTTGCTTTTGCAAGGAAATCCGATATAAGCGTTACTTTGGCATTTCCCGAAAATTCGTAGCTGTGTCCCCAAAGCGACATCAGCCGAAGCTCATCCGAGGTATCTTCAAAAAATTTATCGCCTATGCTCGGCAACGCACTGTAGTGGTTTGTAAATTTCCATTCATGAAAATTTTCGGGTACGTCAAAGCCTCCTGTTGTTTCCGTGCGTCTTGCATACGCAATATCCTTAGATGAAGTTACATAATCCGATACAGCCTGTGCCTCCTCGCCGGGATTTGAAAGATATACGGTAGGATCGTTATACGGCCATGCATAGCCCTTTACGGTTCCCTCACCGAAAATGTCCTCAAGCTCCGCTTTTCCCTCATTTATCTTTTGAATAAATGAGGCGCTGTCCGCAATATAAACCTCCATAGGGCCCACATTTCCCGTTTGATCCATATGCGGATGTGATTTTACGTGATTTGCTATTTCCTGACCTTTGTAAAGATCCTTTACATACGCCTTTTGCGCATCATCGGCATCTTTCAGAATATTCTGGTCGGAAACAAGGTTAAATGTACCGTGTACACCGTATTCGTTAAATACCTCTATAAGCTGTGCGTCCTCACTTCTTCCGTCATCAAAGCTGAATGTAGCTGCTTTGTTTGTAAAACCCGGGTAACGCTTTTTCAGAGTTGTAATGTTGCTTTTTGACGCGGGAACAAGCTTAATTGCCGCCGCAAGCGGAATTAATGTTTCCTTATCCCAGAGCATCGCTTTTACATATGTATTTTCATCGCTGTCTATTGACAATGACGATGAAACGGTTGCTTTTGAACCCTTGAATTCATCAAGTGTTCCTTCGATATTAACCGTGTTTTTGAGTGCCAGCCTGATAAGCTGTCCCTTATCGGTATACTGCGCCACCAGTACATTAACCGGTATATCGGAGGTATATGTGGTAAACTCTGCCTCAGCCGTAACCGTACCTACGGCAAATTCACTTCCCGAGGCTTCATCATTAACCTTTGTCGCAAAGCTGTTAAGCGTATATCCTTTGCCTTTATTATAAAGGGCATGGTACGAATACAAGCCGCCGCCGCTTACAACCAAAACGTTTCCGTCAGCTATTGCACTGTTTTCCGATACTTCGGCGGTGCATGAAGCGTCTGTATAAACCTTCTTTGTACTTGTACTGTCCGTATTTACTCCGCCTGCAAGCAATTCCGATACGGTCATTGTATCATGAAGCAGTATTTCATCATCGTTTACTATTGTTTTTGTGCTGTCAGCCGAGGTTACCGCAATTTTTGATGAGTCAGCCACAGTCTTATAATCAAGTGTATATAAATCAACATCGTCCAGGTAGAATTCACTGTACTTTGTAGGTGAACCGATGTAATAATCCATTCTGTAACGGTTTATATTTTTTGCAAGAGTCGTCTGCACATTCTCGCAGATTTTCTCGCCGTTCAGCCATACACTGTATGTATTGCTTGAAGGATTGTATTTTACATCAAGCCTTATCCATTCACCCTGCTTCACTTTTTTATCTACAACTGTCTTATTATTATTTACCGCAACAGTACCTCCGCCGGATACCGTTACTGCTTCAAACCATGTTCCTGCCGAATCTATAAAATGCATTCTGAAGCGTCCCTGGTTATTGCTGTCATTTATAAGCAGCGAAACGCCTGCGCCTATTTCTCTGTTCTTTGAAGTGGTGAGCAGATTTGACGGCTGTATATTAAACCACGGTGCATAGTTTGTGCTTGTACTGCTGCCGCTCGTTGCAACTTTCATACTGTAATCGTCCGATGCTCTGCCGCCGATTCCCGTTACATACGAAACTGTTTCCGGCTCTAAGCCCGTGCTTCCCGGAGCTCCTCCGCCAAATCCGTTCGGGAATTTATTTTCCTCCGGAGGATTGCTGAAATCCGTGCTGTAGAGATTTTCCGGATCATATGTAAATTCGGGTGATGAAATTGTTGCCCAGTTTGTTACGGTATATTTAAAGTTGTCAAAATACGTTTCTTCGCCGTCAACAGCATTTGCATGTCCGGCATCGTTATAAAGATAGAACCAGTTGAATACACCGTTGTCAAGACGACTTATGTTTTCCGACTTAAAAATAAGCCTGTTATTCATCCATACATTTACTTTTGTTTTATTGTTATCATCAATTCCCGGCTGTATTTCAAACTTGAAATTATACCATTTATTTGCCTGAAGCGGACCGTAATCCCTTATAACCGTTCCGCAAACCGCAAAGCCGTCTCCTCTTGTCTGCAGCAGAGCCAATGCATCACTGTTTCCGTTTCCTCTGTACATTACATATCTTGCTGTTGTATTGTCACTTACGGCAAAATCAAAAGATATTTCAATTACAGAGTTTGAAGATATGCTCGTTGCCGTTGCTTCGGGGAAAAACTGCACATACTGCGCATCCTTTATGTCGGTGGTGCTCCTTAATTTCAAAGACTTATCACCTGCATTTTTTCCTAATGCACCGTCAACCACCGAATATCCCGTTTCGGTCTTTCCATAGTCAAAAGCAATGCTTTTCCAGCCGTCCTTGACTGCCTGAATTTTCGCTGTACTGATGTCTCCCGTATCAAGGCTGTCAAAATCAACGGAATAATCGTTCAAAACATACGGTTCTACTTTATTGTCATCGTCAATAGTAAAATCAACGTTATCTATGTACATATAGTCTCCCGCTGCCTGACTCTGTCTGAAATACAGCCAGTTAAATACACCGCTGCGCAGCTTTGATATATAATGTTTCGAAATAACATTTCCGTCCACAGCTGCAACAACATATGTTAATCTTGATGTACCTCCGGGATAAATCAAAAAGTCATAATTATGCCATCCGTCTGCCGACAGACGATATTTTGTATCCTTTATTACCTTACCGCCTATCTCAATTCCGTCACCGCGGTTTCCTATAAGGTTTACCGCATCACTGTTACCGTTACCGCGGAAAATCACCTGCTGCTGTTTTTCATATCCGCTCACAGCCATATCAAATGATAAATGTATTCTCACATCACTGCTGATTGTGTTATATGCAGCGGTCGGGTAAAGACATAAAAGCTGTTCCGCACCGTTTGATGTAAATTTTACCGAACGGTCATCCGCCCCTTTGCCGAGTATTCCGCTCACAACCTCCGAACCTCCGTTAAACGGAGCCACTCGATTCCAATCCTCTTTTATGCCGCTGAGTGCGGTTTCCGTCAGTTCGCCCTCAGCCAATGAATCAAAGCTTATTGTGCTGTGAGTAATCTGAGTCACCTCGCTTGCAGAAGCCGTCCATGACGGTATCAATGAACATAACATTGACACTGCTGCCGCCAATGCCGCCGCTTTCTTAAAAAACTTCATAAATAAATCCTCCGTTCCGCCGCTTATGCGGCAATTATTTTTATATAACTCCGTGACAGTCCTCACCGACAGCCACCGAATCATTCATTTGTCCATGCCGCTATCGGCATATCAAGCATTCCGCTCAGTGCTGCGTCCTCTCCCGGCGCCGAAAGCTTCGCTTCTATATAGCATGAGCCGCTTGCCTTCGCCTTAAATGTAATACGCGTTTTATCGGAATCATCTGTCATCCAGTCATTTTTAACCGTTCCGTTTATCGGCACAGCCTTTTCGGCTGAAACGGTAAACTCCTCCGCATCCGTTTTAAACTCAATCTGCAATTTTTTGCCGTTTTGG
The DNA here is from genome assembly GCA_905199755.1 of uncultured Eubacteriales bacterium. GTDB lineage: Bacteria > Bacillota > Clostridia > UBA1381 > UBA1381 > UBA4716. The sequence continues at coordinate 6,839 of CAJKHT010000007.1, read as the reverse complement.
GTGAGAACAGCTTTGTTGCCGTCTGTGCTGACCTTTGCTTTCGTCTGCATACACCAGTACACGTCCGTATCATCGGAAAGCACTTCAAATTCGTCTCTCACCGTAAGACTTCTTCTGTTATCGCCTATATAAAAGCCTCTCGTAACGTTTTTACACCATTTTGAATAGCCCTCGCTGTTATCATAAACCGCAATTGCGGAATTTTGTGAGGTTTCAAATCTTACAAGCGGCGTTTCAGATGCCCATACAAAATCCTCATTTTCATCGGGATTGAAAACCAGCATATTATGTCCCTGCGCTCTGCCGCGGTACACGGTACTCATCGGGTGTCCCGCATATGTTGACATGTCCATGCCGAGGTCAACCGCCCATCGTACGTTATTCAAATCAAAAATCCAGCTTGCACCGTCATAATGACCGTGATAAACATTATTTTTTCCTCCGTGCGCACCGAAATTCAATGCGTTTTTGTCACTCCAACTGCCGCGCACCGATACCATGTCGATACCGCCGCATTTGTAATCAAGCTTCAGCTTCGGTTCTTCTCCCGCCTTTTGCGGTACACACCATATCATATCCCAGACCGAGGGTGTATTGTTCTTTGTGATAAGCGAGTTGTATCTCTCGCATATAAGTGCATCATCATCAAGATATTTACCGAAAAGCGACAGCTGCGGCGAATCAAGATGACTGCCCTCCCATGTATCTCCGAAATTGTTTAAGCCCTGATACGAATCGAGATACAGCGCATAATACGGAGTCTGTCCCACACCGGGGTGTGCTAAAATACCGTAATCCGTTTCGCATGATACTTCAAGCGTACCGATAAGTATTGCCATGCAGCTTGTTGCATAATTCCAGTAATTTGCGCCCTCCTCCCATGCTCCGTCAGGCTCAAACAGCGCAAGCGAATAGCTCAGGCTTTGTATTGCCTTTGATACCGAATCATAGCAAAGCTGTGGATAAACATCGGCAAATGCCATTGCCGCACAAGCCATTCCGCTGTTTACAACGGTATTAAAATTAGAGCTGTCCTTTACAAAATTTCCGCCCGAAAGCGTGCCGAAGGTTGCATCGGTACGCAGCTTTCCGTAATACGCACTCCATATAGGATAAAGTCCCAGCCGATATGCCGCATCCTCAATAAATTTCTTCTGCTCCTCGGAAAATGCATCATAAAACCAATCATACCCTATTGCCGCCGCAAACAATGCCTCGCCGGTATCTATCGTATGTGCAGGATTCCAGTCCTTAAAGCTGCAGCAGGACTGCAGCTCCTTCCATGCGGCATCGAAATACTTTTCATTGCCCGTCATCTGCCATGCATAGCCCCAGCACTGCATTTTACTTTTCCAGTTCCGTACAACATTAAGAATATTTTTCTGACCTCCGCTTTCACTTCCGAGAATATATCGGTCAACAGGCGTATCTAAAAGCGAATCCGCTTTTGCCATGATTTTATTATGCCATGAAAGCTTATTTGCATCGCTTGCTATGCTTTCCTTAATGCTTTCAAATGTCCTTGAATCCGCCGCAATCCGCGGATGGACATTTTTCTTCATCATACCGCTTTGTATTTCCTCTGCCGACGGAAACAGATTTTTCATATATACCGCTGTTTCTTTAATCAAATCCTCGTCTGCCGTGAAATCTCTCTTTGAAAAAATCAGAAGATATTTTTCTTTATCCTCGAATATCCGCAGACCGCGCAGCTGTGCGGCTGCCTTAACCGGAATCTTTTTCGCACTGTTATATGCGGCAGGTATTTTCCCTATCAGCTTTATTGCCGTTTCGGGAGATACATAATAATCACCGTCCTTATCTTCGGGGGTTTCCGTCAGCTCCTTTTTGCCGTCGGAATAAATAATTCCGTTTCCGATACAAAGCGCCGTCCTGCCATTAAGAAGTGTTTTCTCTCTCGTACCGTCCGACATAATGGAAATGTACCTGCTTTTTATCTCCGATAGATCACTTACCGGCTGTTTTGCTTCGTATATCCAATAATTATCCAGATTAAACGCCGCAGTGTTGTTTCCCGAATATAACCATATGCGGCACATTGCCGGCACAGCAAATTTATTATTTGAAACAGGGATATTTTCATATACCTTTTCACCGTTTATGTAAAAATCATACGTGTGTTTATTAAAATCAAACGCAAAAGCCATGTTGTACCATTTTCCCGTATACAGCTGATACTTGCGTCCACCCGTCAGTGTGAGCATACCGCTGCCGTTAACGGTTCCGACTCCGAAATCAACCGAGCCTATATTCGTTTTATTGTCACGCAGTATCAGCGGATAGATTACCGAGCCGAATTGTTCAAACCTATAGTCTGCCTGTGCCACCAGATAATTCGGACTGTTTGTGAAATTCACATCAATATGCGTATCGTTTGAGTTGGTTTTGTTTACACGCAGATACTTATTATTGTCCTCCTGCTCCACCGTGTACGAATTTGACTTCGCATTGATTCCAAGCTCATTTATCGTATAGCTTAAAAGCTCGCCCTGCGGCAGTGACTCAAAGTCATTATCCGTGATTATCGCTGTTCCTATCTGCGGACTTACTTCTATAATATCCGTCTTTGTTTCGGGATAAAGCATATCGCTTTTGGCATAAGGCTCCATTGTTTCCTTATTGAAAAGCATCACCTTAATAGATTTGCATTCGGCTTCTTCTATATAAAAATTTTCCTCCAAAGTGCCGTTATATATTCCGTTATTCTCCTCAAATGCGGCATAATCATTCAAATACAGCTTTTCCAGAATACCCTCCGCATCGTACTGCGCCGCCGCAAGCATTATCGGTGCATCCTTGGAATATGTATTAAAATCCGCCGTTGCCGTGAACTCTCCGGCACAAAAGGTATCGTTTACCTCCCTGCCGTCCGATGTCATGCTTATTGCACTGTTTAAGACAGGTGATGACAGCTTTGAATTATGTCTCACACCAAAGCTGAAATTATCAAAATATGTTTCCTCGCCGTCAACGGCATTTGAATGTCCTGCATCGGTATAAATATAAAACCAGTCAAACACTCCCTGATTAAGCTTTCCTATTGCTTCATTGCGGGCAACAAGCCTGCCGTCCATCCAGATATTTGCTTTTGTATATCCAGATGTACCCGGCTGAAGCTCAAATCTGAAATGATACCATCTGTTTGCCTCCAAAAGACCGTATTCCCGAATCACCTTTCCGCATATCGCAAATCCGTCTCCCCTCGTTTGCAGCAGATTTAATGCATCATTGTTGCCCTTTCCTCTGAACATCACATACCTTGACGTTATATTATCGCTTACCGCTATATCAAAGGATATATCAAATACATCGGTTGATGAGATTACCGTATCCGCTTTATTCGGGAAAAACTGTAAATACTGCGGCTCTCTGATGTCAGATGAGCTTTTAAGCATTACCGACTTATCTCCCGATGCTTTCCCGAAAACTCCGTCCGCAATATAATACCCCGTTTCGGTGCCGTTATAGCTTAATGCTATCCTGTTCCAGCCTCCCTTTACGGTATTTATTTGGTCATTTGTGAGCTTGCCGGCAGTCAGCGAATTAAAATCCATTACCGTGTACAATGAGGTATCATCACTGTAAACCGCCGATTCTGCCGCAAGCATAAATAAAACTGACATAACCGAAACTATTTGTTTAATCCTCATACCTGTTCTCCAAAACTAAATAATTATCTTTTTCGGAAATTACCCGGCTTTTCTCCCGTATATTTTTCAAAAACACGGTAGAATGTTCTTTCGTTGCCGAAACCGTTTTTCTCCGCAATATCCTTAATATTCTCGTCTGTGTTCATAATATATTTTTTAACCGCCTCAACTCTTATTCTTGTAATGTATTCGAGCAGTCCCATGCCCTCCTGCTTTTTAAACAGTGATGACAGCCTTGAAATATTTACATCAAACTCCAGTGCTATGGAATTTACGTCAAGGCATACGTCTGAATAATTCCTGTCAACATAGCTTTTAACCTCATTGATAAGACTGTATTCATTTCTTTCCTCACGTTTTTCCACATTCATACACACATACTTTACGGGTTTCAGTAATGCATCCTTAATCTGCAGAATATTAGCCGCTTTCGACAGCATATCGTTAAATTCGTCTATCTCCGTAAAAAATGCATCTATCTTTTTGCTCGGTATCGTAATATTTCGTATAATCGTATTTTCTATGTTCGCCGCCAAAACCTTTAACATTCTGAGCGACGAGCAGTTTTCTCTGTTCATCGCAAACATTTCATCTATAGTTTCCGATGCCGCCGTATAATCTCCCGTCTTAAGAGCCTTAATAAACCGCTTTTCCGGTTCCTCGGGATAATGATAATATCCGAACCGCACTTTTGTTTCTTTCAGCTCCTTTATATCAAGCACCGGCTTTTCTTCGGTTGTTCTGTATTCCTTTATTTTTGTTATATCCGAATAGCATTTTGACAGCTCGGTTTCAATACTGTGTACATCGGATATATACAGCTTAAATCCGATGTTAAGCTGTTCCTTTATGAATTCCGTGCCGTACTTTGCAATCTCACGTATCTTATCGCACTTTTTGTCATTGTCAACCGGGAATACCATAAGTATCTTTCCGCTTCCGTTTTCCGTGGTGTACATCGGTATATCACTGCCGTACAAATCGCTGTACACATTTGCAACAATAAATTTCGCAAGCGACAGATTTTCCTCTCCCTCGAAAGAGCCTTCGTAAAACATGCTGTCACAGTCATAAATTTCCGCTTCTATAAGCATTGCAAGCCTGCTTTTTTTAAGCAGCTCATACTCATTCAAAACCGCCTTTATCCGTGATGGATTTGTTTCACCCGTCAGTACATCTCTTAAATTATTGTTTTTCAGCTTTTTATTTGCCATATAGAACATATGCTCTTTCTCTTTATTCTGAGAAATAATTTTATTCATAGCATTGCTTATATAAACATACTCATTCCTGCTGCCGTCATTATCCACTTTAATTCTGTTCATCAGCTCATATATGCTTCTGTTATTTCTCTTTATAAAAATACTTCCCACCGCCATTGCGGATATAAGACTTATTACCACACATATAATCATTATTATACGCGCTCTTGCTATCGCTCCCGCCGCACCTTTTGTATCGAACACCGATACATAGCTCCAGTCATATCCCAGCACAGACTGATATGTAATCATATTATCGCCTATCTTCTCGTTCTTTGCTATAAGCGAAAAATCAAGACTTTCCAAAAGCTCCGAATAATCTCTGCCGCTCTTTGACACAATCTGCTTTTTATTAATATCGCATATAATAAAATCGCTTTCGGCAATTCCGTTATCCGCCTTAATAAAGTCGTAATTCGGAACAAGCAGCATTACATCAACATTACCTCGCTGTGATTTTTTACGAAAGCATAAGGTATCATGCTCTTCATCATATGAAATCATCTCCTCCGACTTAAGTATATTGTTATTCCAGCTTTCAAAATCGCCGCTGCCGTATTCAATATTGAAAAACTCACGGGCGCTGTAAATTGTTCCGCTGTATATAATGCATTGTGTTTCCGGAAGATACAATATTTTCTGTGTTCCCTCCGAGCCTGCCAGTGTCACGCTTCCGAGTCTTCTGCAAAGCTCAAACAGAAAATATTTTTCCTCCTTGGATATTTCCGTATCATAAAACTGAATTTTACTCAAATCACCGTTTCTTGTTATCGTGTCAATATAAGACATAAGTCCCGCAATATTGTTGTCAACCATGTCAACCCGTTCAAGCATCAGTTCACAATTATATTTTTCTATAATTTCATCGGTACTCCGTCTTACATATTCATACCCTACAAACAATCCGACTATACATATAATGACAACTGCAAAAAATGCAAGCTCCCATAAAAATGCCACACTTGTATTTGAAATAAACTGTTTCAATGTTTTTTTTAATCTATTCATATAAATCTCCATTCTGCTTTTTCAGTAGTTAATATCAAATTGAAAGAAGATTTCAAAATATGCTTTAACCTCAAATCCAACGCCCGATAATGTGCGCCGTTATTGATTTATATTATATCTTCCGTCATTTTCATTTTCAACTGTCGATTTTTTTGCGACTGTTATTTTTTTCAGCCCTTATCCCGTATTTTGGCTTATTTATGCGGTTTTTAAAAAGCTGCCGCAAAAAAACAACAGGCAAGTATAAAAAAAGAGTACCCGCTAAAGGTACTCTTTCAAAGTTTGTACTGTCTCTTAACTCAATTCTTTATCTATAGCCTCCGCAGCAGCTTTTCCCGCACCCATGGCAAGAATAACCGTTGCCGCACCGGTAACAACATCACCGCCGGCATATACATGAGCCTTTGATGTCTTTCCTGTCTCGTCCGCCACAATACAGCCGCGCTTATTTGTATCAAGCCCTTCAGTTGTTTTTCTTATAAGCGGATTAGGCGTCTGACCGATTGCCACAATAACGGTATCGACATCAAGCACTTCTTCACTTCCCGGAATTTCCACGGGACGGCGTCTGCCGCTTTCATCAGGCTCGCCCAGCTCCATTTTGATGACCTCCATACCTGTTACCCAGCCATCATCATTGCCCAGGATTTTTGTCGGATTCTGCAAAAGCTTAAATTCTATTCCTTCCTCCTCGGCATGGAAAACCTCCTCGGCTCTTGCAGGCAGTTCTTCTCTGCCGCGTCTGTAAACTATATAAACATTATCGGCACCGAGTCTTTTTGCACTTCTTGCCGCGTCCATGGCAACGTTTCCGCCGCCCAATACGGCAACACTCTTTCCGACATAAACCGGAGTATCATATTCGGGGAATTTATATCCTTTCATAAGATTTATTCTT
>CAJKHT010000006.1 GCA_905199755.1 uncultured Eubacteriales bacterium | reverse complement strand
GTTTACCATATCAGTTTTTTTACTGTACCGTCCTCTATCCGCAATGTTCATTTTCCGCTTCAATTCCGCATTTGTACAGAGCGTTGTTGACGGCAAGGTATATCAATTGCAAAACATGGGAGCAGATAGCTGAGGATATGCACTACATGGTTAGAAATATTTATAATTTACACGAACAAGCTTTAAAAGCTTTATCATTAGTTATAGGTATTAATGAAATCCCATAAAATAAATTCAGCTTATAATACCGTCAAAATAGATATTCCGATGTTAAAAGAAAATATACAGCAAATATTAAAAACGGCGGACGTGAAGATTACTGAGTAAAATTCATCTCCACCAAACAAAAACACGTCCATATCGGACGTGTTTTTTCAGTCGGCAGACGGGGCAAATAAAAAAATCATCTGCCCTATAAATATTTACTTTCTTTTTACGCCTTTCATTGCAAGATAAATGAGCTTGATAATAATCCGGAAACAATGGAAAAAGACAAAAACGAGGTGCGATGCACTCGTAAAACTTGGTATGCCGATTGAGCTTGCATTTAACTGTGCAAATACGAGAAAAGGCTATCAGCAGATTTGCTATAAATAATGACAGGTTAAAGAAAAGAGGTCTGCTATCACTAACAGACCACTATCTAAAAGTACATACTGAAATATAAATTGAACCGCCGTGTACTGAACGGTATGCACGGTGGTGTGAGAGGGGCGAAGCTCATTAAGGGTTAGCCTCTACTCGATTTGAAGAACCATAGTAAACGATTGGCTGCGTTTTCTTATATTCCCGAGGTGCTTTTAAAGACGCATCATTACTCAATCCGATATACAATTTTTTTACATCACTGTACAATGGAAAATTAACTGTGATGTCACGCATTTTCCTTTCCGAAAAATCAATGATGCTTTCAAAGGTATTTTTAGCATCCGGCAGAGGGGGAATAAAAGTCCCCTTACTCTTGGGCAGCCGCATAAATCTGTCGTTTTCCTTAAATCTGCCGTATAGTTTAAATGGTTCGTCTGATACATCATAAAAATGTAAATCCGCCTTTTCCGACTTTGTTTTAACCGCAAAATTAGAATCAATGTCTGAAATTTTTACCATTGTTACAACCATTCCTTTATATTGCTTCCTTTCAGACGGGCTTTGTTAATCTCTGATAGTAAGATGTCTGGGAAGTCCGTCAACCATGAACGGCGCAAGCTCGCCTATGATAAGCGGACGCGCATACTTTATAAAATCCTCCGAAACATAGGTGCCGTTATCGGTTATCCACTCCGGCGGCATATTGCGCTCAACATTTGCAATGCTTGCCACATCGTGTGTTTCGGTGAGTATTTTATACGGCTCATTGCTTATACGCTTAAATGCAGTCATCTTGCCCGTTTCTCCTTTAAGCGCTGCCGCAACCGCTGCGGCACCTGCCTCATAAGCCTCCGATACATCACACAGCGAGGCGATATGAGATGCACAGCGCTGAAGCGTTGACAGGATAATTCCTCTCGATTTCATGCCCGTGTCGCGTGCTATGCCGTTTGACAAAAGCAGCGCCGTTTCTCCGAGCATTTTATGACCGAACACATCAAGCTTTACATCTGCCTGCTGTGCTTCGCATATATACACCCCGTTTTTATCGCGCACACCCTCAGAAACCGCAACAATTGCCGAGGATTTACGCTTTTTTACCTCCATAATATCATTGACGAATTTGTCGTAATCAAACGGTATTTCGGGAAGATATATAAGGTCGGGCCCCGTACAGTCTTCCGCGCGTGCGAGCGCTGACGCAGCCGTGAGCCAGCCTGCGTTTCTGCCCATAATTTCAACAATCGTTACGGAATCCGTCGTATAGGTATCGGTATCGAGTATAATCTCTTTAATAACCGATGCAATGTACTTTGCGGCGCTTCCGTAGCCGGGAGTATGGTCTGTATAGGCAAGATCATTGTCTATGGTTTTGGGAATACCCATAAACGTTATATCGCTGTTTATGCTTTTTGCATATTCCGAAAGCTTTGCAATCGTATCCATGGAATCGTTGCCGCCTATATAGAAAAAGTGCTTTATATCGAATTTATCGAGTATTTTAAAAAGCTTTTCATATACGGCACAATCCTTTTCAAACGGCGGCAGCTTATATCGGCATGTGCCGAGAAATGACGACGGAGTACGCTTTAACAGCTCAACGTCATAATCATTTTTAATGTATTCCTTAAGCTCCGCAATTCTTTCTTCGAGAAGTCCCTCAATTCCGTTGCGCATGCCGTAAATCTTTTTGCAGTCCGCTTTCTGCGCCGCCTTTAAAACTCCGACAAGACTTGAATTGATTACCGATGTCGGGCCGCCCGACTGTCCGACTATAATATTTCCATTCATAAAAAAATCCCTTTTTTCTACAATATTTTTAAGCATTTCTAATTTTACCACAGCAATGTGTGATTGTCAACATTTACACCCGTTCATATGTAACAAAACAAAATGAAATGCCGTTATCGGAAAACTGTTCCGATTTATCGGTTATCCTCCACGCACCGTCTTTGTCGAGGTCGGGGAAGTATGAGTCGGCATCTGCTGCGGCATCTATGCGCGTTATATATGCCTTTTTGCATTTGGGCAGGAGCGCTTTGTAAATTTCTCCGCCGCCTATTACAAAAATATCGTCATCGGGATATTCCTTTAAAATATCGTCAAGCCGTGAAATGTCGGTGCATTTCACAATGCCGTCTTTTTCATAGTCCGCACTGCGCGTAAGCACCACATTTACGCGGTTTTTCAAAGGTCTGCCGCCCGGAAAAGATTCGAGCGTCTTTCTGCCCATAACCACAACCTTTCCGGAGGTGGTTTCGCGGAAAAATTTCATGTCCTGCGGAATACTGTATAAAAGCTTTCCGTCCTTGCCTATCGCCCAGTTGCTGTCGGCTGCTGCTATAATGTTCATATTATACTTCCTTTCAGTTATATCGCCACGGGTATTTTTTCTTCAAGCGTATGGTATTTATAATCCTCAAGCTTAAAGTCATCGGGTGTGAATTTATAAAAATCCGTCACATCGTTTACATGAAGCTTGGGTGCCGGATAAGGTTCTTTTTCAATTATTTTCTCAACAATAGGAATATGCCTGTCATATATGTGTGCGTCCGCAATCACATGCACAAGCTCGCCGGCTTCAAGCCCCGACACCTTGGCAAACATTATTATAAGCGCCGCATACTGAACAACATTCCAGTTGTTTGCCGTAAGCATATCCTGCGAACGCTGATTGAGTATACCGTTAAGCTTGCTGCCCGTGACATTGAAGGTCATGCTGTAGGCACACGGATAGAGATTCATTTCGTGCAGGTCACTGTGATTGTATATGTTTGTCATAATTCTGCGCGATGCCGGATTGTGCTTTAAATCATACAGCACTCTGTCAACCTGGTCAAATTCACCCTCGGCATACTTGTGCTTTATACCCAGCTGATAGCCGTATGCCTTGCCGATGCTTCCGTTTTCGTCCGCCCATTCGTCCCATATATGGCTGTTTAAGTCATGAACATTATTGGATTTCTTCTGCCATATCCACAAAAGCTCGTCGATTGCGCTTTTGAGATATGTGCGGCGGAGCGTAAGAATGGGAAATTCCTTTGATAAATCATAGCGGTTTACAATTCCGAACGATTTTACCGTATGCGCCTTTGCGCCGTCCGACCAGTGCGGACGCACGTCAAGATGCTCGTCCGAAAAACCGTGATTTATTATCTGTCTGCAATTTTCTATAAATATGTTGTCTGCGGCACTCATAAAAGTATCACACCTTTCCTTCCTTCTGCATTTCAAGGTATTCGTCATATGTGCACATACGGTCAACTATTGTGCCGTCTGCCTTTATATCTATTATTCTGTTTGCGATGGTATTTATAAATTCGTGGTCGTGCGATGCGAAAATAACGTTTCCCTTAAATGCGCACAGACCGTTGTTTACAGCTGTGATGGATTCAAGGTCGAGGTGGTTTGTCGGCTGGTCGAGAATAAGCACGTTTGAACCGAACAGCATCATTCTTGACAGCATGCAGCGTACCTTTTCTCCTCCCGAAAGCACCTGCACCTCCTTAAACACATCATCGCCCGAGAATAACATTCTTCCCAGAAATCCGCGGATATACGTTTCATTCTGCGTTTCGTAGCCCTCGGCGCTGAACTGTCTTAACCAGTCTATGAGGTTTAGCCTGCAGCCGTCAAAGTATTTTGAATTATCCTTTGGAAAATAGCTGCGCGATGTGCTGACACCCCACTTGATTGTTCCGCTGTCGGGTTCGGATTCCTCGGCAAGCATCTGCATGAGCGCCGTAACGGCAAGCTCATTGTCGCCGATAACGGCGATTTTATCATCATGATTCATTGTAAACGATATATTGTTTATAAGCAGCTCGCCGTTAACCGTTTTTGAAATGCCCTCAACAAAAAGCAAGTCCTTGCCTGCTTCTCTGTCCATGTCAAAGCCTACAAACGGATAGCGTCTCGACGATGCCGGCAGCTCCTCGACGGTCAGCTTGTCAAGCATTTTTCTGCGGCTTGTTGCCTGCTTGGATTTTGATTTATTGGCGGAAAAACGGCGGATAAAGTTTTGCAGCTCTGCGATTTTTTCCTCCGCTCTCTTGTTCTGCTGCTTTATCATGCGCTGTATCAGCTGGCTCGATTCGTACCAGAACTCATAGTTTCCGACATACATTTTAATTTGCGTGTAATCTATATCGACAATATGCGTGCATACCACATTAAGGAAATATCTGTCATGCGATACAACTATAACCGTACCCTGATAATCGGAAAGAAAATCCTCGAGCCAGTCGATAGCCTGAATATCAAGGTGGTTTGTAGGCTCGTCAAGCAGAATTATATCGGGATTTCCGAAAAGCGCCTGCGCAAGCAGCACCTTTACCTTTTCGTTGCCGTCAAGCTCGTCCATGTTCTTATAAAGCACGCTTTCATCAAGCCCGAGTCCCTGAATCATCTTTGAAGCGTTTGATTCCGCCTCCCAGCCGTCCATTTCGGCAAATTCCGCTTCAAGCTCCGCGGCACGGAGTCCGTCCTCGTCCGTGAAGTCGGTTTTTTCGTATATTGCGTCCTTTTCTTTCATTATATCATAAAGCTTTTTGTTGCCCATGATAATCGTGTCAAGCACGGTGTAGGCATCATATGCAAAGTGATCCTGCTTAAGTATCGACATACGGCAGTTCGGATCCACGCAAACCTCGCCCGTGGTCGAATCAAGCTCGCCCGAAAGAATTTTCAGGAATGTTGATTTGCCGGCTCCGTTTGCACCTATAATTCCGTAGCAGTTGCCAGGTGTGAATTTGAGATTTACGTCCTTAAAAAGCGTTTGTCCGCTGAAATTAAGGCTCACGTTTGTTACTGTTATCATTTATCTGCTCCAATCCTCGGTAATATACCGAATTATACTATATTTTCAGCACTAAATCAAGTGAAACCGGATTATTTTAGGAATTTTTCGGAAAAAACATGAAAAAAACAGCGTTTGGGTATTGACACGCTGCTGTTTTTGTGATAATATAATAAACTGTATCGTAGTCTTTAAAAATGACTGCAGGCCGCTTTTCCGATATGTTATCATTGTATGCATTATACCATGAAAATATACAAAATGCAAGTCCCTTAATGTTACAAAATTTTTACAAGGGAAAATTTGCGGGCGGTTATTAAATAGTACACACTGATATAAAATGATGAGGTGATTAACTAAATGTTGCATGAGGTTCAAGCAGGAAAAAATGTCAGACTCAGCTACTCAAAAATCAAGGAAGCACTTGATATGCCGAATTTGATAGAGGTTCAGAAAAACTCATACAAATGGTTTATCGAGGAAGGATTAAAGGAAGTATTCCACGATATTTCCCCGATAACCGACCACAGCGGAAAGCTGGTACTTGAGTTCTTTGATTACAAGCTGGACTACAATTCAAAATATACGGTTGAAGAGTGTAAGGAAAGAGACGCAAAATATGCGGCTCCGCTTAAGGTAAGCGTAAGGCTTATCAATACCGAAACGGGCGAAATCAAGGAGCAGGAAATCTTTATGGGTGATTTTCCGCTTATGACGGAGCAGGGTACGTTTATCATAAACGGTGCGGAACGTGTTATAGTCAGCCAGCTGGTGCGTTCGCCGGGAATTTACTACGAATTCCAGCGCGATAAGACAGGTAAGCCGCTCTACAGCTCGACCGTAATTCCCTACAGAGGTGCATGGCTCGAATACGAAACCGACTCGAACGATGTATTCTCCGTAAGAATAGACAGAACAAGAAAGCTCCCCGTAACCGTATTTTTGAGAGCAATGGGCCTCAGCACAAACGCGGATATACTCGAGATGTTTACGGAGGACGAGAGAATCGTCGCAACTCTTGAAAAGGACCCGACATCGAATACCGATGAGGGACTTCTCGAAATTTACAAGAGACTCCGTCCGGGCGAGCCTTTGAACGTTGAAAATGCCGAGTCGCTTCTTATGAATATGTTTTTCGATCCGAAGCGTTACGATCTTGCCAAGGTCGGAAGATACAAGTTCAATAAAAAGCTTGCAATCTCGTCAAGAATAAGAAATAAGGTTCTTGCGGAGCCGGTTGCCGATCCGCGCACGGGAGAAATTATCGCAAATGCCGGAGATACTGTTTCGGCGGATATGGCAAAGCAGATTGAAAGAGCCGGAGTAAACGTTGTTTATCTTACCATTGAAGAAAGAAAAGTAAAGGTATTTTCAAATAACATGGTATATTTAAAGGAATATGCCGATGTTGATGCCGACGTTGATGTTGACAGAGTACGCAGAGAGGTTCTTGAAGAAATCCTGCACGATGCGGACGAACAGGGACTCGGCGAGGAGGAAAAGAAAGAATATATAAAGAAGCAGATTGAGGACAGAATAGACGAATTAAGTCCGAAGCACATCACAAAGGACGATATGTTCGCATCTGTAAACTACTGTCTGACACTTGCCAACGGCACAGGCTCGATAGACGACATCGACCACCTCGGCAACAGACGTCTGCGCTGCGTGGGCGAGCTTTTGCAAAATCAGTTCAGAATAGGACTTGCACGTATGGAAAGAACGGTACGTGAGAGAATGTCCGTTCAGGAGCTTGAAATAATCACACCGTCATCACTCATAAATATAAGACCGGTAATAGCTACGGTAAACGAATTTTTCGGTTCATCACAGCTTTCACAGTTCATGGATCAGCCGAACCCGCTTGCCGAGCTCAGACATAAGAGAAGAATTTCGGCTTTGGGCCCCGGCGGTCTTTCAAGAGAAAGAGCCGGATTTGAAGTCCGCGACGTTCACTATTCGCATTACGGAAGAATGTGTCCGATAGAAACGCCTGAAGGCCCTAACATCGGACTTATCACATCACTGGCAACCTTTGCGAGAATCAACGAATACGGATTTGTTGAAGCTCCGTACAGAAAAGTTGACAAGGAAACGGGCGCGGTTACGGACGAAATTATATACATGACGGCAGACATGGAGGACGAATACACGGTTGCACAGGCAAACGAGCCTCTTGACGAAAACGGCAGATTTTTAAGCCGTAAGGTCAGCGCGCGTTTCCGTGAGGAAATCCTTGAGGTCCCGGCATCGCAGATAGATTACATGGACGTATCACCGAGACAGCTTGTTTCGGTCGTAACGGCTTGTATTCCGTTCCTTGAAAATGATGACGCCAACCGTGCGCTCATGGGTTCAAACATGCAGTGTCAGGCAGTGCCGCTGCTCACAACCGACTCACCTATTGTCGGAACGGGTATCGAACACAAGGTCGCAAAGGATTCCGGCTCGGCTGTTCTTGCAAAAGAGGACGGTGTTGTCGAAAAGGTTGATGCCGACATGATTGTCGTAAGAGGCGACAGCGGTACAATCCACAAGCATAAGCTTATAAAATTCACACGTTCAAACCAGAGTACGTGTATAAACCAGAGACCTATCGTTGTTGAGGGCGAAAGGGTTAAGAAAAACGATATTATTGCCGACGGTCCGGGTATGGATAACGGTGAGCTGGCGCTCGGAAAGAACATTCTTATCGGATTTATGACCTGGGAGGGTTATAACTACGAGGATGCTGTTCTCATAAGCGAGGAGCTTGTAAAGAACGATGTGTTCACTTCCATTCATATGGAGGAATATGAGTGCGAAGCAAGAGACACAAAGCTCGGCGCTGAGGAAATCACAAGAGATATACCGAATGTTTCCGAGGACGCATTAAAGGATCTGGACGACCAGGGTATCATAAGAATAGGTGCCGAGGTTCATGCCGGAGATATACTTGTAGGCAAGGTAACACCAAAGGGCGAAACCGAGCTTACGGCGGAAGAAAGACTTTTAAGAGCTATTTTCGGCGAAAAGGCAAGAGAAGTCAGAGATACATCGCTCCGTGTTCCGCACGGTGAAAACGGTATCATCGTAGACGTAAGAAAGTTCACGAGAGAAAACGGAGACGAGCTTTCACCCGGTGTAAACGAGGTTGTATGCTGCTACATCGCACAGAAGCGTAAAATCAGCGTGGGCGACAAGATGGCGGGACGTCACGGTAACAAGGGTGTCGTTTCAAGAGTTCTTCCGCAGGAGGATATGCCGTTCCTGGAGGACGGTACTCCGCTCCAGATTGTGCTTAATCCGCTGGGCGTACCTTCCCGAATGAATATCGGACAGGTGCTTGAAATGCACTTGGGTTACGCATACAGATGCTTAAGCCTTAAAACACGCGAACAGCTTGAAAATACAATAATAGACGATAACTTCAAAAAGCAGATTCTTGCGGCAAAGGATGCGGCAAGACCGGGCAGATTTATAAAGATTGCAACCCCCGTATTTGACGGTGCCGAGGACGATGACATAAAGCAGGCATTCAGAGAAGCAGGACTTAGCGAAACCTTTAAATCCGTGGTTTATGACGGACGTACGGGTGAAAAGTTCGATAACCCCGTAACCGTGGGTGTCATGTACTACCTGAAGCTGCATCACCTCGTTGACGATAAGATTCATGCCCGTTCGACAGGTCCGTACTCACTCGTTACGCAGCAGCCTCTGGGCGGTAAAGCTCAGTTCGGCGGTCAGCGTTTCGGTGAAATGGAGGTTTGGGCACTCGAAGCATACGGCGCAGCATATACCTTACAGGAAATACTGACAGTTAAATCCGACGATATTGTGGGCAGAGTTAAGACCTACGAGGCTATCGTAAAGGGAGAAAATATACCGAAATCGGGTGTTCCCGAATCGTTTAAGGTACTTGTCAAGGAGCTTCAGTCATTGGCACTCGACATCAGAATTTTGAATCATAACATGGAGGAAATCGACCTCGATGCATCGTTTGATGATGATGACGATGATGTTGTGACAGACGACTTCATACCCGATATGGAGGGCGATATGTCAGACAGGCTGGACGAGGACGAACTCGAGGACAGCATGCTCTCCGAAAGCGATTTTGACGATGATTATGATTTCGACTCGGATTCGGACAGCTCCGCCGCAATTGATGACGGCCTTGACGAATATGATTTTTAACATTCACGAAATCGGATAATAAAAGTATGGAGGATTTAGATGTTAGAATTTAACAGTTTTGAAGCGATAAAAATCGGTCTTGCTTCGCCGGAAACCATCTTAAGCTGGTCGCACGGCGAGGTGTTAAAGCCCGAAACCATAAACTACCGTACATTAAAGCCCGAGAAGGACGGATTGTTCTGTGAAAAGATTTTCGGACCTACAAAGGACTGGGAGTGTCACTGCGGTAAATATAAGAAAATAAGATACAAGGGCGTTGTCTGCGACCGCTGCGGTGTTGAAGTAACAAAATCAAAGGTTCGCCGCGAAAGAATGGGACATATCGAGCTTGCTACGCCCGTATCGCATATATGGTACTTCAAGGGTGTTCCGTCATCAATGGGACTTATCCTTGACCTGTCTCCGAGACAGCTGGAAAAGGTTTTGTATTTCGCATCGTATATCGTAACCGAGCCGGGCGGCACAAGCCTTGAACAGAACCAGATTCTTTCCGAAAAGGAATACCGTGAAGCCTATGAAAAATTCGGCGATAAATTCAAAGCCGGCATGGGCGCGGAGTCAATCAAGTACCTGCTTGAACAGATAGACCTCGAAAAGCTTTCCGAGGAGCTTAAAGCAGAGCTTGAAGAAGCTCACGGTCAGAAAAAGGCAAGAATTATAAAAAGACTCGAAATCGTTGAAGCATTCAGAATTTCCGGCAACCGTCCCGAGTGGATGATTCTGACGGTTGTTCCGATTATTCCGCCGGAATTGAGACCTATGGTACAGCTGGACGGCGGACGCTTTGCAACAAGCGACCTCAACGATTTGTACAGACGTGTTATAAACAGAAACAACCGTTTAAAGAGACTGCTTGAACTGAGCGCTCCCGACATTATCATAAGAAACGAAAAGAGAATGCTGCAGGAGGCTGTCGACGCACTTATCAACAACGGCAGACGCGGCAGAACGGTAACAGGCCCCGGAAACAGACCTCTTAAGTCACTTTCCGATATGTTAAAGGGTAAGCAGGGACGTTTCCGTCAGAACCTTTTGGGTAAGCGTGTTGACTATTCGGGACGTTCGGTTATCGTTGTAGGCCCGGAAATGAAGATTTATCAGTGCGGTCTGCCTAAGGAAATGGCAATCGAGCTGTTTAAGCCGTTTGTTATGAAAGAGCTTGTTTCGAGAGGCTTGGCTCACAATATAAAGAGCGCAAAGAGAATGGTTGAAAGAACAAAGCCGGAGGTTTGGGACGTCTTAGAGGACGTTATAAAGGAACACCCCGTTTTGCTTAACCGTGCTCCTACGCTCCACAGACTCGGTATTCAGGCATTTGAGCCGCGTCTTGTTGAGGGACGTGCGCTTAAGCTGCATCCGCTTGTATGTACCGCATACAATGCCGACTTCGACGGCGACCAGATGGCTATTCACGTTCCGCTGTCACCCGAGGCACAGTCGGAGGCGCGTTTCCTGATGCTCAGTGCAAACAACCTCTTAAAGCCGCAGGACGGCCACCCGGTAACGGTTCCTACACAGGATATGATTTTGGGCAGCTACTGGCTTACCATAGTCCGTGAGGATTATGCTCAGATTGCCGATGAAATGGCAGAGGACGAGGCAAAGCTTGCATATCTGACAGAAGTGCTTTCGGCTATGGAACCCGAAAGCGACCTTAAAATATACCATGAAGATGCTCCCATACAGAGCTATACATCGGTAAAGGAAGCTCTCCTTGCCGCAAAGGAGCTTGACGGAGTAAAGATTAACGAGACGGAAATCAAGGAAAACCCCGTAACGATTGCACTTGACGGCAAAACGGTACAGATTTCCGTAAAGAGACTGTTCACCGAAGCAAAGAAGCTCACCGAAAAGAGATATATAACTCCCGACGAGGCAATCCTTGCTTATGCAAACCATGAAGTCTCGCTTCATGAGCGCATAAAGGTGCAGATTACAAAATCGGTAAACGGTGAGGAAATAACCGCATTTGTCGAAACAACCGTAGGACGTATTATCTTCAACAACAACATTCCGCAGGATTTGGGCTTTGTTGACAGAAACGATCCGAAAGAAGCGCTGAAATTTGAAATAGACTTCATCGTAAAGAAAAAGCAGCTCGGAGATATTATCGGACGCTGCATAAATACACACGGTACATCAATAACCGCTGAAATGCTTGATAAGATTAAGGCAACAGGCTACAAGTATTCAACACTCAGCGCAATTACCGTTGCGGTAAGTGACATTGAAGTTCCCGAAAAGAAAAAGGCAATCCTTGCCGATGCGGAAAAGGAAGTCGAAACAATTACGTCAAAGTATCGTTTCGGTTTGCTGACGGACGAGGAAAGATACCAGCAGGTAATCAAAATCTGGGCTGCCGCTTCGGAAAAGGTTACAAATGCCATGCTTGAACATCTGGGCGAGTTCAACCCGATATACATGATGGCGGACTCGGGTGCGCGAGGAAGTATCAACCAGATAAGACAGCTGGCTGCTATGCGCGGACTTATGGCGGATACACAGGGACGTACGGTTGAAATTCCTATCCGTGCAAACTTCCGTGAAGGTCTTGATGTACTGGAATACTTCATTTCTTCACACGGTGCGCGTAAAGGTCTTACCGATACCGCATTGAGAACAGCCGACTCGGGTTACCTTACAAGACGTCTGGTTGACGTTTCGCAGGACGTTATCGTGCGTGAAATCGACTGCGGCACAAACGAGGGCGAATGGGTAACTGAAATCACCGACGGCGGTGAAAGCATCGAGCCGTTATACGACCGTATCGAGGGCAGAACCGCTATGGAGGACGTAACCGATCCGAACACAGGCGAGGTTATCACTCCCGCAGGCGAGCTTATCAGCGCAAGACAGGCTGAAAGAATTGTTAAGTCGGGAATTGAAAAGGTATATATCAGAAGCGTATTGACGTGTAAATCCAAAATCGGAGTATGCGCTAAGTGTTACGGCAAAAACCTGGCAACAGGTCAGCTGGTTAACATCGGTGAGGCTGTCGGAATTATCGCGGCTCAGTCAATCGGTGAGCCGGGTACACAGCTTACGATGCGTACCTTCCATGCCGGCGGTGTTGCTTCGGGCAGTGATATTACACAAGGTCTTCCCCGTATCGAGGAACTTTTTGAGGCGAGACGTCCTAAAGGTCTTGCAATAATCTCGGAAATCGGCGGACGTGTTACGGTGAGCGATACAAAGAGAAAACGTGAAGTAACTGTTTCAAACGATGAAACGGGCGAGGCTAAGTCATATACAATTCCTTACGGTTCAAGCATCAAGGTTCATGACGGCGATATTATCGAGCCGGGCGGCGAGATTACCGCAGGTTCCGTAAACCCGAACGATATACTGAGAATCAACGGTCCCGATGCCGTTCAGGTATATATCACGCGTGAAGTTCAGAGAACATACCGTATGCAGGGTGTTGACATCAACGACAAGCACGTTGAGGTTATTACGCGTCAGATGTTAAGAAAGGTTCGTGTTGAGGACGCAGGCGACACCGATTTGCTTATCGGCTCGCTTATAGATATATTCGAACTTGAAGATGCCAATAAGAGACTTGATGAAAACGGCGGCGGTAATCATGCCACATATTCGCCTGTTCTTCTCGGTATCACAAAGGCTTCTCTGGCTACCGAATCCTTCCTTTCGGCAGCGTCGTTCCAGGAAACCACAAAGGTTCTTACGGACGCAGCTATCAAAGGAAAGGTTGACCCGCTTCTCGGTCTTAAAGAAAATGTTATTATCGGTAAGCTTATTCCGGCAGGTACCGGCATGAGCATGTACAAGGATATTAATATTACAATAGACGGTGAAGAGGTACCGAACGAGGATATAGACTAAATAAATTTCGGCAAGGGAGCTGTTTTTACAGCTCCCTTGCTTTTTTTTACCTTATATGAAAGCGAGGAGATTGCTATGAAAAAACCGATAGGAGTAAAAAAGCTCGCACCGTCACTGACTGCGGCGGCAATATCGGAGGACGGACTGACCGAGGCGGTATATATGGAAAACAAACGCTTTATTGCGGCTGTTCAGTGGCACCCCGAACTGAATTACCTGAGCGACGAAAACAGCGTAAAGCTTATACGTGCATTTGTCGGCTCAATATGAAAAAAACTAATCGGTGTAAAAATTTTACACAGATTAGTTTTTTTCTTCATCCGATATAAACATCATAACAAAGCTTATAAAAAGCAAAGCACAGCAAATCCATATTGATTTATTTCCGATTCTGTCGGTAATAAATGTTCCTATCCCCGCACCTATGGCAAAAACAGCGATAACACCGAAATATGTTAAGGCTTTTTTTAGAATTGCTTTATCATGCACATGAAAATATGCGCACAGCGCTTCAACACCGCTCCTCATGTTGCCGATACACATGGTACTGGCATATGCGTGACCGCGCACCTTATGAAAGGTCTGTACCTGCATTGCGCATACAAATGAAACAAGTGCGTTTGCCGGTGCGTTTATATACTGCGGAATAAATCCGACGGCAAAGAGCAGTATTATTTCAATTATCAGAATAATCTGGCGCCAGTGAATTTTCTCGCATGGCTTGAATTTCATATGTATAAGCTCTGCCACAGCCGTGCCTATTAAAAATGAGATAACAGGGATAAGGTATTTTAAAACTATATTCCAGCTTCCGGCAAAAAATGCGGAGCTCATCAGAACGATATTGCCTGTCTGCGCATTTGCAAAAACCTCGCCGCGGCAGCAGTAGGTATATGCGTCCTGAAAACCGCCCGATAATATGACAAACAGGGCAGTGCGGAAAGCATCGGACATTTGTACATCTGTTTTTTTATGCAGCATATAAATCATTCCCGTGAAAAAGTAAATACAAACGCCATATACGACAGCATAAATCCGAGTGCGGCAAGTGTCAGCACTGTATAACTGCCGCCGTTAATCGCCTTTGATATACAATATGTCAGAAATCCCAGTCCCATACTGACGGCGGTAAAGCGCTCCGCAGCGGTGCCGTGTGCATTTCTATGCACCAGATTAAGAACCATAATAAGCATTGCTATATCCAGCAGAACACTTGTAAATACTTCAAGTACGAAATCCATTTAAACTTCCTTCTTTCGTTATTGCTTTGTCTCTTGACTTTCAGGTCATGATATATTATAATACATTTATTAATATATGCAAAATGTATAATACATATGGTACACATGTCAATCGGATATATGGGGGATTATATGAATATCAGCTACGATTATTATAAGATTTTTTATTATGTGGCAAAAAGCGGAAGTGTTTCCCGTGCGGCAAAGCTGCTGCTCAACAATCAGCCGAATTTAACAAGAACCATTAAAAATCTGGAGGGGCAGCTGGGATGTCCACTGTTTTTACGTACAAACCGCGGCATGAAACTGACGGACGAGGGCGAAAAGCTGTATGCACACGTCAGAATTGCATTTGAACATATCGAGGCTGCCGAAAACGAGCTTACGGAAAGCATCAATTTAGAGAGCGGAACAGTTTTTGTAGCGGCAAGCGAGGTGGCGCTGCGCTGCCTTTTGCTGCCTGTTTTAAAGGAATATTGCAGGCTCTATCCCGGAATACATATCAGAATAAGCAATCATTCGACTCCGCAGGCAATTGCCGCGCTGAAAGAGGGAACGGCGGATTTTGCCGTGGTGACAACACCGACCGTACAATCCGGGACGCTTACGGAAACAAACATAAAGCCGATACGTGAAACGGCGGTTTGTTCGCCACGCTTTTCCTCGCTCATCGGAAGAAAGGTGGCGATTTCCGAGCTTAAAGATTATCCGCTGATTTCTCTCGGCAGTGACACAAAATCATATGAATTTTATTCCGAATTTTTTAAAAGTCACGGTGAAGCATATCAGCCGGATATTGAGGCATTTACCGCCGATCAGATTTTGCCTGTTGTGGAAGCCGATCTCGGAATAGGATTTGTGCCGGAGGAATTTATACATGCATCGGATAATGTAAAAATGATTGATTTGGCGGAAAAAATTCCCGAACGCAGTATCTGTCTTATCAAGAGAGCAGAACAGCCGCTCAGCGCTGCCGCAAAGGAGCTGGAAAGAATGATATTAAAAAGCTCCGTGAACTGAACAGGATTATAATTAAAAGGGGCTGTTTAAAAAGTCAATTGACTTTTTTAAACAGCCTTAACTTTTTAAAGGGGATAGGAAACATCCCCTTTAATTATTATTCTACTTTGGGTAACTTTGCAAAGCTTGCATTGAGCTCTTCATCGGTAGGAATGTAATCACCCATCTCACCGTTGTTGAATTTCTCATATGCCACCATGTCAAAGTAACCTGTTCCCGTAAGACCGAATACGATTGTTTTTTCCTCGCCTGTTTCCTTGCACTTTAAGGCTTCATCTATGGCAACGCGTATAGCATGGCTGCTTTCCGGCGCAGGGAGTATACCCTCAACGCGTGCAAACTGCTCTGCTGCCGCAAATACGCGTGTCTGTTCAACCGATACAGCCTCCATGTAGCCGTCATGATACAGCTGCGATAAAATACCGCTCATTCCATGGTATCTTAAGCCGCCTGCGTGGTTTGCCGACGGAATAAATCCGCTGCCCAGCGTGTACATTTTCTGCAGCGGGCAAACCTTACCGGTATCGCAGAAATCATATGCAAACTTTCCGCGTGTAAGACTCGGGCAGGACGCAGGCTCAACGGCAATAATTCTGTAGTCAGCCTCGCCGCGCAGCTTTTCGCCCATAAACGGTGAAATCAAACCGCCGAGGTTGCTGCCGCCGCCGGCACAGCCTATTATGATGTCCGGCTTTATTCCGTATTTATCAAGTGCGGCCTTTGTTTCAAGACCTATTACCGACTGATGCAGAAGCACCTGTGCAAGCACCGAACCGAGTACATATCTGTAACCCTCATGTGTAACGGCAGCTTCAACAGCCTCCGAAATTGCACAGCCGAGACTGCCCGTTGTACCCGGAAATTCCTGTAAAATTTTCTTTCCGACCTCTGTTGTTTCCGACGGTGAGGGAGTTACCGATGCGCCGTACGTACGCATTACCTCACGTCTGAACGGCTTTTGCTCGTATGAAACCTTAACCATGAAAACCTTACAGTCAATGCCGAAGAATGCACACGCCATTGACAGCGCAGTACCCCACTGTCCGGCACCCGTTTCGGTGGTTACACCCTTTAAGCCCTGCTGCTTTGCATAGTATGCCTGTGCAATTGCGGAATTGAGCTTGTGGCTGCCCGAGGTATTGTTTCCTTCAAACTTATAATAAATCTTTGCCGGAGTATCGAGCGCTTTTTCAAGGAAATATGCACGTGTCAGCGGTGACGGACGGTACATCTTGTAAAAGTCCTGAATTTCCTGCGGAATATCGAAATACGGAGTATCGTTATCCAATTCCTGCTTTACAAGCTCGGAACAGAAAATTCCGGAAAGCTCCTCTGCGGTTACGGGTTTAAGTGTTCCCGGATTCAGTATCGGTGCGGGTTTGTTTTTCATATCCGCACGCACATTGTACCACTGCTTGGGAAGCTCCGATTCTTCAAGATAAATTTTGTAAGGTATTTTCATAGTTATCATTCCTTTCTCAAAATTTATAGTGTATATCTTTTGATATACAAAAAAATACCTGTGAACAGAACTAAGTTCAGAGGTATAGTAATATACAAATATTAACAAATAATCTAAACTCAACTCATCTATTCCATTCTTAACTGAACTCTGCTCTGCTATGTTTAATATATTACAATATAAATCTGATTTTGTCAAGAGTTTTTTTTGAAAAAAAATTAAAAAAATGTGTATGCCGCCCCGGCATACACATTTTTGTTAAAGGTCTGCCGCTATTTTCTTCAGATAATCGGCAAATTCATCACGCAAATCATCACGGCTCAGTGCGAAGTCGACCGTTGCCTGTAAAAATCCCTGTTTATTTCCTATATCGTAGCGCTTGCCCTCAAAATCATATGCGTAAAGCGCTTCCTTTTCCGACAGAAGAACAAGCGCATCGGTAAGCTGAATTTCGCCGCCCGCGCCCTTTGGTGTTCTTTCAAGACATTCGAAAATTCCGGGTGTGATAATATATCTGCCGAGTACGGCAACATCGGAGGGGGCATCCTCTTTTTTCGGTTTCTCAACCATTCCGTTGACCTTGTACAGTCTGCCGTCCACATTTTCGCAGTCAACTATACCATACTTGGAAACGCTGTCCAATCCCACCCTCTGTACACCTAAAATACTCGCTCCGCATTTTTCAAACTGCTCCGTGAGCTGACCTATACACGGCTTTTCGCTCACAACGACGTCATCGCCGAGCATTACCGCAAACGGTTCATTGCCGCAGAAAGCCTTTGCATACAATACTGCATGCCCTAACCCTTTCTGCTCCTGCTGACGTATGAAATGCACATCAATTTTGCTTGAAACCTCGCGCACGGCTTTAAGCATTTCTTCTTTTCCGTCACGTTCGAGAATTGTCTCAAGCTCATATGCCTTGTCAAAATGATTTACAATCGCCTCCTTGCCTCTGGAAACGATTATAAGCAAATCCGTGATTCCGGCACGTATTGCCTCCTCGGCAATGTATTGTATTGTAGGCTTATCTATTATCGGCAGCATTTCTTTGGGAACTGCCTTTGTTGCCGGCAGAAAACGCGTTCCGAAGCCTGCCGCCGGGATTACCGCTTTTGTTATTTTCATATTTACAGCTGTTAGCTCCTTTCAAAAAATATTATACAGATATTATACACTATTTTTTGGAAAATAACAAGTACTAATTTACCAAAAAAGACTGCCGCATGATGCAGCAGTCTTTTTAAGCTTTGCTTAGTGATTAATTCCGCAGTCCTCAATCTCGAGCATTGCGTCCTTTCTCGAAAGAGAAATCTTACCCGTTTTCGGATCGATTTCCATAACTTTTACGAGCATGGTGTCGCCCTCCTTGCAGATGTCCTCTACTTTTTCGACTCTGCTGCTGTCAAGCTTGGATATATGGCACAGACCGTCCTTGCCCGGAAGAATCTCAACAAATGCGCCGAAATCCTTAATTGTCTTTACAACACCCTTGTAAATTCTGCCTACCTCGGGCTCCTCAACAATAAGCTCGATTGCCTTTCTTGCGGCATCTCCCGATTCCTGGTCGAGTGCAAAGATGTGGATTGTTCCGTCCTCATCAATATCAATCTTAGCGCCTGTGTCGGCAACTATTCCCTGGATAACCTTTCCGCCCTGACCTATAACCTCACGGATTTTCTCGGGATCGATATTCATTGTCGATACCTTGGGAGCATAGGGTGAGAGATGATCTCTTACAGCCGGTATTGCTTTCAGAAGAACATCATCAATAATGTGGTATCTTGCATCTCTTGTCTTTCTTAAAGCTTCTTCTATTACTTCATAAGGCAGACCATCATTCTTTATATCAACCTGGATAGAGGTTATACCTTTCTTTGTACCTGCTACCTTGAAGTCCATTTCGCCGTAGAAATCCTCAAGTCCCTGTATGTCAACCATAGTGGTAAAGCCGTCCTCGGTTGTTATAAGACCGCATGAAATACCCGCAACGGGCGCCTTTATCGGCACACCTGCCGCCATGAGCGCAAGCGTTGAGCCGCATACGCTGCCCTGTGAGGTTGAACCGTTTGAAGAAAGTACCTCTGACACGCATCTTATTGCATAAGGAAATTCAGCCGGGGAGGGGAGCACGGGAACGAGTGACTTTTCAGCCAGTGCGCCGTGACCTATCTCACGTCTGCCGGGACCTCTCGAGGGCTTTGTTTCGCCTACCGAATATGAGGGGAAGTTGTACTGATGCATGTATCTCTTTTCTTCCTCCATATCAATTCCGTCCAGTCTCTGTACCTCGGAGAGCGGAGCAAGAGTCGCGGTGGTAAGAACCTGAGTCTGACCTCTTGTGAACATACCCGAGCCGTGAACTCTGGGAAGAATGTCAACCTCAGCGGCAAGCGGTCTTATTTCGTCAAGCTGTCTGCCGTCAACACGTCTGCCCTGATAAAGCCATGCACGGACAATCTCCTTCTGCATTTTATACATGATTTCTTCAAGAGTTTCTATGCTTTCGGGGAATTCCTCGGAAAAGTTTTCCTTAATTCTGTCGGTGATTACACCTATTCTTTCGTCACGTACATTTTTGTCGTCCGTATCGAGAGCGTGCTGAATGTTCTCGTATTCGGTTTCCTTTATTTTGTCGTAAAGGTCATGGTCGATGTCATGAGCCTCGTATTCCATTTTCGGCTTGCCTATTTCAGCCTGAATCGAGCTTATGAAGTCACACAAATCCTTGATTACGCCGTGAGCAAACTTAAGTCCGTCAAGCATAACGCTTTCCTCAATCTCGTTTGCGCCTGCTTCAATCATAACGATTTTCTGCTTTGTTCCGGCAACCGTAACGTGCATCTGACTCTTTTTCTGCTGCTCAACGGTAGGATTTATAACAAACTCACCGTCAACAAGACCGAGCCATACTCCGGCAACGGGGCCGTTCCAGGGTACATCCGATATTGAAACGGCGATTGATGCGCCGATTAATGCACAGATTTCGGGTGCGTTATCCTGCTCAACCGAAAGAACGGTTGTAACAATGGAAACATCGTTTCTCAAATCAGCCGGGAAAAGCGGACGCATAGGTCTGTCAATCATACGGCTTGTAAGAATAGCCTTTTCGGTCGGCTTGCCCTCGCGCTTTGTGTAGCCGCCGGGGATTTTGCCTACCGAGTACATTTTTTCTTCATAGTCAACCGAAAGAGGGAAGAAGTCAACTCCCTCACGCGGTGAACGCGAAGCGGTAACATTTGCCATTACAACAGTATCGCCGTATCTTACGATGCAGTGACCGTTTGCAAGCTGTGCCATTTTGCCCGTTTCTATTACGAGCGGTCTGCCTGCAAGTGTTGTTTCAAATTTTCTGTAGTTTTCAAACATATTTTTCTCCTTCTGCCGCGGTGCGGCGGTTTTGTTTTTCGGGAGATATGCTTTAGCAGATAAATACAGCAGATAATGCAGACATATGTCCGATTATCTTCTCTGTTTATTTGCTAAATATACATATCCCCTAAAATTATATATATACATACAGGCAAACGGATTCCCGTTTGCCTGTTATATAAAATACATTACTTTCTTAAGCCGAGCTTAGCAACCAATGCACGGTATCTTTCGATGTCCTGATCCTTTAAATAATTTAAAAGACCGCGTCTTTTACCAACCATCATGAGAAGACCACGTCTTGAATGATGATCCTTTTTATGCATGTTAAGATGCTCGTTGTTTAAGTGATTGATTCTTTCTGTCAATAAAGCAATCTGAACTTCGGGAGAACCTGTATCTCCTTCATGAGTTGCATATTCGGCTATCAAAGCCTGTTTACGTTCTTTAGTCATGAATTTCACCTCCTATGATAAATCATCCCCCTGTGCTGAGAATCTGTCGGTGACTCGGAATTCCAAGACACGGGTTAAACTTAAATTTACAAAATAAACCGAAATAACGATTAGTGCGTTTTCGTTGTTCTTCCGAAACGCTTGTTGAACTTTTCAACTCTGCCGCCTGTATCGACGAGCTTCTGCTTACCTGTAAAGAACGGATGGCAAGCCGAGCAGATTTCAACCTGGATATTTTCCTTTGTTGAACCGGTCTCGATTACGTTTCCGCATGCGCAGGTAATTGTTGTCTGCTTATAATCGGGATGTATTCCTTCCTTCATGCAAAGTCCTCCTTCCCTGATAAATTGTGTACACAAGACACCAACTGTAAGTATAACATATTTTCCGGTGCTTTGCAAGCATTTTTTTTAAAATTTATAATTCTTTGTGAATTTGCCGAATTTACTTGACAGAAACAGGGGTATGGGGTTAAAATATATTCTGAATATTTATGTGTAACGGGAGTTGAGATTAATGCTGATTACAACAGCGCCCAGAGGAACAAAGGATTTGCTTCCTCAGGAAAGCCATAAATGGCAATATGTAGAAAAAGAGTTTAACAATGTATGTGCACAGTTTAATTATAAGGAAACACGTGTGCCCACCTTTGAGCATACGGAGCTGTTTGAAAGAGGTGTGGGCGATACGACCGATGTTGTCGAAAAGCAGATGTACACCTTTCTGGATAAGGGAAACAGAAGTATAACGCTGCGCCCGGAGGGTACGGCATCGGTGGCAAGGAGCTTTTTGCAGAACAGTCTTTATGCGGAGGCAATGCCTGCGAAAATGTACTATAATATACCGTGCTTCAGATACGAAAAAAGCCAGAAAGGCAGATTAAGGGAATTTCATCAGTTCGGCGTCGAGGTTTTCGGTGCGGAGGCTCCGACAATCGATGCGGAGGTTATTTCGCTTGCACTCACTTTTCTTGACCGTGTGGGTTTAAAGGATTTGACGGTGCATATAAACAGCATAGGCTGCAAGGAATGCAGAAAAAAATACAATGACGCTTTAAGAGAATTTTTAAGACCGCGTCTCGATAAGCTGTGTGATACCTGCAAGGGCAGATTTGAGAGAAATCCTCTGCGTATTCTCGACTGCAAGTCGGAAATATGTCAGGAACAGATACAGGGCGCTCCCGTATTGCTTGACTATATATGCGATGACTGCCGTGAGCATTTTGAAAAATTTAAGGCGTGTCTCGATAACATGGGAATAAAATATGAGATTGATCCGGGTATAGTGCGCGGACTCGATTATTATTCCAAAACCGTATTTGAAATTATAAGCGGTGATTTTACCGTGTGCGGCGGCGGACGCTATGACGGACTGGTTGAGGAGCTGGGCGGACAGTCCACACCCGCAATCGGCTTCGGACTCGGAATAGAAAGACTGCTTTTAAGACTGGAGGAAACGGGCGCGGTAATTCCCGAACCCGAAAAGGTTGATTTATATGTTGCGCCGCTGGGCGAAAAAGCGTCGCTTTACGTACAGCAGCTTGTATATAATCTGCGCAAAAAGGGAATAAAGGCGGAAACCGACCATATGGGACGCGGACTCAGAGCGCAGATGAAATATGCCGATAAAATCGGCTGCCGCTATTCGCTCGTACTCGGAGATAATGAGATTGACACAGGCGTTGCTTCGGTAAAGAATATGACCGACGGCACAAAAACGGATATAAAGCTTGACGAGGCGGATAAATTTTTTACGGCTGAAAAATAACGCACAATGCCGCACAAAAGCGGCGGAACGGAGGAATATATAAATGGATACGATGAAGGGATTAAAACGCACGAATTACTGCGGAGAAACAAAGGGAGAGGGCAGCACAGCCGTTGTCGGCGGATATGTACAGAAGATACGTGATCTGGGCAATCTGATTTTTATAGATCTGAGAGACAGAACGGGCATTGTTCAGCTTGCTTTTGACGATAACACCGACAGAGAGGTTTTTAATAAGGCGAAAAGCTGCCGCAGCGAGTTTGTGCTTATGGCAAAGGGAACGGTACGGGAGCGCGAAAGCAAAAATCCCGATATTGCAACGGGCGGTATTGAGATTTATGTTGATGATTTGCGTATTCTGGCAAAGGCGCAGACACCGCCGTTTGAGATTACGGACGATACAAACGTAAACGAGGAATTGAGATTAAAGTACCGTTATCTGGATTTAAGACGTTCGGTATTGCAGAAAAACCTCATAAAAAGAGGAATGATTGCAAAAACGGCGCGTGACTATTTCTATGAAAACGGATTTATAGAAATCGAAACACCGATGATGATGAAATCAACACCCGAGGGCGCACGCGATTATGTTGTGCCGTCGAGAATACATCACGGAAAATTCTATGCGCTGCCGCAGTCGCCGCAGATATACAAGCAGCTGCTTATGATTGCCGGATATGACAGATACGTTCAGCTGGCACGCTGCTTCAGAGACGAGGACTTAAGAGCGGACAGACAGCCCGAATTTACGCAGATAGACCTTGAAATGTCATTTGTCGATGTTGAGGACGTTCTGGAAATAGGCGAGGGATTTATAAAGCGTCTGTTTAAGGACGTTATGAATGTTGATATTCCGACACCGCTGCCGAGGCTGACCTACAAGGAGGCAATGGAACGCTACGGCTCGGACAAGCCGGATACAAGATTCGGCATGGAAATAACCGACCTTTCGGATATTGTAAAGGACTGCGGCTTCGGTGTGTTTACGGGAGCAATTGAAAACGGCGGTTCGGTACGTGCGATTATGGCTAAAAATGCCGCATCGGTATTTACGAGAAAGGAAATAGACAAGCTTACCGAATATGTAAAGGGAATAGGCGCTCACGGACTGGCATATATACGCTGGACGGACGATGAGCCGAACGCAAGCTTTAAAAAGTTTATGCAGCCCGAGGAAATCAATGCCATAATAAATCGTCTCGGTGCCCAAAAGGGCGATGTCGTGTTTATTGTTGCGGATAAGGACAGAGTAACTCTCCCCACCCTCGGCGCACTCCGCTTAAAAGCCGCAAAGCAGCTTGATATAATACCCGAGGGCTGGAATTTCTTATGGATTACGGAATTTCCGTTCTTTGAATATGATGAGGAAACCGATTCGTGGAATGCAATGCATCACCCGTTCACAATGCCGATGGACGAATGTATACAGTATCTCGACACAGACCCCGGCAAGGTTACGGCAAAGGCATATGACCTTGTGCTTAACGGCATAGAGCTTTCAAGCGGCTCGATAAGAATTACTGACTATGAGCTGCAGCAGAAGATGTTTGAGGCGCTGGGACTGAGCGACGAGGAAATAGAGGCAAAATTCGGATTCCTTGTTGAGGCATACAAATACGGCGCAGCACCGCACGGCGGAATGGGTATCGGTCTTGACAGACTTTCGATGCTCATGTGCGGAGCGGACAGCTTAAGAGACGTAACCGCATTCCCGAAGGTTCAGAATGCATCGGAGCTGATGTCCGGCGCACCCGGTACCATTGACGATGTTCAGAAAGAAGAGCTTGCCATTGTTACGGTTGAAGATGAAAATTAACGTGCAGTTAACAAATAATTCATAATAGTGTAGTATAATTATGATCAGTAATTTAATGTAACGGAGGGAAAAAGCGTGATTACAGTATCAAATCTGACGAAGTCATACGGTAAAAAGAAAGCTCTCGACGGCGTGAGCTTTACTGTAGGCAACGGGGAAATTCTGGGATTTCTCGGCCCTAACGGCGCGGGAAAATCCACAACCATGAACATAATCACAGGCTATATATCCGGCACGTCGGGAACGGTAACAATTGACGGCTGCGATATACTTGAAAAGCCGACAGAGGCTAAAAAGAAAATCGGGTATCTGCCCGAACAGCCGCCGCTGTATCTTGATATGGTGGTTATCGATTATCTTAATTTTGTATATGACTTAAAAAAGGTCAAAAAGGAAAAC
Source organism: uncultured Eubacteriales bacterium (assembly GCA_905199755.1). GTDB lineage: Bacteria > Bacillota > Clostridia > UBA1381 > UBA1381 > UBA4716. The sequence goes on along the minus strand of CAJKHT010000006.1, from coordinate 34,061 downwards.
AAGGCGGAGCATATACAGAATATTGTAAATGTTGTCGGCATTGACGGCGTGAAGAAAAGAAAAATAGGCAATCTCTCAAAGGGCTACAAGCAGAGAGTCGGACTGGCGGGCGCACTTGTGGGCGATCCTGATGTACTTATTCTTGACGAGCCTACGGTCGGTCTCGATCCGAAGCAGATAATAGAAATAAGAAATCTGATAAAGGATTTGGGCGCACAGAGGACGGTCATTTTAAGCTCGCATATCCTTTCGGAAATCAGTGCTGTGTGCGAACGCGTAATAATCATAAATAATGGAAAAATCGTTGCGGAGGACACTCCGGAAAATCTGTCCGAGCGTTTCGGCAAAAACAACAGGCTGATAATACGCGTTGAGGGCAGCGAGGAGGATATTGAAAATGTATTGAACTCGCTTGAAGATGTCACCTCGGTAAAATTCCTCAAAAAAGCCGATGAAAATTCGTGCGATTTCGAGATAGAAGCAGCCGGCGAAATAGACAGTGAATTTAACAAGACAATGTTCTTTGCTTTTGCGCAAAAAGGTCTGCCGATAACCATGCAGAAAAAGGTTGAGGATTCTTTGGAGGATATATTCCTGCAGGTAACGGAAAACGATAACGCGGCCGTTGTTGAGGACGCGGAAGAGGACGGCGGCGATATGCCACAAAATGAAGAAGCCGAGATTTCAGAGGAGTCGGATAAGGAGGAGGAAAACAGCAATGAAAGCGATATTTAACAGAGAATATGACGCATACTTCAATTCAATGCTCGGATATGTATTTCTTACAATATTCCTCCTTTTGACGGGAGTAATGTTTTTCCTTGCAAATCTGGCATCAACCTCTGCGTCGATGACATCATTCTTTAACCAGATAAATTTATGGTCAATCTTCCTTCTGCCCATTCTTACAATGCGCATGTTTGCGGAGGATAAAAAGCTTAAAACCGACCAGCTGCTGCTCACCGCCCCTATCTCCGTTACGGAAATGGTTTTGGGAAAGTTTTTTGCGGCAATGGGAGTTTTCCTTACCGGTGCGGCGGTAACGCTGTTTTACCCGATAACGCTTAACTTCTTCGGCAGCGTTCCGTTCGGTGAAACCGTGAGCTGCTATGTCGGCTTTATTCTGCTTTGCTCATCCATTATAGCAATAGGCGGATTTATGTCGTCACTGACGGAAAGCCAGATTGTTGCGGCAATATCAACCTACGGAATACTGATTATAACGGTATTTCTGGGCAGCCTTGCCTCATCTGTATCAAACACGTATATTTCAAATCTCCTTGTATGGCTGTCTCCCGTTCAGAGATTTTCCGATTTCACAATGGGAATCCTGGATTTGGAATCCATTATCTACTATATCAGCCTTACAGGTCTGTTCCTGTTCCTTACAGTAACAGTATTTGAAAAAAGAAGATTTAAGTAAGGGGGGACGGCTGAAATGAATAAAAAGTATAAAATAAGCTCGTCCGTAATGCTGGTAATCGTAATTGCGATTGTCATTGCGGTAAACGCATTTGTTACGGCACTTACAAAAAAGTTCCCGATTAAGCTGGATATGACTCCGAATCAGATTTTCTCGATTTCGGATTCAACAAAGGAATATCTTAAAAATTACAAAACCCCTACGGATATTTATATTCTTGCACCGGAAACAAATGAGGATTCGTGGGTGAAGTCGGTACTTGATAAATATGCTGCCGAAAATTCAAACATAAAGCTTAAAAACATAGACCTGAACAGCAATCCGACCTTCGGTAAAAAATATGTGAGCGACGGCGGCAGCCTGAGCGGAAAGTACGTTATTATCGACGGCGGTGAAAAGTTTAAGACATTTGCACAGCAGGATTTGTACAATATAAATTCACAGACGGGCAGACCTTCATCGATAAATGTTGAAGCTAAAATCACATCGGCGCTTAAATATGTGTCAAACACCGAGCTTCTTAAAGCATATGTGATAACAGGTCACAGCGAAATAGCACAGGACGGCGTAAAAGGCGCACTGGAGGATTCCGGCTACGAGGTCAAGGAGCTTAATCTCATAACCGAGGATATTCCCGAAAGCACATCGCTGCTTGTATCTATGTCACCGTCATCGGATTACACGGTTGCCGAAACCGCAAAGCTTGACGCATACCTCGAAAAGGGCGGACATGCACAGTTCTATTTTGACATACAGCAAAGCGAGGGACTGACAAATCTGTACAGCTATCTTGAAAAGTGGGGCATTAAGGTGAATGACAGCGCCGCGGTTGAGCAGAACAAGTCAAATGCCATTTCGTTGGGCGGCTCAATGGCGCTCATGATTCCCGAAACAGAGCAGGATGACATAACAGACGCAATTACGGAAAACAAGCGTGTAATCGCATATTTCCCGTATGCAAAGACACTTACAAAGCTGTTTGACAACAGCAACAACATATCCGTAAAACCGCTGCTTACTACATCAAGCTCGGCTTATGCGGCATCCGATTACAATAATATCGAAAAGAAAGATACCGACGAATCGGGCAAGCTTAATATAGGAATACTTGCTTCAAATTCGCAGAATAATTCCTCGGTATATGTTTCGGGTACATCAATGCTGCTCAACTACTCACAGGAGGATTTGGCATCGACCTACGGCTTTGCGAACTATGACTATTTCCTCAATATCTGCAGCTATATGCAGGGCAGCACGGACGATTACACCGTTTCGGCAAAGAGCCTTGCCGTGAATACAATCACAATCAAGCCGCTTATCGCATATATTATCGGCATCGTGTTTGCGATCGTTATTCCGCTTGCAATACTGATAACGGGAATTGTCGTATGGTTTAAGAGGAGACATCTGTAATGAAAAAAAACATTGTTAAAATCATTATTGCTCTGGCTGTGCTTGTATTACTCGGCGCGGGAACATATCTTCTTATGCGTCCGTCAAAAAGCGCCGAAACGGATAATACCGCACAGACAACGTCGGCTCCCGTATACACGCTTTACGAAACAGATATTGCAAATGTACAGTCTGCCGTTATCAAATCGGAAAATACCGATATAACCGTTTCGAGAATCGGGGAGGACTGGACCGTAAACAATCTTCCGGCTGAGGATATAGATACGTCAAAGACAAAGTCTCTTGCGGAATCTGTAGCAAAAATCACCGCCTCGGCTTTGATTGACGAAAACGGTGCCGATCTCGGCGAATACGGCTTGGATAAGCCGTCGGCAGAGATTACGGTAAATAAAAACGACGGCACATCGGATAAAATTTTAATAGGCGGCACAAGCCCGTCGGACGGCAGCCGTTTTGCAAAATCGTCGCTTTCCGATACGGTTTACACGGTGAGCTCGTATAAGCTTGAGTCGCTTGAAAATCCGATTTCGTATTATACGGAGTTCACGCGCTTTTCAATGCAGGATACCTCTGCCGTTTCGGAAATAAAAATAGAGCGCAGTGATATGACAATTGATTTTGTTAAGGACAATTCGGAAAATCAGAACGGATATTATGATTCGTGGCTTATAAAAAGCCCGATTTCATCCTCGGCAAATTCGGATTACATCTCAAATACAATTTTACAGAATATAGGGAAAATGACGCTTTCCGCACCGCTTGAGGGCGGAGATTTCGGTTTTGACCGCCCTGCGGCAAAGCTCACTCTGACCGTTACGCAGTATGACGAGGAGAAAAAGGAAAACAAAGAGCCGTATACCGAAAGCTTTGTTATCGGAAAAAGCTCGGAGGGCAGCACATATGTTTCATATAAGGACAAGGCATATGCGGTAGATACCGAAATCCTTGACTTCATCAATATGCCGCTGATTAACACCGTGTCAAAGGTGCAGTCGCTTGTTAATATTTCATCTGTGGCGCGTGTCGAGGTGACATACGGCGGAGCAGTACATGCCATAGACATAACACATTCGGGTGATGACGGCACCGATATGACATTTACGCTTAACGGCAGCGAAATAGGAGAGTCCGATGCGAAAAAGCTTTATCAGGAGCTTATCGGCGTAATGGTGGACGGTGTTTATGCAAATCAGCCGCTGGGCGAAACGATTATGTCAATTACCTTTAAGGGATATAACGGCGCTGAGGACACAACGGTTGAATATAAAGCTGTAAGCGATCTTGACTGCGCTATGGTAAAGAACGGAACGGCTCAGTTTACCGTAAAGAGGAGTGTAATCAACACTCTCATGAATACGGTTAATTCATATATTAAATAAGTCTTTTTACTGCTTATGAAAGGAAGGATATAATTATGAAATTATGGGGAGATACCATGCCGTACAGCATGGAGAGTGAGGATTTTGTACCTACAATTGAGGCATATCCTGCTGAAAATTCAAAGGGAGCGGTTGTGGTGTTCCCGGGCGGCGGATATTCGAATCGCGCGGAGCATGAGGGTACCGGAATGGGCAAGTGGCTTCAGGCAAACGGAGTTACCGCATTTGTTGTGGAGTACCGTGTCGCACCGTACAGGCATCCGGCGGAAATATCGGATGCAATGCGTGCCGTTCGGTTTGTAAGGCATTATGCCGATAAGTACGGTATCGACAAGGATAAAATCGCCGTTATGGGCTCCAGCGCGGGCGGACATCTCGCAGGCTCTGTGTCGGTGCATTATGATAAAAAAATGTATGAGCCGACCGATGAAATCGACAAGGAGGACTGCAAGCCGAATGCATCTGTTCTCTGTTATTCGGTAATTGATATGTTCGAGTACAGACATGACGGCTCAAGGCAAAATCTTATAGGCCCGAATCCCCTGCAGTCGGATAAGGAGTTTATGTCGCTTTATATGCAGGTAGACAAGAATACACCTCCGGCATTTTTATGGCATACCGCAGAGGACAGCTGTGTACCGGTAGAAAACACCTTGCTTTATGCAAACGCACTCGCAAAAGCAAAGGTTCCGTTTGAGGTACATATATATCCGCACGGTCCGCACGGACTGGGACTTGCAAAAGATGTTCCGCACACCGCACAGTGGACAAATGCATTGCTTAACTGGCTTACACTTATAGGTATTAAATCGGAAAAAGCAGAATAAAAAGATAAGGCGATGTAAAAAATATTTTTTTACATCGCTTTGTTTGCATTTTAAATTATAATCTGTTATAATATGGTTATCCTAAGCATGAGGAGGAATGTCAGTGGTTAACATAGGCAATGACTGGGACGATATTTTGAAAGACGAATTCCAAAAGGAATATTATCTGAAATTAAGAGAATTTTTGAAATCGGAATATAAAACGCACATTATACACCCCGATATGTACGATATTTTCAATGCGCTTAAATGGACAAGCTTCGGCGATACAAAGGTGGTTATATTGGGACAGGATCCGTATCATGAGGAAAACCAGGCGCACGGTCTTGCATTTTCGGTGCCGCCGGGCGTGCGGATACCTCCGTCGCTCCTTAATATGTATAAGGAGCTGAAAAACGAACTGGGGCTGTATATTCCCAATAACGGTTATCTTGAAAAATGGGCGCGCCAGGGAGTGCTGCTGTTAAATTCCTCACTCACCGTAAGGGATAAGGAGGCAAACTCACACAGAAACAAAGGCTGGGAAATTTTTACCAACAGAGTGGTTGAGTGCCTTAACGAAAGGCAGGACCCCGTGATTTTCCTTTTATGGGGCGCAAACGCAAAAGAAAAAATCAGTATAATAACCAATCCGCAGCATAAAATTCTTACAACGGTTCACCCGAGTCCGCTGTCGGCAAACAGAGGCTTTTTCGGCTGCGGTCATTTCAAAAAGGCAAATCAGCTGCTGGAGGAAATGGGAAAAACACCTATCGACTGGCAGATAGAAAACATATAGGGGAGTGTAGTTTTAAGTGGATTTTTACAGAATGACAAAGCAGGAGCTTTTTAAAAGCATAAAATCCTCCAAGGACGGTTTAAGCGCCGCGGAGGCAGAGGAAAACATAAGAAAATACGGCGCAAACGAGCTGGAGGAGGGCAAGAAAAAAAGCCCTGTAATAATTTTTCTGGAGCAGTACAAGGATTTTCTTGTTATAATTCTTATCATATCCGCAATTATTTCTGGTATTATGGGCGATGCCGAAAGCGGTATAATAATACTGACGGTTATAACGATTAACGCAATTCTGGGAACGGTGCAGACTTTGAAAGCGGAGCAGTCATTAAAAGGCTTAAAGGCTATGTCCGCACCCGAAGCAAAGGTAATCCGTGACGGAAAGCTGACCGTTATAAAAGGCAGCGAGGTCACTGTGGGCGATGTGGTTGTTGCGGAAGCCGGTGACTTTGTATGTGCAGACGGACGTATAATCGAGATTGCAAATCTCAAAGCCGACGAAAGCGCACTTACCGGAGAAAGCGAACCCGTGACAAAGGAGGATATTGACATAACCTCCGAAAAACCGCTGGGCGACAGGGTAAATATGCTTTATTCCGGCAGCTTTGTGACCTACGGCAGAGCGAAAATGGTTGTTACGGCGGTCGGCATGAGTACCGAAATGGGAAAGATTGCCTCACTGCTTAAACAAACAAAGGAAAGAAAAACACCGCTCCAGGAAAGCCTCGACGATTTCGGAAAGAAGCTTTCATACATGATTATGGCTGTCTGTGTGCTTGTTTTCATTCTGAGCGCTTTGCGCGGTGAAAAAATCGCGGACGCATTCATTTTTGCCGTTGCGCTTGCGGTTGCGGCAATTCCCGAGGCTTTAAGCTCGATTGTTACGATTGTTCTTGCATCGGGAACGCGTATTCTGGCAAATGAAAATGCGATAATAAGAAAATTGCAGTCCGTTGAGGGCCTGGGCAGCGTATCCGTAATATGCTCCGATAAAACGGGAACTCTCACGCAAAACAAAATGACCGTTCAGAAAATTTATTTTGACGGCAATGTGATTGATAAGGACGAAAATATAAGCGGCATTGCCGAAACACTTGTAAGGGACGGCGTGCTTTGCAGCGATGCGACAAGACACGGCGACACCGTAACCGGCGATCCTACGGAAATCGCACTTATTGACTTTGCGCAAAAGCACAGCATTGATGCGGATAAGCTGAGATTGGAAAATAAGAGAATAAACGAAATCCCGTTTGATTCGGACAGAAAGCTTATGAGTACGGTTTACCGTGACGGTGAGAGCTGCATAATGATTACAAAGGGTGCGGTCGATGTCATGCTGGCGCGAATTACGCGTATAATGACGGAAAACGGTGTGCGCAGCTTTACGGACGATGACCGCGAAAAGCTTATAAAAGCAAATTCGGATTTTTCAAAAAGCGGTCTGCGTGTGCTTGCCATATGCGAAAAAAGCATAGAAGAAATCAGCGTAACAACGGCGGACGAAAAGGAGTTTACGCTTATAGGTCTTGCCGCAATGCAGGATCCCCCGCGTGAGGAATCCGCACAGGCGGTAGCAAAGTGTAAAAGCGCGGGAATACGTCCGATTATGATAACGGGCGACCACCTTGTAACGGCATCGGCAATTGCAAGGGATATAGGAATACTTGACGATAATTCACGTGCCGTTGAGGGCAGCGAAATCGAAAACCTGTCCGATGACGAGCTCGATACATTTGTCACAGATGTTTCGGTATATGCACGTGTTTCGCCGGAGCATAAAATAAGAATAGTCCGTGCATGGCAGAGAAAGGGCTGCATTGTTGCAATGACGGGTGACGGTGTGAATGACGCTCCGGCATTAAAGCAGGCGGATGTAGGCGTGGCTATGGGTATAACGGGCAGCGAGGTTGCAAAGGACAGCGCCTCCGTTGTGCTTGCGGACGATAATTTCGCAACGATAGTCAAGGCAGTCGAGACGGGACGCAATATATACAGAAATATTCAGCGTGCCGTGCAGTTCTTGCTTTCGGGAAACACGGCGGCAATTATTGCCGTTGTGTATGCTTCGCTTATGGCGCTGCCGCTGCCGTTTTATGCGGTGCATCTGCTGTTTATAAATCTGCTTACGGACAGTCTGCCGGCTATCGCACTGGGTGTTGAACCGCATTCGTCCGATGTTATGTATAACCGTCCGCGGCCGAAAAATCAGTCTATTCTTACGCGTCATGTAATGGAACGCATTATAACGGAGGGACTTGTGATTGCCGCCGCAACGCTTACGGGCTTTTATATAGGACTTATGCGTTCGCCCGAAACCGCGTCGGCAATGGCATTTGCCGTGCTTTGTCTTACACGTCTGGTTCACGGCTTTAACTGCAAATCGGATTCGCCCGTGTGGTTCAGACGGACTATGTGGAATAACAAGCAGCTTATAGGTGCGTTTCTGATAGGCTGTGTATTGTTGAGCGCAGTGCTTTTCATACCGTTCTTACAGCCGGTATTTAAAACGGTGCCGCTCACAGCCGTGGAAATTATTGCGGTATACGGACTTCCTGTTGCGGCATTTGCGGTAATTCAGGCACTTAAGAGCCTGAGAGAACGAAAAAGCTGACGGCTTTTTCGGATACATAAGAGGTGGTATTTATGCTTATTTTCGGTATAACGGGCGGCTCGGGAGCGGGCAAAACAACAGTTTCCGATATATTCCGCAAGGCGGGTATTCCTGTGATTGACGCGGATAAGGCGGCACGTGCGGTGACGGAGCCGGGTGAAAGATGCCTTGATGAGCTGACGGATTTCTTCGGCAGCGAAATTCTGCAAAGCGACGGTACTTTAAACCGAAAAAAGCTTGCGGATATTGCATTTTCGGACGAACGCAGGCTTAAAAAGCTGAATGAAATCACACATAAATACATAAAGATTAATATAGAAAATCAGCTGTCCGAAATCAAAGGAAAAATCGCGGCGATAGACGGTGCGGTTATAATAGGCAGTGAGGTTGAGGAGCTGTGCGCATTTATCGTTTCCGTAACGGCAAAGCGTGAGGTGCGGATTAAGCGCATAACGGCGCGTGACAATATTTCCGCCGAAAGCGCCAAAAAGCGTCTTGCGGCACAGCCCGGAGATGATTTCTACATTGAACATTCAAAATATATTATACGAAACGATACATCGGTAAAAGAGCTTGAATCGCAGGCGGAGAGGATAATAAGCGAAATAAAAAATGAAAACGAGGTATAACGGGTGAAAAGATTTTTCAAGCTGCTGCTTATTGCGTTTGTTGCTTTGGTGGCGATTATGGGAATGATAAGCGGATATAATACGGGGAAAAAATCGGGATACCCCGTCGCCTACAGTGAATACATATCGAAATATGCAGCACAGAATAACCTTGATCCGTGTCTTGTTATGGCGGTGATAAAGGTTGAAAGCAATTATGTGCCGGAGGCACAGTCCGATTATGCATACGGGCTTATGCAGCTGACGGAGGAAACCGCCGAATGGAATGCAAAGAAAATGGGACTTAAGGATTATGACTGGCATACGCCGGAAACAAATATAAGAATAGGCAGCTATTATCTGAAAAGCCTTATAGACAAGTACCATAATGTGGATACCGCACTTGCGGCATACAATGCCGGCGGCGGCAATGTGGATTCGTGGCTCAGGGATTCGCGCTACAGCAAGGACGGTGAGACGCTTAATCATATACCGTTTCCCGAAACACGGCATTATGTCAGAAAAGTGAATGAGAACTGGGACAGCTATAAAAAACTGTATAACTGATTATTGCAAAATGAGAGAAAATGTTGTATAATAAAGACAGCAAGTATGCAATGAAAGGGGTCAATACATATGTCACTTGTAATAACAATAGGCCGTCAGTACGGCGCAGCCGGTATTGAGACGGGAAAAAAGATTGCGGAAATTCTGGGGATTAAATTTTATGATAAGGAATTGGTGGAGATTGCCGCGGAAAAGAGCAATTTAAGCAAGGATGCGCTTGACAGTGCTGACGAACGCGCCACAAACAGCTTTTTGTATTCTGTAGTCAGCGGTAACTGCAATATGCGCGGACTCGGACTCCCGGCACAGTATAGCATGCCGATAAACGATAAGCTGTTTATTGCACAGACCGAGGTTATAAAGGAAATAGCAAAGGAGGACTGCGTAATAGTCGGCAGATGTGCCGATTATGCATTGGAGCATGAGGAAAATGTCGATGTTTTAAGCGTCTTTATATATGCATCGCAGGAGTACCGTATTCAGCATGTGATGAACGAAATGGAAATTACGCGCGTAAAGGCGCGCGATGCCATAGTCCGCGCGGATAAGCGCCGCCGTCATTACTATGAGTATTACACCGGTAAGGACTGGGGCGTTATGACAAATTACAATATGTGTCTTGATGTCGAAAAAATCGGTATAGACAATGTTGCGGCAATCATTGCGGATTGTGCGGCAAAAATGAAGAGATAACAGGGAGCATTAACAAAGTGTTTATTGATATAATTAAATCCGTTGCTCTCGGTATTGTTGAGGGTATAACGGAATGGCTGCCGATAAGCAGTACGGGACACATGATTCTGTTTAATGAGTTCATGAAAACCGAAAACGGCTTTTTCGGCTCACAGATATTTTTATATGTTATACAGCTCGGCGCAATACTTGCAATCGCAACGCTGTATTTCAGAAAATTAAATCCGTTTTCTCCGTCAAAATCGAGTGAGGAGAAAAAAGATACATGGCAGATGTGGTTTAAGGTAATAGTCGCGTGTCTGCCGGCGGCGGTAATAGGTCTGCTGTTTGACAAGTACATGGATATGATTTCGGTTCCGCTTGTTGTCGGAGCGATGCTTATTGTATACGGTATAGCGTTTATTTTTGTTGAACGCAGAAACAAAAGCGCGAAAATAACCGAAATGAACCAAATGTCATACAAAACCGCATTGCTGATAGGCTTGTTTCAGGTACTGTCGATTGTTCCCGGTACATCGCGCTCGGGTGCGACAATTCTGGGCGCTATAATAATCGGCTGTTCAAGAGAGCTTGCGGCGGAGTTTTCATTTTTCCTGGCAATACCCGTAATGTTCGGAGTAAGTCTTTTGAAAATCGTAACAAACGATTATGCAATGACGGGCGGCGAATGGGGACTGCTGCTGATAGGAATGGCGGTGGCATACATAGTATCAATGCTTGCCGTTAAGTTTTTGGTGGATTATGTCCGCCGTCACGATTTTAAGGTGTTCGGCTATTACAGAATTATTCTCGGCGCGGTTGTGATACTGTACTTTATGATTTTTTAGCTGAGCGGCCGTATAAGTTAAAAAGAGGTTTTGGTGTAATGCCAAAGCCTCTTTTTAAATATATAAAATAAATTTTAAAATAGGGATTGACAAAAGAAATATATCGGTGTATAATGTCATAAAATTTGCCCGGATACGGGCGGTCCGAAAAGGACATGGGGGTATTGCCATGAATAAAAAGCGAACAAAAAAGGACAATTGTCTGCCGGATTACAACAGCTTTTTTGAGGGTGCAAAAAATGATGACAAGATAACATCAAAGCTGCTGAAAAGTCTTTTGAAATCCAACATTGCCGAGTTTATCTGCTCCACACTGCTGTTCATTGTAAAGCATTGTGCGGTATGGGTAATTCCGATAATTACCGCAAATGTTATAGACATTGCAACCAATCCAGAAAGCCATGCGCTGAGCAGCTTATTCATAAACGGAGCGGTGCTTATGCTGCTTATCGTTCAGAATCTCGTTACACACGTGCTTTACGTAAACTATACAAGCCGTGCGCTCAGGGGAATAGGCGCAGGGCTGAGGAGCTCGCTTGTAAGAAAGCTGCAGCAGCTTTCCATTACATATCATCAGGAGCTGAAAACAGGTGCGCTCCAGTCAAAATTCCTGCGCGATATAGAATCAATCGAGCAGCTGCTGCGACAGCTGCTGTTCAGCCTTATTCCGTGTGTTATAACCATACTTGTTACGGTGGGGGTAACGGTGAAAAAGAGCCTGATTGTAACGGCGTTTTTTGCGGTTATTATTCCGGTGAACGTAATGGTTGTGAGAATGTTCCGCAAGAAAATGCAAAAGGACAACTATGTGTTCCGCAAGGAGTCCGAAAATGTTTCCAGCAAAATAACAACCATGCTTGAAATGATACCCGTGACAAAGGCTCACGGACTGGAAAATACGGAAATCCACAAAATGGAGGCAAGCCTGCAAAGCATGAAGAATGCAGGTATTCTGCTTGACCATTCTCAGGCGCAGTTCGGCTCATGGGCATGGGTTGTCGGCAATATAATGAGTGCGGTGTGTCTGGTGTTTACGGGGTATATGGCATATATAGGAAAGCTGTCCGTCGGCGATGTTGTGCTGTTTCAGGCATATTTCAACACGATAACGGGAAATATACAGTCTCTGCTTAATATTTATCCCGAATTTGCAAAGGGTGCGGAATCAATCAAATCCGTATCCGAAATTATGATTTCGGATAACATAGAAAACAACGACGGAAAAATCAGACTTCGCTATGTACACGGAACGGTGCAGTTTAAAAATGTTTCCTATAAATATCCGTCCGGGGATAAAACGGTTGTAAAGAATTTATCGCTCGATGTCGAACCCGGAGACTGCGTGGCATTTGTCGGCGCGTCCGGCTCGGGAAAATCGACGGTTATGAATATGATAATCGGCTTCCTCCATGCAACGGAGGGAGAAATAGATATAGACGGAAAACCGATAGAAATGCTGAATTTGCAGGATTACCGTCATTTTCTGGCGGTCGTGCCGCAAAACAGTATTCTGTTCAGCGGAACAATAAAGGAAAATATTGTCTACGGTCTGGCAAAATACTCGGAGAAAAAGCTGGAGCAGGTAATCGAGCTTGCCAATATACGCGAATTTACCGATAAGCTGCCCGACGGCATAAACACAATGGTTGAGGAACACGGCGGCAATCTTTCGGGCGGTCAGAAGCAGAGAATATCCATTGCACGGGCGCTTATGCGCGATCCGAGAATAATTATTCTCGACGAGGCAACCTCCGCTCTCGATAATATTTCCGAATATCATGTTCAGCAGGCAATGTCAAGTCTGATAAAAGGCAGAACAACCTTTATTGTGGCACACAGGCTCTCGACAATACGCGATGCAAATAAAATAGTGGTTATGGAAAACGGAGAATGTGTGGAACAGGGAACATATGACGAGCTTATGAAAAAGCACGGCAAGTTCTATGAATTGAAAACACTAAACGAAATGAATACACATGAATAAAACAATCGCGGCTTTTTTTAAAGCCGCGGTTGTTTTATTTAATAACATAAGCAAAATTTGCATAAGGCTTACCGTTTGCGGAGATAACAAGAATTTTTGCCGATGCCGCATTGGGAGGTACCTCCTGTGCCGGCACAGTGTTTTTGATGCCGTAATATTTAATCTTAAGGTTAACCTCCCTCACTGCAATACATCTGCCGTAATTATCATAAAACACCGTATATGCACTAAGCTCGTCCGGCGATTTCTCGGGCGGAATATCCGTGTGAATTAACGAAAATTTTGACTCCTGCGAAAAATCACTCGGTGTTTTAACCTCGGAATTATCCGCAAGCATCGGCTGTGACAAAATATACGGCATAATGCCGAAATCGGAAACATAAGCGGTATATTCTGCGCGTGCGGAGTCATGCATCTGATATAAGCTTAATCTGTACATACTTTTGTCTTTGTCATATGTTACAATACAGTTCATGGGTTGGGTATAGTATCCGCCGTTAGGAAGAGAATAGTACATTGTATTCATGATAAGACCGCTTTCATATGATGTATCGTTTGCCAAATCCAGTATTCCGGCGCCTATTCCCCAAAGCTTGAAATCACAGTTATCCGCAGAAATGTTACGAAGTGCGAGATTCTTTTCCTGCGATATGAGAAAGAAATTATGGCGGATAAGCTGCATATCGGGGTTATTCATGTCATAGTTTATCTGCATGGGATCGTCCCAGGTGACATCTATGTTATACCACTTGCCGTCCAGCTTTACAAGATTCCACACGTGATTAAGCGAATCCGAAACAACAAACAATACATCATCAAATCCCAAGCGGCTTAAAATCGCCTCATAAGCAAAGGAATATCCCTGGCACACCGCCTTTTTGTTTATAATAACACCGTAAGCGGAATAGGACAGATTATCACCGTAATAATCCTCAACCTTGTAGTATGCACAATGCGAAGCGATATAATCATGAGCAAGCAGCAGCTTGTCAAAATCAGTCATGCCGTCAAAACGGATTTCATCGGCAATGCGGTCAAGCTCCGACACAAGCTCGGCATACATGCTTTTTACCTGTGCAAAGCCCTCCTCCGAGGAATACGGATTTTCAATTCCGTTCATATCCTTATAAAGCAGCATGCAGTATTTAACAGTTACAAAAAATTTTTTGTCATTGTTTTCGGAATATGAGTAAAACCATACATATCCGTTTGTCAGATAAAACAGCTCCGGGGTTTTGGAGAAAAGCTTTAAATGTACATTGTTATATACTTCACCGCATTTTTCATATATTTTAGAATAAATAGCAGCTTTTTTGGTTTCTTCGGAGGTTATTTCCTCATCGGTTAAAGCTACCGAGAAAGCAAATGTTACGGGAATGCCGTATTCGGTATTCTCACCGTCGGTAATCGTCTGTATATTATCAAGGCTGAAATTGTCGGGCGAGAGTGCGGTTTTGAATTTTTCATATATTTCCTCGTCCGTATCGGGGCGCGAAAAGGAAAACAGCGAAAAATCGCCGTTTTCTTCATAAGCCTCTGTCATAACAGGCTCGACGTCAAAAAGCAGCGGAGCGTTCATCAGCGAGTAATCAATCTCCGCAGACGCGGACAGCGGTACAAGTACCAAAAACAACGATATTAAAAACAATAATTTTTTCATTAAAATCTCCTTGAATGGAATTTAACCAAGCTTATAAAAGTCGGTAAAAAATGAGGGGTAGGATATATTTACACAGCTTTCATCATCAAGCGACGAAACACCGTCCGCAAGCTGTGCGAGAACCGTTAGGCACATCGCCATGCGGTGGTCGCCGTAGGTTTTGAAATCGGCACCGTGAACAGGCTTGCCGCCGTTTATAATCATTCCGTCCGCCGTTCCCGTGATGTCTGCACCCGTTTTGGAAAACTCGTTTACAACAGCCGAAATTCTGTCCGATTCCTTTACTTTAAGCTCCTGTGCGTCCTTTATAACCGTTTTGCCCTCGGCAAAAACCGCCGCCGCCGCAATTACGGGCAGCTCGTCTATAAGCCGCGGAATAATATCGCCGCCTACGGTGACACCCTTAAGCGCCGACGAAGCTACCGTTATATCCGCCGCCTTTTCACCCGAGCAACTGCGTATGTTTTCCAAAGTGATTTTTGCTCCCATGTCACGCAGTACATCTATAATTCCCGTTCGGGTGTCGTTTATTCCCACATTTTTTACCGTAATGCAGGAATTGGGCATTACGGCTCCGAGAACAAGGAAAAATGCCGCAGATGAAATATCTCCGGGAATATCAATATCTATGGCTTCAAGCTCCTTTCCGGGAGTGACCGTAATGTTTATTCCGTCGGACACAATATCCGCACCCATTGCCCCGAGCATAAGCTCCGTATGATTGCGCGACTGCTCCTTTTCATGGATTACCGTCCTGCCGTCGGCATAAAGTCCGGCGAGGATAAGCGCGGTTTTGACCTGTGCGGAGGCAACCTGCATTTTATAGTCAATTCCGTGCAGCTTGGTACCGGTTATTTCAAGAGGGCAGTATATCCCGTTTATTTTTGCACCCATAAGCGACAGCGGCTCGGTCACACGCTTCATGGGACGCTTGCATATGGAAGCGTCACCCGTTATGTGCGAATTAAACGGCTGACCTGCGAGAATACCGCATAAAAGTCTTGTTGTTGTTCCGCTGTTGCCGGTGTAAAGCGTACCGCCGTAAGGCGAAAGTCCGTGAAGTCCTTTGCCTGTTACCGTTATTTCATCATTTTCGGCGCTTATGCTTATCCCGAGATTTCTGAAACAGTCTATTGTAGAAAGGCAGTCCGCGCCGCGCAGAAATCCGCGTATGCGTGAAGTGCCTTCGGCAAGCGCGCCGAGCATTACCGCACGGTGCGACACCGATTTATCGCCCGGAACGGTCAGTTCTCCGTTTGCGGAGTATATTTTTTTTATTTCCATATAAATTAACCTCTGTTATGTATTTCTGAAATGATTATATCATAAATAAAATAATATGACAATATTTTTCGATGAATAATTTTACATAAAAATGCATATTTCACATTTTCGGATGTATATGCTTTCCGAAAGGAGTATTTATGAAAAAGCAGAGCTTTGTTGCCGGTGCGGCAATACTTATGGCGGCGAATGCCGTTTCAAAAATTCTCGGGGCGGTGTTTAAAATTCCGCTCACATACATACTGCATGAGGAGGGAATGGCTGTATTTAACGTGGCGTTCCAGGTTTATATAATGATTCTGACCTTTATAATTTCGGGCTTTCCCCCGGCGGTGTCAAAGAATGTATCCGAGGCGCTGTCATGCTCTAATACGCGCCATGCACACAATATTGTGCGCACGGCAACACTTATCCTTGCGGCTGCCGGAGCTTTGGGAAGTATAATATTATATGCCGGAGCGGAGTTTTTTGCCGCCTTAATGAAAGAGGAAAAAGCCGTGATTGCCATAAAGTGCATTTCGCCGTCTGTGTTTTTTGTTGCTTTGGGAACAGGCTGCAAAAGCTACTACCAGGGCGCATCAAACATGATACCGACCGCCGTTTCGCAGGTGATTGAAGCCGTAATCAAGCTTGCCGCCGGATACATGCTTGCCGCATCGCTTGTGAGCCTCGGTACGGAGGCAACGGCGGGAGGTGCGATATTCGGAGTGACGGCAGGCGAAATAGTCGCAACGGCGATGCTGTGCGGCATGTATATGTTCGGCTCACGGCACGAAAAGCTTTATTATGAACGCGGCGAAAGGCGTCAGACGGCATCGGAGCTTATGCATATTGCCGCACCGATACTTTGTGCGGCGGTATTGTCGAATGTGATTTCCTTTGCCGATACCGCGGTGGTGAGAATGCGTCTGCTCGACGCCGGGCTGTGCGCCGACAAGGCACGCTATCTCTACGGAGCATACACGGGCTATGCGCTGACGGTTTTTCATCTTCCGGCAGGAATACTTGCAACGCTGGGTGTAAGTATTCTGCCCGTTATATCGGGCGCTCTGGCTGCGGATAACGGTATCCGCGCAAGAAAAGCGGCTCTGAGCGGAATACGGCTCACAATATATCTGTCGGTGCCGTTTGCGGTGGTTATGTATATGCTGCCGTCCGAAATACTGACGCTTTTATTCGGCAATGACGCATCGGCGTACATGCTGAAGCTCGCCGCGCCGTGCGTGGTAATGCTGTGCGTATCGCAGATAACCGCGGCGGTAATGCAGGCGGCAGGGCATATAACGGCACCTATTATATATATGTTTATAGGCTCTCTGATTAAGCTTGCCGTAAGCTATATACTAACCGGCATGCCCGAATTTAATATGTACGGCGAGGTGCTGGCTATGGATATAAGCTATCTGATTGTAATGACGATAAATTTTGCCGCAGCCGGTAAATTTTTGTGTTTAAAATATGATATAATGTCAATAATTATAAAGCCTGCCGCAGCGGCGGCGGCAATGTATGCGGTAATCCGCCTTGCAAAAGAGCCTCTGTGCGCATTTAACGGTACGCTCGGACTTTTTGCGGTATGCGCCGCAGGGTGTACGGCATATATGCTCGTTATATTGCTGACTGGGGCGGTGAAATCGGAGGAGATTGTGAAAATGATAAGATAAGCTTGTAAAAGCTGCGGCGGTATGATATAATTTATTGTAAATACGGTCGGAGGGGATATACAAATGGATAAAAAATATACAATTGACGATTTACTGAAGATAATGGAAATTCTGCGCAGTCCCAACGGCTGTCCGTGGGATAAGGTGCAGACTCATGAAAGCATAAAGAAAAGCATGATAGAGGAAAGCTACGAGGCGATAGACGCGCTTTCAAGCGGCGATGACGGCGCATTTGCGAACGAGCTCGGCGATGTGCTTTTGCAGGTGGTGTTCCACGCACAGATAGCCAAGGAGCGTGGCGCGTTTGATTTCAATGACGTTGTAAACGAGATATGCAATAAGCTTGTGACGCGCCATACGCACGTTTTCGGCGAGGATAAGGCAGGAAACGAGGATGAAGCTCTGACAAGCTGGGAAAAGAACAAGAAAAAGGAAAAAGGACTCAAAACCTACACAGATATGTTAAATGATGTCCCGCATTACTATCCGGCGCTTATGCGTGCCGAAAAGGTGCAGAAAAAAGCAAAGGGCGTCGGCTTTGACTGGGATAATATTTCCGATGTATACAAAAAGGTGTATGAGGAGCTTGAAGAGCTTAAGGATGCCGAAACGGAAAACAGCGCCGAAAGAATCGAGGAGGAATACGGCGATTTTCTGTTTGCCGCGGTAAATCTCGGAAGATTTTTAAAGCTTACTCCCGAGCTGGCACTCACAAAGGCATCGGAGAAATTTATAAACCGATTTAAGAAAATGGAGGAGGAAGCGGTAAGGCAAAAGCTCGATTTGGGCAGCATGAGCCTTGAAGAAATGGACGTTTTGTGGAATAAAATTAAGCAAAATGCGTAAAAAACGGGTTAATTTCGGTATAAAACGGCAAAAATACAAATAAATGCTTGACATATTTAAGGTTTTGTATTAGAATAATGAGTTGAAAAGGGGATTTTTGGCTGTATTTACCGCAGCCGGGAATTTTTCCGAAATTAGCGGAACGTCTGAACGTTTCGATAATAATATTTTATGAAAAGGTTTTCGGCTGACGAAGGCTTTTACATTTATCTTAGGAGGAAAGAAAAATGAACAAGACAGATTTAATCGCAGCAGTTGCTCAGAAAGCAGAAATATCAAAGAAAGACGCAGAAAAGGCTGTTAACGCTTTAACAGCGGCAGTAACGGAAGCTTTGTGCGAGGGAGACAAGGTTCAGCTGGTTGGCTTCGGAACATTTGAAGTAAGAAGCAGAGAAGCAAGAACAGGTAAGAATCCGCGTACGGGTGAAGTTATAAACATTGCTGCTTCAAAGATTCCCGCATTTAAGGCAGGCAAGGCTTTGAAGGACGTTGTAAATAAGTAATTGTTTTATTTGCATTAAAATGTAAGTGCCGCACACGTTTTTTGCGTTGTGCGGCATTTTAATTGTATGAGGAGTTTACGGTATGAGAATTGATAAGTATTTAAAGGTTACGCGCCTTATAAAGCGCCGCGCCATGGCAAACGAAGCATGCGACCAGGGCAGAATAACGGTAAACGGCAGAGTTGTTAAGGCATCATATGATGTAAAGGAAAACGATATTCTCGAAATAAAAATGGGCGAGAGAATAATAAAGGTACAGGTTGCGGGAATTGCCGAGCATGTACTTAAAAACGATGCATCATCGCTTTACCGCGTATTGGAATAGAACTCTTTTTTTCGCATATATATTTAGTAAACAAAAAAATATATGCGGAATGGGAGTTTATTATGAACGAATTAAAAAAAGCTGAAGTGCGCGAGCACGGTATAACAATAACAAACCGTTCAAAAACGGCGGTGAGCGGAGTAACCGATGTTGTAAGCTTTGACGATGACAGAGTGGATTTGAAAACAAACATGGGCAGGCTCATAATAAAAGGCAGAGGACTTAACGTGAACAAGCTTAACACGGATTCGGGCGAGCTTGACATTACCGGTGAGATACAGTCTCTCGAATATGTGAACAAAAGAGATAAAGAGGGAATTTTCACCGGACTGTTCAGGTGACATGAATACGGAAATATATGCACTCGCCGCGATGACCGCATGCGGCGGCGGTGCGGTTATGCTTTTCGATATGTTCCGCGCCGTGCGCAGCAGTATGAAAACCAATGCTTTTCTTACCGCGGCGGAGGATTTCGCGTTTGTCGTTATTACGGTTTATGTGACGTCAAAATGTCTGTGGATATTCAACAGCGGGAAGCTGCGCTTTTTTGAGGGCGCAGGGTTCGTTATCGGCGCGGTTTTGTACATTTTGACGCTTGAAAAACCGTTTTTTGGAATATTTAAGGTGATTTTTAAAAATATTTTTAAATTTCTTCATTTAATTTCTCAAATACTCTTGACACCGGCGACTTTTTTGTATAAAATTCTATTAGTACCCTTATATGAGAAGCTGAGGAATTTTATAAGGGGCAAAAAAACAACGGGAAGGTCAGAGTGAGAATGAACAGGCTTGAAAAAAAGCTGCGTGAATTTTATAAGAAAAAACGCAACGGTATAAAATTCTGGGCAGTGGTTCTGATTGCGGGAGCTATGGTTTTCAAGGGAGTTATGCAGCTGCCGCAGATATACGGAAACAAACAGAAGATTGCGGAAATTAATGACAAAATCGAATACGAGCGTACACGGCAGCAGGAAATTGATGACCTTAAAAGTAAGGTTGACACCGATGAGTACATAGAAAAAATAGCTTCGGAAAAACTCGGACTGGTAAAGAACAACGCAAAAATATTTATAGATGTATCGGAGGATCGGTAATTGCAGGGGGAAAATAATAATAATATGGTGGAAGTAGGCAATATTTTAGACGGTAGGGTTGTAAGCGTTATGCCGTTCGGCGCGTTCGTTGATATAGGCAACAACCGGTCGGGACTGGTACATATATCGGAAGTATCAAACGAATATGTAAAGGATATTAACACCCATATAAAAAAAGGCGACAGCGTAAAGGTAAAGGTAATAAAAATAGATGAAAACGGCAAAATAAATCTGTCGATTAAAAAGGCATCGGAAAAGCCGAGACAGCCGCGTATGAGGGATAAAGTGCCTGCTGACAACAGACCTGTGCGCCCTGCCGACGTTTCGTGGTTCACAAAGCAGGATACCGAGCTTTCGTTTGAGGATAAGCTGTCGAAATTTAAGCAGGACAGCGATGAAAAAATCCAGGCATTAAAGAAAAATGCCGATTCAAAGCGTTCGGGCGGCTACAGCCGCAAGGGCGGATTTTCGTTTTAAATAGCGGCATTTTGCAGAGAAGATACAGATGGGCGGAAAGTAATTTCCGCCCATTTTGATAAAACAGGTAATAACCGGGAGGAAGAATTATTGAGTTCCGTCAGCTGGAAAAACAGAATATTTCCGTTTATCGGCGCGGCAGCGGTGTTTATATTATGCCTTATCGTGCTGTATGCGGGGGAAAATGTCGGATTGAGCGATAACGGTGATTTCCGGCGTGTTCTTTTGGTTAATAATCTGGAGTATGCCGACGATTCCGATTATTATTACTTATTCAAGCAGGATTATAAGATGTCGGTGGAGGGCGATACCTTTTGGGAAAAGGCAAAGTCCGTATATCAGATTGACGAGGAAAACGAAATATATACCTCGCCGCATTTTCAGATAATAAAGCTTTCAAAGCTGCTTAATCTGGCAGATAATATACGCTGCTCGCGTGACGAGACGGCATATAATATAAAATGGCTTGCGCTTTTGTATATTTTCATGCTCTCGGCGGCGGCATGGGGAATATTTACGTTCTTTCAGGACAGACCTTTTGCGGTAAGAGCGGCGGTTTTGGGCATATTCCTTGTGATATTCTGCGATGCCGGGTACATTTTGTATTTCAATTCGTTCTACGGCGAGCCGTTACAGTATGTGTCGCTTATGATGCTCATTTCCGTGGGACTTATGATATACAAGCGCCCGAGCATACCGAAAGCGGTGTGCTTTTATATCGCACTGTACTTTTTTGCAGGGGCAAAGCTTGCAAATGTACCGTATTCCATTATCGTGAGCCTTTTGGCGGTTGTTATCATGATTTTAAGAAAAGACAGAAAATTTAAGGTTATGGTTCTTATATCGGCGGCGGTTTCGATAGGATTTATGATAAATCTTTATATTTCCATTCCCGACTGGATGCAGAACGATACAACGTATCAGTCGGTATTTTTCGGAATAGTAAAGGAAAGCGACACACCCGAAAAGGATTTGAAAGAGCTTGGTGTGGATCCGAAATACGCATGCCTTATGAATACTCATGCGTACATGGAGGCGGACGAATATCCCGTCGATATTAACTCGGAGGAGTTTAAAAACGATTTTTACGATAAGGTGTCAAAGCTTGACATACTGTTTTTCTATTTAAGACATCCGAAGCGCTTTACAGGCAAGCTTAATATGTCGATTGAAAGCTCCGCATATGTCAGACCGCCAAATGTGGGCAACTCGTCAACGGAGCTTATGGAAACAACGGGACGCTGGAGTATATGGAGCAATGTACGCGTTGCACTGAAATTCCTGTATCGCCCGGCTATAATATATATTGTGTTTATACTTCTCAGTATATATATAATTCTTGTGGATATTTTTCTCATATATCACCGCAAGAAAGAGGCTCCGCAGCGGCTTTACATGCTGTGTGCGGCAAATGTTCTCATACTGGGGTTGTGGATTAATCTCATGCTGCCTATCCTTGGCAACGGCGAGGCAGACCTGGCAAAGCATATGTTTCTGTTCACGAACTGCATTGATGTGCTGTTTTCGGTTCTGCTCATCGGAATGTTCGGTATGAAACGCAGAAATGTGATACTGTCATTATGCGCACTGACCGTAATGACGAGTGCGTTTTACATGACCGCTCCGAAGAAAACCGTGACATTCGGCACATATAACGGCAAGCCGCTCAAGTGGGAGGTTGTATCGAGATACAATGATGACAGCATGATACTTGTCACAAAGGACAATATCGCCGATATGCGCTTTGACGGCAGCGGCAACATGTGGGAAAGCTCGGAGCTTCGGGATTGGCTTAACACCGATTTCATATCTGAATTTACGGAGGACGAATTAAACCGCATAAAGCCGGTCACAAACGAGATAATTCTTCCGTACAGTCACCGTGATTTGTCGGTTGCGGGCGACCATGCGCATTACTGGAATTATACGCGAAGTCAGGTCAATGACCTGGCAAAGACGGCTTATCACTACTACGTGGAGGATAAGGTGTTTATCCCCACACTCGATATGCTTGACGATATTAATATAAAAGGCTCATACTGGGTGCTTTGCCCGTATGCAAGCAATGACAATATGGAAAGATATATGAAGAATGACGGCTTCATACTCCACACAAATGTGGTGAACAAAAAGGGAGTGCGCGCTGTCATAAAATACGATACGGGCAGATAATACCCAAGGAGGCTTTACGGCATGAATCTGACAATGCTGACCGATTTTTACGAATTTACAATGACAAACGGGTTTTTCGTAAAGGGCATAGGCAATAAAACGGCTTATTTTGATATGTTCTTCAGAAAAATCCCCGACGGCGGCGGCTTTGCCATAATGGCAGGCGTTGAGCAGGTTGTTAAATATCTTGAAAATCTGGAATTTACGGATGATGATATAGAATATCTGCGTACAAAGAATATATTTGACGAAAAATTTCTCGAATATTTAAGAAATTTTAAATTTGAATGTGACGTATGGGCAATACCCGAGGGTACACCCGTATTCCCCGGAGAACCGATACTGACGGTGCGAGGCCCCGTTGTGCAGGCGCAGTTTGTCGAAACAATGATACTGCTGACGATAAATCATCAGAGCCTTATAGCAACAAAGGCAAATAGGATTGTCCGCGCGGCTGACGGCAGAGCGGTTATGGAGTTCGGCTCGCGCCGCGCGCAGGGCGGAACGGCAGCCGCGGACGGCGCAAGAGCGGCATACATTGCAGGGTGCAGCGGTACGGCATGCACAATAACCGATGAAATGTACAAGGTTCCGGCACTGGGAACAATGGCACATTCATGGGTGCAGATGTTTGACAGCGAGTATGAGGCATTTAAGGCATATGCCGAAACCTATCCCGACGGCTGTACGCTGCTCGTTGACACATACAATGTGTTAAATTCGGGTGTTCCGAATGCAATAAAAGTATTTGACGAGGTTTTAAAGCCTATGGGAAAACGTCCCAAGGGCATAAGAATAGACTCGGGAGATATAACGTATCTGTCAAAAAAATGCAGAAAAATGCTTGATGACGCAGGCTATCCCGACTGCGGAATAGTAGCGTCAAATTCGCTTGACGAATATATAATACGCGATATGCTTTTGCAGGGCGCAAGGATAGATTCGTTCGGCGTGGGCGAAAGACTGATTACCTCGAAATCCGAGCCTGTGTTCGGCGGTGTGTACAAGCTCGCCGCAGTCGAAAACGAGGACGGAGTGATAATTCCGAAAATAAAGATAAGCGAGAATGTGGCAAAAATAACAACACCGTGCTTCAAGCAGGTTTACAGACTGTATTCAAAAGAAACGGACAAGGCAATGGCGGACGTGGTGACGCTGCATGATGAGGAATTTGACAGCGGCAAGCCGTATGTTTTGTTTGATCCCGAGCATACATGGAAGCGCAAAACGGTGAGCGGATTTTATGTTAAGCCGCTTTTAAAGCAGATATTCCGCCGCGGAGAATGTATATACGATTTCCCCGGCATAGAAGCTCTGCGTGAACGCTGCGCCCGTGAAACGGACAGCCTGTGGGACGAGGTAAAGCGATTTGAAAATCCCCATAAATATTACGTTGATTTATCGGACAAGCTGTGGAGAATAAAGCAGAGCATGCTCGAAGAATACAACGTCTGATTTTCGGAGGTACAAATGGATACGGAAATATTTGCGCTTGATGCGGAAAATATAGATAAAGCTTTAATAAATAAAGCAGGAAACATTATAAAAAACGGCGGACTTGCCGCATTTCCCACCGAGACCGTGTACGGACTGGGTGCGTCGGCGCTTGACGGCGGTGTGGTGAAAAAGATATATGCGGCAAAGGGCAGACCGTCCGACAATCCGCTTATTATACACGTATGTTCAAGGGAACAGATATTTGAGTACACGAGGGACGTAAGCGATACGGCAAAAAAACTGATTGATGCTTTCATGCCCGGCCCGTTTACGGTAATCCTTAAAAAGAAAAGCGTTATCCCCGATGAGGTGACGGCAAAAATGGACACGGTAGCAGTGAGATTCCCCGAAAACAAAATTGCCTGTGCGCTTATAAATGCCGCAGGCGTTCCGATAGCTGCGCCGAGTGCAAATCTTTCGGGAAAGCCGAGCCCCACGGAGGCAAAGCATGTTATTCACGATATGCGAGGAAGAATAGAGTGCATAATCGACGGCGGCAGCTGCGATGTGGGCGTTGAATCCACAATAGTCGATGCATCGGGAGAAATACCGGTGCTTCTGAGACCGGGCGGTGTGACGTATGATATGCTTAAAAGCGTTGTACCTGAAACCGTTATAGACACACACGTTCTGAAATCCGTGGCGGCGGACGAACAGCCCAAATGCCCCGGAATGAAATACAGGCACTATGCGCCCGATGCCGATGTCACGGTAGTGGAGGGCGAAAAGGATGCCGTGCAAAAGAAAATACGGGAGCTGCTTTACGAAAACAGGAATACCGTTACGGGAGTGCTTACAATGTATGAAAGCGCTTACGATGACGCGGTAATAATAAGCGCCGGAAAGACAAACAGGGAATATGCGAAAAATCTGTTTGCGGCGCTGAGAAAATTCGATGATTTGGGTGTAAAGGTGGTTTTTGCCGAGTTCTGTGACCGTGACGGCTACGGACTTGCCGTGAAAAACCGTCTGTACAAATCGGCGGGGAATAAAGTAATACATGCTGAATAATGCCGCATAATGCGGCGGAAACGGAGAATTTTTATGAATATATTGTTTGTATGCACCGGCAATACATGCAGAAGCCCCATGGCGGCTTATATCATGGATAAAATTGCCGTGGAAAACGACTTGGATATACTTATCGAAAGCGCCGGGATTTTCGCGGAGGGCGGACAGCCTGCAAGCGAAAACGCAGTAAAAGCAATGGCGGAAATGGGAATAGACATAACCGAACACAGAACGCAGCCCGTAACGGAGGAGCTTATAAAAAAATCCGATATTATCCTTACAATGACGCAGGGACAAAAAAAGCTGCTTGAACCGCTTGCAAAGGACAAGGTTTACACACTTTTGGAATACTCGGGCGGCGAGGGCGACATTTCGGACCCTTACGGCGGCGATTTGGAGGAGTACAAGGAAACGGCACAGGAAATTTACGACGCACTTACCGATGCGGCGGAAAAAATGCCTATAAAGGACAGCAATGATAACAATTAGGGAAATGGATAAAAACAGTCCTCACGAATATGCGGTAATAGATATGGAATGTTTTTCGGTGCCGTGGTCGGAAAAATCATTTGAGGACGAATACAGCAATGACATTTCAATATATTTTTCGGCATTTTGCGACGGGAAATGTATAGGCTATGCAGGCTTTTGGAATGTCAGCGGCGAGGGCGACATAACAAATATTGCGGTTATGAGGGATTACCGCCGCCTCGGTGTCGGAAGCATGCTGCTTGAAGCGGTGATTGAGCGTGCAAAAAAGCTCGGCTTGTCAATTCTGACGCTGGAGGTCAGGCAGTCAAATATTGCCGCACAGGGACTTTACAGGAAATACGGCTTTGAGGAAATAGGAGTAAGAAAGCGTTATTACAGCGACAACAATGAGGACGCCGTTATAATGACAAAAAACCTTAAGCTTATCTGAAAGAGGCAGAAGATGAAGGATATATATATATTGGGGATAGAAAGCTCATGCGATGAAACGGCTGCCGCCGTTGTGAAAAACGGACGTGAGATACTTTCAAATGTTATAAATACGCAGATAGCTCTGCATAAAAAATTCGGCGGAGTTGTGCCGGAGGTTGCGTCAAGGCGGCATATCGAAACGATTGACGATGTGATTGACGGTGCGCTGTGCGATGCGGATATGACCTTTGACGATATTGACGCAATCGCAGTAACCTACGGCCCCGGACTTATAGGTGCGCTGCTTGTGGGCGTGTCGAGTGCAAAGGCACTCGCATATGCGCTTAACAAGCCGCTTGTGCCGGTGCATCACATAAAAGGACATATAAGCGCAAACTTTGCGGCACATAAGGACCTTGAACCGCCGTTTATCTGCCTTGTTGCATCGGGCGGACACAGCCACATAGTTGATGTAAAGGGATATACGGATTTCGAGGTCATGGGAAGAACGCGTGACGATGCGGCAGGCGAAGCGTTTGATAAAATAGCGCGCGTACTGGGACTCGGCTATCCCGGCGGACCGCTGATTGACAAGCTTGCAAAAGAGGGAAATCCCGATGCCGTTAAATTTCCGCGCGTTAAAATGGACGGCGAATCGCTGGATTTTTCGTTCAGCGGTGTAAAGACGGCGGTTATAAACTATCTTCACAAGCTTGACCAAAACGGCGAGGAATACAACAAGGCGGATATAGCGGCAAGCTTTCAGGCAGCCGTTACGGACGCTTTATGCACACACACAATCGAGGCGGCAAAGCGCAGAAACAGAAAAACAATCG
The DNA here is from genome assembly GCA_905199755.1 of uncultured Eubacteriales bacterium. Classification (GTDB taxonomy): domain Bacteria; phylum Bacillota; class Clostridia; order UBA1381; family UBA1381; genus UBA4716. The sequence goes on along the minus strand of CAJKHT010000006.1, from coordinate 6,682 downwards.
CGCTTGCCGGCGGTGTTGCGTCCAATTCCGCTCTGAGACGCGAAATGACCGAGCAAGCCGGAAAACACGGCATAAGCGTTATATATCCGCCGCCGATACTCTGCACCGACAATGCGGCAATGATTGCCTGTGCCGGATACTACGGCTATCTTGAAAAAAACTTTGCGGACATGACATTGAATGCCGTTGCCGCACTGCCTTTGGAATAGGAGAGAAACTTACATGGAAAAGCTTTATGTGGATTTGGGAGAAAATTCATATGATATAAAATTTACATCGGGATTTTCGCAGCTGCCGCAGTCTCTGGCTGAAATAGGCGCTCCGAAAAAAATCCTGATTGTGACGGATACAAACGTACAAGGGCTGTATGCCGGCGAGGTCAAAAAAATACTTTCCGACAACGGTTACAATGTGTCGGTATATGCATTTGAAGCCGGAGAGCAAAACAAAAGCATGGACAGCATACTGAAAATATGCGCTGCATGCATGCGCTTTAAAATGGACAGAAACAGCATGATTGCCGCTCTGGGCGGCGGCGTTACGGGTGATATGGCAGGCTTTGCGGCAGCAATTTACATGCGCGGCATACGCTTTATACAAATTCCCACAACGCTCCTGGCACAGTCGGACAGCTCCGTGGGCGGCAAAACCGGGATTGATTTTGACGGCGGCAAAAATATACTCGGCGCATTTCATCAGCCGAAGCTGGTGTACATAAATGTAAATACTCTGAAAACACTGCCCGAACGTGAATTCATTTCGGGAATGGGCGAGGTTATAAAGCACGGCATAATACGCGATGCGGAGTTTTTTGATTATCTTGATGAAAATTACGAAAAGATAAAGTCGCTCGACAGCGAAACGCTTATATACACCGCAAAAACAAACTGCAAAATAAAAGCCGATGTCGTTATGAATGACGAACGCGAAACAGGCCTGAGGGCAATACTGAATTTCGGGCATACAATAGGTCATGCCGTGGAATCGGCATACAATTTCACAAAAACTCACGGCGAATGTGTCGGAATAGGCATGATAGGCGCGGCACATATAGCATTGGGCAGAGGAATTATAACAAAGAGATTTTTTGCCGAAATTGAAGAAATCCTTAAAAAGTACGGCTTTAATATACACGTGAAGCTGCCCGATAATGACACCGTATGGAGTCTTATGCAAAAGGACAAGAAAAAACTTGACGGAAAGCTGAAGTTTGTTCTGCCGACAGGCAAGGGACGGGTTATACAGACAACCGACGTAAGCCGCGGGGAAATTATAAGAGCGCTCGGTTACATCAGATCGGGCAGTACGGAGGACTAAATGACTGTTTTATATTTAATTGCGGCAATTCTTATCATTGCCGCGGACCAGGCGGTAAAGCTTTGGGTAAGCTCTGCCGCATCGGTCGGAGAGGTTATCGGAGGAATACCGCATTTTGCGGAGCTTCTGTATGTGAAAAACACGGGAGCCGCATTTTCCGCTTTCAGCGGTAAGGTGTCGGCGCTGAGCGTTGTATCGGTGGTTTTCTGCATCGGCGTTATCGTATACTGGATAGTGAAAAAGCCAAAGCATCCGCTGCTTAAAGCGTCCGTCATGCTTATGTTTGCCGGAGCGGCCGGCAATGCCATAGACAGAATAAGACTGGGCTACGTTGTGGATTATATAAACCTTAAATTCATGAATTTCCCGGTATTTAACATTGCGGATATAGCCATTACGGTCGGAGCGGCGCTTTTGGTTTTATATGTCATTTTATTTGATAAGGACAGTAAGTCCCGATAAATCGTAAAGGAATATTGAAATGAACGTAATTGCATTGACTGCCGCCGCCGAAAACAAAGGCGAGCGCATAGACAAATTTATTTCCGAAAATACGGAAGATATATCAAGAAGCTATGCGGCAAGGCTGTGCGCGGACGGACTTGTTTTGGTGAACGGCAAAGCGGCGGATAAAAACCTGAAGCTTAAAGGCACGGAAACGATAGAGGTATCGGTACCCGAGCCGGAAACGATAGAGTTAAAGCCGGAGAATATTCCGCTTGACATTGTGTATGAGGACAATGACGTAATAGTGATAAACAAGCCTGCCGGAATGGTTGTTCACCCTGCGCCGGGGAATGAGAACGGTACACTGGTGAATGCGCTTTTGTATCACTGCGGAGACTCGCTTTCGGCAATAAACGGAGTAATCAGACCGGGAATTGTGCATAGAATAGATAAGGACACCTCGGGACTGCTTGTGGCCGCAAAAAACAACGAGGCGCATTTAAAGCTTTCCGAACAGCTTAAAGCAAGAAAAGCGGTAAGGAAATATATTGCACTGGTAAACGGAAACATAAAAGAGGACAGCGGAACAATAAACAAGCCGATAGGCAGAAGCAGTGCCGACAGAAAGAAAATGGCTGTCACCGCCAACGGGCGTGAGGCGGTCACGCACTATAACGTGCTGGAACGCTTCGGCAGATACACGCTTACCGAATGTGTGCTTGAAACGGGCAGAACGCATCAGATAAGAGTGCATATGGCAGCAATCGGTCACAGTCTGGTGGGTGACAAGACATACGGAATAAAAAAAGAAAAATTCAATCTGTCGGGACAGCTGCTCCACGCACGCACAATCGGCTTTGTTCACCCGTCAACGGGTGAAATGATGCAGTTTTCATCGGAACTGCCCGATTATTTTACCGATGTGATTGAAAAGCTAAGGGCGGAAAAAGAGCGTAATTTTAAATAATATGTTAAAATTACCCGAATTTACTTGAAATTTTTTGCCGCATGGGTTATTATATTAGTTAACCGTATGCGGTATGCAGACGGGCGAAAGGAAGGATCATATATGGATAAAAAACGTGTTTGCGTTATTTTCGGCGGTGAGTCGCCGGAGCATGATATATCTCAGAAATCGGTTACATCTATTCTTAACAAGCTTGACAGGAATAAATATGATATAAGCGCCGTGGGAATTACCAAAAAGGGAGAATGGTATCTCTATGATGGTGATTACTCGAAAATAGAAAGCGGAGAATGGGAAAAGGACGAAAATATAAAAAAGGCGGTCATCTCGCCAGACGGCTCGGACAGAGCGCTTCTGGTGCTTGACGGCGGCAAGGCGGAAAAAAGACCGATAGACGTTATATTCCCCGTGCTTCACGGCGAATACGGCGAGGACGGAACAATTCAGGGACTTTTTGAGCTTTCGCATATTCCTTATGTGGGAATGGGAGTTCCGGCTTCGGCAAACGGTATGGATAAGACGTTTTCAAAAATAGTTTTTGCAAATGCAGGCATACCGCAGGCGGACTGGGTTGTGGTAAAAAATATTGACGATATTGAAAAGAAAGCGGACGAAATCGAAAACAAGCTCGGCTACCCGTGCTTTATAAAGCCGGCAAGAACAGGCTCGTCGGTCGGAGTCGGAAAGGCACATACGCGCGATGAACTCAAGGCGGCGCTTGACAATGCGTTCAAATTTGACACAAAGGTACTGGTTGAGGAATGTATAGACGGACATGAGGTTGAGTGCGCCGTTCTGGGTAACGACAACCCCAAGGCATCGACAGTCGGTGAGATTATTCCCACGGTCGAGTTTTATGATTTTGATGCAAAATACAACGATAACTCAACAATGCTTCAAATCCCGGCAAAGCTCCCCGAAAAGACAATTGAGGAAATACGCGGCTATGCCGTAAAGGCATTTACCGCACTGGAGGGACAGGGACTTTCAAGAGTGGATTTCTTTGTCAAAAATGACAGCGGCGAGGTTGTATTAAATGAAATAAACACGCTGCCCGGCTTTACAAACATAAGCATGTACCCCAAACTCTGGGAGGCTGTCGGCACGGAATATTCAAAGCTTTTAGACAAGCTTATAGAGCTTGCGGAAACGAGAGTTAAACGATGAACAACAGAAGCATAGGAGTTTTTGACTCGGGACTGGGCGGACTTACTGCCGTAAAGCAGATAATGAAAGAGCTTCCTAATGAAAGCATAGTGTATTTCGGCGATACGGGACGTGTTCCCTACGGTACGCGCTCGCCCGAAACGATACTCAAATACACGCGTGACGATATACGCTTTTTGGAAAGCCTTGATGTGAAAATCATAGTTATTGCATGCGGAACGGCAAGCTCCGTTGCGCTCGATACGGTAAAGCATGAATCGAAAATCCCGATTGTGGGCGTAATCGATGCGGCGGTATACCGTGCGGTGCGTGATACGAAAAATAAAAAAATCGGCATAATCGGAACTCCGGGAACGATAAAAAGCGGCTCATACGTGAAATGCATAAAGGAACAGGACGCAGACATAGAAACATTTGCAAATGCGTGTCCGCTGTTTGTGCCGCTGGTCGAAAACGGTCATTTCGACACCGAAATGGCACGTCTTGCCGTTGATGAATATTTAAAGGATATAAGGGCGGCGGGCGTTGACACTCTGATTCTCGGCTGTACTCATTATCCGCTGCTCAGAAAAATTATTGCGGAATATATGGGCGATAATGTTACGCTGGTGGACCCGGGTGCCGAGGCGGCGAAGTATCTGAAGAAAAAACTGAACCGCGATATGCTGTGTGCGGACAGTACGGATACGAAAAATCAATACAGCTACTATGTAAGCGATAATGTGGAAGGCTTTGAGGAGCTTGGCGGTATTTTCCTTGAACGGAAAATAGATGGTCAGGTGAGGAAAATTGACATTGAAAAATACTGATATTTATGATATAACTATATATAACCGTCAGATTATTGACGGCAGAACAGACGTTATAGAAGAAAAAAACACCGGCAGATACTTCCTTAAAAACAACAAGGCATACATTATGTACGAAAACGGCGGAGTTTCATCAACCGTCATTGCGGACGGTGATACCGTTAAAATCAAAAGGAACGGACAGATAAGCTCCGATATGCTGCTTAAATGCGGAAAAAAGCTTCCTTTTATGTACAGACTGCCCTACGGCGCTATGGAAATGGAGGCGGAGGCATCGCGCATTGAAGCGGTATTCGATGAAAACGGCGGAAAGCTGCATGCGGTATACACGCTGTCTGTTCAGGGTGAGGAATATTATAACGATATGGAAATAAATATAGTCAAGAGGTAGATGTGATGAATTTCAAAAGAACAATCGCCGCAATACTCACGGGAGCAATGCTCACATCAATGAGCTTTGCGGTATATGCGGAAAAAAATACGGCGGCGGATAATGCGGTATTGCAGGCAGCCGTTGAGGAATCACTGAAAACAAGCGAGGAATATAAGGCTTTTGACCGCGTGGCGGGATATATCGCGGATATGTATATCGACGACACGCTGACAAAGGACGAGGTGATGCAAAAGGGTATTTCAAATTACCTGAAAGATAATCCCGATGCACTGCTGGAGCTTTTGAAAAAAATGTTTGAAAGCATAGATGACTACAGCGAATTTTTCACCGCAGAGGAGTTTCGCGATTATCAGAACGAAGTAAATCAGGTTTTCTACGGAATCGGAGTTACAATACATAAAAACGGAGATTATGTTGAAATAACGGGATTTTCCGAGGAAAACAGCAAAGCGGAGCAGTCCGGCTTTAAAATCGGCGATAAGATTTATGCCGTAAACGGCGAAAACTGCAAGGGCAAATCATTGAATGACGTAAGAACTTTTATAGTGGGCGATTTGGGTACCAAAGTAAATATAACCGTTCTGCGCGGCGATGAAACAATCGACCTAACCGCGGAAAGAGTTGAGGTCAAGCAAAGCACCGTCACGGGCGGAGTGTTTGAGGGAAACATAGGCTATATTTCGATAAGCACATTCGGCAGTACAACAAGCGAAGAATTTGCCGCCATGCTTGACGATTTCCGCTCAAAGGGAGTTAAGAAAATTATTCTCGATTTGCGCAACAACGGCGGCGGTCTGCTCACAGCAGCGGTAAATATCGCAAGACAGATTGTTCCCAAGGGCAAGATAATAGACGTTGTGTACCGTAACCCGGAATATAACGTAACCTATACATCGGAGCTGGAGAAAAAAGAATTTGATATTATTACGCTTGTCAATGAGCATACGGCAAGCTCCTCCGAAATTCTGGCGAGTGCAATCCAGGATTCGGGAGCCGGTAAGCTCGTCGGAAGAAATACGTTCGGCAAGGGCGTAATTCAGCAGGTATATCCGCTCGATAACGGCATGAAATTCAAGCTGACTATCGGTGAATACAAGACACGTAACGGCAGGGAAATAAACAACATAGGACTTCAGCCCGACGAGGACGTGAGCAACACCACAAAGAAAATAGATTCTCTCGAATACGGGCAGCTTGATTTTAAAACGCGTTTTGCATTGGGTGACAGAAGCGAACGCATTATTGCGGCAAAGAAACGTTTTTCGATGCTCAGCTATTTTGACGGCAAAACGGAGGACCCTGTATTCAATGATGATTTGAGGCTCGCCGTTGAGGCCTTTCAGAAGGACAGCGACTTATGCGCCGACGGAGTGCTTGATGTTGCAACACAGGTAAAGCTTGAAGAGCTTTTTGAAAAGCTTGAAACCGTGATTGACATTCAGATGCGTACCGCATATGAAATGTTCGGCGGAAATCCGGAGGATTTATATAAGGAATAAGCAAAAAAATCTCATCTGCTGCGGCAGATGAGATTTTTTCTTATCTATTTTTTGCAGTATAACCTTTAGAAAAAGTATAATA
>CAJKHT010000005.1 GCA_905199755.1 uncultured Eubacteriales bacterium | reverse complement strand
ACAGTAAAGTGTAAAAAATGACTCCGCTTCGGGCAAATGATCGTCAACTTGCCAGCTGCGGAGTCTAATAATAAACTATTCGTCGAAAGTTACCTCGCCCTGTTCGTTGACAACAAACGGTACGGTATAGTAATTTGTCCAGACAGCACGCCCTTTTGTTTCAGGTGTCTCTCCTTTTTTCGTATAGTTTAGTTCAAAAGTAAGCTTCGTAATTTGATGCTCGGCCCGATACTCTTCGTCCCTTTCCCAAAGATCCACGCGGTCCAGACTGACCGGATCTGTCCTGAAACAGAATCGTTCAACCGATTTTACCTCATATTGATCACCCTCTTCATTCTGTGTGCAAAAAAGCTCGTCGGCTTCGGTGCCTACTTTTTGCAGATATGCCGCATCGATTTTATTCAGATCGATATGATTTAATACAAAATATATCGCCGGAGGAACAAATAAAAGAAGCTTCGCCGGTATTATTTTTTTGTCCGAAATAATCAGAAAAATCACTGCCGAGGATAAAAGCAGAAAATTACCGAAATTGTACAGCGTGACAACATCGGTGATATGCAGCTTTAAGTGAAATACAAGGTAATATCCGGCTTTTTCTAGAATATTTGCCGGAATGGAATAGTTTACTGAAACCATAATATTGTACACCAAAAGGGATATAAGTATAATCGATGCACTTATAAGATAACTGCCCAATGACCAGAACAGCATATTTTTACCCTTAAAAAAGGCTATGGTTAAAATAAACAATATAACGGCTGCATACATAAACAGCATAAAAACACCCCCGACGGCAGAAATAAAAACTTCCTTACGGATTTTAGTATATCAAAATAAATATTTTAAGTCAAGGCTTTTATTTTATGCCCTAAATATTTAAAAAAGCGTTGATAAAAACCTCAACACCTTGTGCAAAAAAAACAGTACTATGCAAAATGTGAAAAGTATGTTACTATTTCTATAATAAAATGTGTATTATGAATAAATACATTCGGAATAAGTGAAACAAAACGGAGGGTTAAGATGAAGAAATTAGTATTATTGCTGCTTGCGGCGGGACTGGCGGTTTCGGCGGCAGGCTGTCAGGGCGGAAACTCGGGAAAAGGCAAAGAAAAGGAAACGGTCACATACTGGACCTTCAATGCGCATGATAAGGACCTTATGACAAAATACATCGATGATTTCAATAAAAATAAGGGGGCGCAGCTCGGTGTAAGTATAGACTACGTTATAAAGAGCGATATGTCGGCTACAATGATTGATTTGGGCTATGCATCGGGGCAGGCGCCGGATTTGTTTGAAACCTGCAATCTTAACAAGCTGGCAAATGACGGCAGCCTTGCGGCATATGAGGATTTGCCGGGCGGTGAGGAATATCTTAAAGGCTTTGACGGAATGTTAAGAGAAACCGTAAATAAGCTTAACGGAAAAACCTATACGGCAATCCGCAAATACAGCGCTACGACAAGGGCACTGCTTTATAATAAGGATATGTTTAAAGAGGCGGGAATTGTTGACGAAAACGGAGAAGCGAAGCCGCCGCGTACATATGAGGAGCTGCGTGAGGACGCGAAAAAGCTTACCAATGCTCAAAAGGGCAAATACGGAATAGTTCTTCCGTTCAAATGGTCGGCATTTTTCGATAATGATGTGCGCGCTCTTATGCAGTCCGATGTGGGAAATATAGGCTACGATCCCGTAAAAGGCACATATGATTACAGTGCAATGAAACCGATTATGGAAATGTATACGGGCATAAGAGATGACGGCAGCTATTTCCCCGGTGCGGAAACGCTTGACAATGATTCGGCAAGAGCGAGATTTGCCGAGGGGGATATAGGAATGAAGTTCGGAGCGTCCTATGACTACGGCGTTCTTACAAGCCAGTTCCCGGCAAAGTGCGACTGGGGTGTTGCACCGCTTCCGGCAAAAACGGAAAATCCCGAATATAAACAGGCATATTCATTGGCATATACACCGTATATGAACAGCGGACTTCTTCAGAAAATCAGCCCCGAGACACTTATGGAAATAATGAAGTTTTTAAACAGTGACGAGCTTGCGGCAGAACAGTATAAAGCAGGCAAGGGACTGCCGATAGACAGCGACATTGTTAAAAATACCAAGCTGGGAGACGATATGAAGAATTGGGGCGATTTTGCGTCGCTTGTTGACATAAGTGCGATAAACCCCGTATCGAGAAAGTTTGATGTTTCAAAATATCCGTCTTTCTCGGAACAGTTTATAACAAAAATATGGAACAACAACGAAAGCATAGATTCTCTGCTTACCGAATATGCAGAGCTTACAAACAAGGAAATAGATGCATATCAGGAGCTTCATCCCGAATATGACGGTCAGCAGTTTATTTTGACACAATGGGATACAAAACGAAAGTGACAGGTGAATTTTGTAAATGTTAAAAGTATCGAGAACAAAGAAATTTAAGGCATCTGACGGTGTCAAAAAATACGGTGACGAATGGCAGAACTATGTGATGCTCATTCTGCCGCTTATCGGATTTTTCGTATTCACATGCTATCCGCTGCTGTGGGCGGTGGGACTGTCGTTCTTCAATTATGACGGAGTTGCGGCAAATACAAGATTTGTCGGTCTGGAAAACATAATCTCGGCATTTCGGGATAAAACATATTGGTCTACCTGGATAACGACCTTTGAATTTGCACTGTATAAAGTACCTATCGAGATGGTTCTGGCATTGTCGCTGGCGCTGATTTTAAACAGAAAGCTCAAAGGCACAGGCTTTTTCAGAAGCGTATTCTTTCTTCCGAATGTTATAAGCATGAGCCTTATGGCGGTCGTGATTTTCAATATGTTTGATGTTCACGGTTTTGTAAATCATATACTGACAACTCTCGGACTTATGGACGCTCCCGTGGAGTGGTTCGGAAAAAAGTTCACCGCTTTGACGGTTCTTGTGGTGGGAAGTATATGGAATTCATTCGGAATTAACGTCATTTACTTTATTGCGGCACTCAATAATGTTCCCGAAGAATGTTACGAGGCGGCAAAAATTGACGGTGCAACAAAATGGCAGACCTTCAGATGTGTACAGCTGCCGCTTATGGCGCCCGTTATGCAGACGATACTGCTTTTATCAATAAACGGTACTCTGCATGTCGGCGAATATGTATATGTAATGACCGGCGGTGCGCCCGGCGGAACGACGCACACGGTTATGTCATATCTGCTTTCAAAGTATACACCGGGTATAGCAGGCTCTGTTGTCAATCTCGGCTACGGCTGTTCGCTGTCGTTTATTACCTCGGTTATAATGTGTCTGATTGCGATAGGCTATTCAAAGCTGAGCAAGAAGATGTCGGAGGTATGCTGATTACTATAACTGAAAGGCGGATTTAAAGATGATAAAAGAAAACAAAAAGACAGCCGTATTTTCATACATAATATTGTCGATGGTTGCATTTATAACGCTGGTGCCGATAGTTTACTGCATAATGTCGTCATTTAAGACGAATATTGAAATAATGGCATCGCCGGAAAACCTTATTCCGAAAGAATTTACTTTTGATAATTATACCGAGATTTTTCATTCGAGTACATTCAATGTACTGAGAATGCTGTGGAACAGCACATACTACACGCTTTTCAGCGTGATAGTATGCCTGATTCTTTCATCGGTATGCGGATATGTTTTTGCACGCGGAAACTTTGCCGGCAAAAAAGCAATATTTGCGGTGTTTTCCGCACTGATGTTTATAAATATGGGTACGATAACCATTTACCCGAAATTCCAGATACTGGGACTGGTGCATCTCAACCGATCGCTTTTCGGACTGATGGCGCTTAAATTTTTCGGGATACCGATAGTTAATATGTATCTTGTCCGCGGATATATTCTCTCTCTTCCGAAAGAAATGGACGAAGCGGCACGAATAGACGGCTGTGACTATTTCGGAATTTTCATTAAAATCATAGCACCGCTGCTTAAACCCATTCTGGCAACGATAGGAATACTGTCGTTTCAGGGTTCGTGGAACGAATACCTGATGCCGTCAATATTCACTATGGGAATCCCGAAGCAGACACCGCTCATTGCCGGAATAGTTGCCCTTAAAACCTCGGGAGGTGCGGCATCGCAGTGGAATCTGATGTTTGCCGGAATGACAATTGCCATTATTCCCGTGCTTTTTGCATATTGTGTGGCAAATAAATACTTTGTATCGGGAATAGCAGCAGGCGCGGTAAAAGGCTAATTAAATGGAGGATATTATGAAATTCAGAAAAATAATCGGAATTGCGGCGCTTACGCTGCTGCTGTCGGTTACGGCTGCGTCGGCTGACGGCGAACCGGGCATAAGAGTTGAGGATGGGAAAATATGTGCAAGTCTGTCGGGGCAGGTGGATGTACAGAGCTTTTTCGGCTTTGATGATTTGCAAATGAAGAACAGCGCACCTTATCTGCCTTTGCAGATTGCAATTGTGATTACCGAGCCGGAAAGCGGAAAAATGCTTTATACCAATCAGCTTCAGGCAGATGATGACGGCAGCTACGGTACCGATTTCATTATGAATGCCGATTACGGTGTATATAATATGAAGGTTTACACCGCATACGGTAAAATTTATGACGGAACGGTCGAGTACAGCGACGGACTGCTCAACAGCTTCAATAAGCTTGCCGCAGACGGAAGCACTGCGGAGCTGAAAAGCTTTATGTACGGCTGCGGCAGATATATGAACCTTGATTTGTCTGTTATGCAGCAGTTTTCGGAGGAGGAACAGCAAAAAATTGCAGAGCTTGTTGCAAAAAAAGCTCCGTATGAAAAGAAAAGCGGTATCGGGCTGGAACTGTCGGAGGCACAGTTCAGCGTGGGACTGGCGTCAGACAGTCTGTCGGACGAGGAAAAAACAAAGATGTTCAACAGCTACATGGATTTGCTCGGTGCCGATTTTGCCGATATAAGCGCGTTTATCAAAACAAACAATCTCGGTGCATATGTTATTGACGATTTCAATTCGGGCAAATACACATCACTGAAAGATGATATATATTTGCTGGCTTTAAGAGCATTCACGGCGCATAAGGCAGAAAATATCTATGATTTGGAGGTTCTGTTTAAGGATAATCTGTTTTCCGTACCCGACAGCATAATGACGAAGTATGAGGTGGTTCAGAACAAGACGGCATTTTATACGGAGCTGAATAAGCTTGTTAAAAATCCCGAAAGCCTGCAAAGCTTTTATGACGCGGTGACAGCAAGCGCCGAGGCGGCAGATAAAAAGGAAAGTCCGAAACCCGGCACGGGCGGCACCGGCGGCGGTGGCGGAGGAGGCGGCGGAAGCAGCAGCGGACGAAGCAATGTTCCCGTTATATCCGCACCGACAACCGTTGTAACACCGAAACCGCAGGAGGATAAAAAGGACAATACCTCCGATGAACCGTCAAAAATCGAATTTTCCGATTTGGATTCGTATGACTGGGCAAAAACGGCGATATATTCGCTTGCCGAAGCGGGAGCGGTCAGCGGCAGCGGTGACGGCAGATTCCTGCCGCAAAACAGCATAAAAAGAGAAGAATTTGTAAAAATGCTTGCGCTGACCTTTAAGCTTGCGGATAAAGGCGCGGACGTAAGCTTTGAAGATGTCAAAGAAAACGACTGGTTTGAAAGCCCGGTAAGGGCATGTGTTGCAAACGGTGTAATCAACGGAATTTCCGACACAAAATTCGGTACGGGCATGAATGTGACAAGACAGGACGCGGCGGCGATGCTTGCGCGCTTGTTCAGCGCACCGCATGATGAAAATGTTGAGAAATTTGCCGATGATGCCGAAATATCCGACTATGCAAGGGACGGTATTTACATGCTTAAAGCAGCGGATATGCTAAGCGGCTACGATGACAATACATTCAGACCGAATTTGCCGGTGACGCGTGCGGAGGCGGCAAAAATGATTTATAATCTGCTCAAAAAGGAGGTATAACCGATGGCAGAAAAAACAAGCAGGATTATCGCGGCAATTATTGCAATGTGCCTGTCGGCGAGTCTCTTTTGCGTTTCGGTACCCGTTACGGCGGCGGAGGAAACGGATAATTTTGAAGAACAGAAGCTTTTGCTTGAAAGTATCGGAATTTTGAAATTCAGCATAGATGATGAAAATTCGGACGTGAGCCGAGGTCAGTTTACGGACATGGCGATGAGGTCATATATAGACGAGCTGCCGTCCGTAAACAAAACGGAGGTGTTTAACGATGTTATTCCGAATTACGAATTTAAGGATGCCGTTGAAGCTGCGTACAACAATAATATAGTAAGAGGTGTGGGCGATAACGACTTTGGAGTCAATGAAATGATTACTCCCAAGGCGGCTGTGACAATAATGCTCAGAATACTCGGCTATGAGCCTTATATTGAGCAGAGAGGTGACTTTGAAAGCAACTATATTTCGGCGGCGGCGCAGGCAGGCTTGCTCAAAAAGCTGGATATTTCAAAGGATAAGCTCTCGTTTAAAGCAGCGGTGCAGCTTATGTACAATGCAATCGGAATTGCTCCGATTAAGGAGGATTTGTCATCGGACGGTGTATCGTATTACATTGAAAATGATGCGACGCTTATCTCCGACAGGCTTGACATTTACGAGGCAAAAGGTGTACTCACCGATACCTGTACCGCTTCGGTAACGGGCGGAGCGGCATTGGCAAAGGGATATGTTAAAATCGGCGGCAGAACGTACCGGACGGGAAATACGCGCGCTAATGATTTTATAGGCTATAATGTTCACATCTACTACAAAGAGCTTGACGAGGGCGATACCGTTTTATACATCGAGGATAATAAAAGCGATGTGACCGTCATTGACGGAAACAGCTACAGCAATTACTCCGACGGAGCATTGTCATATTACACCTCAAATAATTCCGTAAAGCAGATAAAAATCGGCAAAGATGCGGTAATTATCTATAACGGCGCACTGGTGAGAGGCGGACAGTTTGACAAATCACTGTTTGATGTAAACCTCGGAAATATAACGGTAATAAAAAAATTCGATAATGAGCGTACTGCCGTTATCATAAAGTCCTATCGTGATACGGTGTATGACCGTTACAGTGATACGGATAACAAATATATGCTTATAGACAAGTACGAGTCCGACAGAAATATCTCTGTTGAAGACAAGGATATGTTTGATATACGCGATACCTCGGGAAATGAAGTGAAAATAGAGGATATTCCGGGCGAGTCTGTAATATCCGCTGCGGTAAGCCTTGACGGCAGCTGCGGTTACCTGATTGTAAATCAAAGCAAAATCACGCAGGCATATGCATTGTCGGCACAGGAGGATAAAGCTGTTTTTAAGATTTACAGTGAGGAGGAGCATACATATAACGAAACGGAATATCTTTACTGCGATGATTTTATAAAGCATAACAGGGACAAGAAAACGGTAAAAACAGGTTCGGAGTATACACTGTATACAGATGCGTTCGGCTATATTGCCTATGCGGTATCGGAAAAGGACGTTTCAGACTTTTATGCATACATAATAAAATGCACATGGGACGATGCCGACCCGGATAAAACCGTTATGCTGAAGCTTTTTAAGGACGACGGTAAAACGGAAACATATAAGCTTGCTAAAAACGTGAAAATTGACGGTATAGTATGCAAGAATAAGAACAGTGACGAAATTAAAGGCATGCTCGGTCTGGGAGCCGATAAAGCGGATGATCCGGGCTTTGACAAAAAATCAAAGCTTGCCTATATAAGCCTGTCCTTTGATTCCGAAATCAGGTCAATCGATACATGCCTTGAGGAAACCGATGAGCGTGAAAAAGACGATTCATTGTATCGCGAGGGCAGAGAGGCTGACAATACACTTTATAAAATCACATCAAAGGATGCGATGTGGGTAAGCTCGCTGTCATATAAATCACGCTACGCTATGTCCACAAAAGCGTTTAATACGGGAATATTTGCAGCCGCGGATACAAAAATCATGGCAGTACCGCGCGACAGTGACGATCCCGCCAGATTTAAAATGCTTACAACAGATTCTTTCTTTAATGACAGAGCGTATCTGGTAAAAGCATATTCGCGTGATGATGAAAGAATTTCCCCCGAAATTATTGTATTCTACTATCACAGCAGATACAGTGATGACTTTGACAAAGCGGAGGACGCAATAAGTGCAAGGTATGCTGCAATACCGTTTGAGCGTCCGTATGACGGAGCGGTGACATTCGTGGATAAGGTGGCAATCGAATACAATGAGGAAACCGCTGAAACAGAAACGGCAATATATCTTACAAACCTGGCAACGGGCGCAGCTTTGAGATTCGGCATAGATGATTATGAGCTTCTCTCGGACGGAATAGAACAGGGCGATATTGTGCGGTATATGACAATCGGCGGCTCGGTATGCTATCTCGAAAAGCTGTATACCATGGAAAATAAAACGTTTAATCCGAACTCGCGTCCGATTAAGTGGAATGCAAACCGTCAGGTGACAATATCCTCGTATTATCTGTTCCATAACGGAACATTCCTTTCGGACCCCTACGGAGCGGAATCGGAAACGGGTACATATGCACTGGCTCGTGCAATTGTTATGCATAAGGACGCCAAATACATAAGCTATGTGACATATGACGACTATCAGCAGGGAAATACGGGTGAAAAATACCGCAAACGTGCTCTGCTTTCATCAACAAAGGTATATAAATACAATGACAGAAACAACAGCATAAACAAATCGGACATAAGCGGAATAGTAGCTTATGACGACAGCAGTCTTGCACCTACGGAATGTCTCATCTCGGTTAAAAGTCTTGCGGCAAACTCGATAATAGCTTATTGAGTTTGCGGCAAACAAAATTGTAAGCTAAATGCTTTAGCATTAAAAATATAAAAAAAGGAGATTTGAATTATGAAAAAGGCAGGCAAATTAGTCAGTATGCTGGCGGCTACAGCATTAACAATCGGTGCGTTTGCATCGGCGGCGGGCGCAGAGGGGAATATTAAAATGCTTGATCCCAGAAAGGGTGATATGTATGTAAACAGCAATAATGTCAAAGATTATCAATATGAGGATACTGCACACAAAGCCGGTATTAAGGGAAGAACCATAACCTCAGATGCTGCTGTTTCAATAAAACCGTTTACATTCAGAACACCGTATACAACTTCAAGCGGGACATTTATGGGCAGTAATCCGTCCCAATATTGGAAAAATAACTTTACATGGGAGTTTGATTTTAAGCTGACAGAGTTACCGGATATAGGAGCAGGCAAGTCATTTTACATCTATATAGGTTCAGAGCCCAACACAGGTACTGAATGGAAGAGTACTCTTAAATTTATTTCTGCCAAGGAAGGAACATATCGTTTAAGCTGGGCGGGTACCGATGGTTCGGCAGATGCAGCAAAAAAACAGTCCATATCGTCGCCTACAATAGCAGAGCTTGACCAAGAGCCGTATGTGCTGAAACTAAATGAAACATATCATTTAAAAATAGAAGCTGACCTTTCGGATACGGGAAAAGTATATGTAACATTTACAAATCCGAATTGCTTAATAGACGGAAAGCCGTATACAAAAACAACGGAAAGAACAATGCCGGTAAGTCAGGTATATTCAAGCAAGGCTGATGTAACGGATAATAATAAGTATGCAAATATTATGATGAGATGCGATAGTAAAATAACCATGGAACTGACAAATGAAGAATTTTATATGGACAGATTCAGAGCAACTGCTCCGGAACTCACCTTGAACGGCGGACAAATGACTGTTAACGAAACGGTGATAAGCACAAACCCGGTAACATATTGGGTAAAGCCTCCGATGCTTGTAGGTGCGGTATATGACAGTACGGGCAAAATGGTGAGAAGCGGAATTAAAGACACTCAGATAAACAGTATGACAGGCTTTAAAGCATACGACTATTCTACCGTGCTGTATAAGCTGGACAGCTTGCAAAACGGAACATATACGGTAAAGGCATTTTTATGGAATACAGCCGATAAAATGGTAGCATATCCCAATTGTCTTGTAGAAAAGACATTGACTGTAACAAACGGTACGGTAACAATGGCAGATTAAATTTTTGCCCTGTATCACAGCTTGAGCGGAGGTATTATTAATGTTAAAATTATCGAGAGCGATTACGGCAATATGTACTGCGGCGGCAATGCTTTTTGCGAGCCTGTGTCCGCTGTGCCGTGCGGAGGAAAACAGCGAAATCAGCACGGAAAATATTGTATCGGAATCCGTAATAAATTATTTTACGTGGAACAGGCTGCTTGATAAGGGCGAAGTACACGGAATTGATACGGCGGAAAATGAATTTATGACGCTTAACCAAACGGTGTATGCCGAGGTAAAATGGATAGAAAAGTACCTCGGTGCGTCATATACATGGGACGGAAAAACAAAATCCGTCGCGTTTGCCGACGGTGAAAGCATCGGCAGAGTAAAATGCGGTGATTTTGACGCGGAGGACAAAAGCGGTGAAAACGGATTCTTTTTGGAGGAATATACATATATTCCGCTGAAAGGTCTTTCCGAAAGCATGGGCTGGCATTTTTACAGCGGTGATGAATTTTGGATTTTAAGCAAGTCTCTTGCTGTTGAAGAAGCCGTAACGGCGGATATTGCAAAAGAAATAATCGAAGCCGGGAAAACAAAGCTTTACGATTATGATTTTGAAACGGAAAAGCCCGATTTTCAAATGGGACTCTGGGACGGCGCAACGGCAAACACATTTGTCATGCCGTGCAAAATCGTTACCGAGGACGGAAACTCGTTCATGCAGCTGGGTGCATCATCGCTGAAATACGGCGGCTTGTATCTGCCGCCGATTGAAAACACAAGGGACACAAAAATAGAAATAGAATTTGATGCTACCAAAAGCGAGGATTTTAACGGCAGCTCGTTTACCATGCTTATTCAGTGCTTCAAAGACGGTGTTTTCAAATCATATGTTGACGGAGTGTATCAGACACCGAAAGACCCCGGGAAATGGACACATATCAAAAAAGAGCTTGAAACATCAAAAGTCCCGTCAGATGCTACCGATATAAGAATAGTGTTCTGTACTTCAAATCAGCCGTCGCAGGGGGAGGCATCGGGACGTATAATGGTGGATAATATCAAAGTACGTTCATATCCGTATTATACGGATACCTCGGTTTCACCGAAAATCAAAGCGGATAAGGTGGGCAACTGGTACATTTTGGGTGAAACGGTGAAAATGACTCCCACAAACAAAATTGATGAAGAAAAATACAAAGCCGTTACTGCGGAGGTGTATGATTCGGAGGATAACCTGGTACATATGGGAACGGTCACATCGGCGGAGTTTAATAACGGCTACAGCTGGACTCCCGAAAAGCAGGGATATTACGAATTTCAGTTTTACACAACTGACAAATACGGTATAAAAGATACATTGTATGAGTTTTACACCAAGAAAAATCCCAAAACGCAGGAAACGGTTAAGCTGTATATAAAGCGGCAGGGTATCGTGGTGGCAAGGTACAAGACAAAGCCTATGGAGGAACGCTGTGACAGACTGGCGGTTTCGATAGACCCGGGAACGTATCTTAATCCCGAAATCGTAAACGGACGCAAAAACGGTTTAAGGGGCGACCAGGTGGAGCTTGCGGATTTACTGGGCTTCAGAAAAATACGCTATCATTATCTTTCGCCGGACGGTCTTGCATACAAAACTCCGTCAAAAGCAAATATACACCGCGGTGAATTTGATTTTGCGGAATGGGACGGCTCCGTAAACGAGGCGCTGAAATACGGCTTTGACCTTGTGCTTAATATCATGGGAACTCCGAGATATGCGGCGCCGTACCGCACAGGCTACACCTCTCCGACGGGCGGCGGTATAAATTACTATGCTCCCGTAAATATCGAAGCATGGAGGGCATATGTGGAATATGCGGTAAAGCGCTATAAGGATGTATGCAATATCTGGGAGGTATGGAACGAGCCTCATGTTTACGGCGGAAGCGTGTTCTGGAAAGGAATAACAAAGGACTTTGCCGAAATTCAGAAATCGGCATATAATGTAATCAAAAAATATCAGCCGGGAGATGAAAGTATTGTAACTCTGGGCGGTATCGGAGCAAGACGGTACACCAACTTTTATGAAGAGCTTGTGCAGACGGACGCGTATGATTATTATGACGCAATCGCAATGCACGGCTGGGACATTGACCCATGGAATTACAACAAAATCGCCGAGGATTACGGCAAGGAGCCAAAGCCGTTTTGCTCAACGGAAATGCATATGATGCTGAGAGCCTCCGATTCGGAATATCTGAACAATACCGAAAAGGAAGAAGCAATGCGCATGGTGGTTGAATTTTTAAAGGATTTTAAGTACGGTGCGCTGTTCACAACGTTTTTTGCTGTCAATGTGTCGGACGATAAAGACTGGCTGCAATATCTTAATAAAAATAAGATTTACGGTCAGGGCATAGAGGGCGGAGCGTTCAGAGTAGGACTGTATTCTCCGAGGTTTGCGGCTATCGCAATGAATACGTTTTTTGATACAATCGGCAAGGAATACGATTATGTTGACGAGTATCTGCTTTCCAATAAAAAGCAGAATGCCGTAAGAGTGAAAAGTGACGGCAAAGACCAGCTGATTGTATGGAATGTCGGCGGTTCAAAGAGCAATCCGACCGAGCTTTCAAAGCTTATTACGGATTGTGCAGCAGCTGATTTCAAAATTGTTGACTGGGAAAATAACGATGTTGATACCTCGGATTTGAGTAATATTGTTATAAAGCCGGAAACAATGTATTTTATAAGCGGACTTGACAGCAAAAAGCTTGACACTATACCGTCCGCACAGGGTGACGAGCTGTATACGGGACAGGTGCTTTACAATATAACGGAAAAAGCCAAGACCGATACAAACAATATCTTGACTCATGTTGTAACAAACGGGGATACAAAGCCGCTGTTTAATAAGTACACCTTTGAGCTTAACAGCGATATTTCCTATACGGACACCAACTGGCGCTGGACAGCAAAAGAACAGGGAGCCGAGCAGGGTGATTTCGGTGCGAAATTTGCGCTGTCCGTTACAGATGACGGAATGTATCTTGTGGCAAAGGTAAATGATACAAGCGACAATGCGATTGCGGATTCTCCCGAAGAAATAAGCCAAAAGAGCGGTTTGCAGTTTGCGTTTGACACGGTCGGAGACCGCAGCGGCAACGGTTATCAGGAATGTTATGTTGGGCTTAATTATGCCGGAAATCCGATTGTCTATAAAAAGACTGCTCCGTATATAGGCGGCGATATGATTTCCGACTTTACGGAAAGCGGAAATATTATTGAAAATGCAGCCGTACAGCGTATTGCCGACGGAAGTGAAATTACGTATATGATATATCTGCCGTCAAAGGAAATATATCCGTATGAGAAAAATGTGAACGAAGCAATGCATTTCTCGATTGTTGCAAACCGCAATGACGGCACGAAAAATATCGGCTGTCTTGAATGGGGCGGCGGACTATCAGGTGAAAAGGATCCCCAAAGGTTCGGAAATGTATGGCTTGACAAGGCGGTTGCCGAAGAAAACAGCGTATATTATCCGTATATGGCTTCTGCGGACAACAAGCCTCTGTTTGACAAAAATACTCTCGAATATGCCGATAACATCAGCTGGATAAGCGATAACATGAAGTATGTTTCGCTGATTGCCGGAGACAACACCGTTGATGAAACATTTAAGGCAAAATTCGCTGTCGGAGTGACGGAGGAGGGGATTTATCTTGCAGCCGAGGTTGACGATAACGACGTTAATATGGATGCTGACAGTGTAGGCGGTATGTGGTCAAAGGACAGCATGCAGTTTGCATTTGATACGGGTATGCGCGGAAATACCGATGAGCTTATCGGCTTCCATTTCGGAAGAGCAACGGGAAAGGGAGATACCCTGTTTAAGGAGGATGCTCCGTTCATAACCGCCGAAAAAGCTCCGGAGGGCTATACACAGAAAAAGACCGTTGTTACGGAGGGTATTCACAATGTAACCGTGGCGGACGGTAAGATAATTTATAAGGCGTTTATTCCCGCGGCGGAGATTTATCCGTTTAACATAGCGGAAAATGACGTGCTTAAAATGTCGGTACTGTTTAATCAGAACCGTGAGGGAAAGCGTGTCGGCTATCTTGAATGGAACTCGGGCATAGGCGCATCGAAAAATCCGAAGGAATACGGAATTATAAGCTATAAATAAGACTCGGAAAATGACTGAAACGTACCGTGCGGAGCATGAAAATACTCCGTGCGGCGTTTCGTCTGTCTGAAATTGAAGTGAGGAATAATATGTTTAAAGACATTACACTGGAGGTCAGCTTAAAGCCGTTTAAGCAGACGGACAATGAATATATACATAATGTGTGCAAAAAAATTTTCAGACAATGGTATCCGCTGCTGAAAAACCGCGAAGAAATTTCCGTCATGCTGTGGACGGCTGACGGCAGTGAAATTCTTGATTATTCGGGAAATGCGGATGATACCTTTGAATGGGCATGCTATATCGGAAACGCAAACAAGCCGCTGTCAGTTTCGGACGACGACATGGAGCGTTCCATTCATTCAAAAAAGAAATTTTATATGAAAAATCCTCCGATAATGACATATAAAATTCTCAAAAATATTGTTGCGGCATTTAAAGAGGAGGGGCAAAAGGCATTCCCTGCGGCAAAAATAACCGTCGGCGAAACATTTGACATAGGCCCCGAATTTGCGGTATCGGATTTTAAATACAACCGTCATAAAGAAATATGCGGCGGCAGTGATGCGGTGGGCGGATTTATAGATTCAACAGCTCTGATTGATGCCGACAGCCGCCGTTATGCCGCATATCCCGACGGTATTCCCGATAAAACCCCGTTCGGTCTGTTTTTGGGAAAGCAGGCAAATGCATTTCTTGCCGACATGGGTTTTGACTATATATGGCTTTCAAACGGAATGGGCTTCAGTGTAAACCCATGGAGCCAGGAGGGCAAAATATATGACGGTGAAAATTTCCATGCCGAAAAGCTGAAAAACGTTAAAAATACGGTCTTTGACTTCTGGAAGCTTTTCAGACTCGGCTGTCCCAATTTCCCGGTAAGAACACGCGGAACAAACAATTCTGTGGGAATTGACTATGCGAGTGACGGAGTTCCGCTGTATGATATATATAACGGTAATCTTAATATAACCGCTCCTCCCAATTCGCCGTGGGCAGCGCTTAATGATAATTTCGGACTGGAGCTTATGGGGCATATGACGCGTGTGTGCAATCTTCCCGGTGACAGATTTATGTTCAGATATTATATTCATGATCCGTGGTGGCTCAACAGTCCGTGGTATGACCGTTACGACAGCAATCCGCATGATATTTATTTGCCTATGGCTGTTTCGAGAATAGACAAAAACGGAAAAATGCAGTCTGCCGAAAGCTTAAGTATTCTGGCGATTGACAATTCGTTCGGAAATATGCCCGACTGCTGTGTAAACGAGCCTTTACCGCATATTTTAAAAGCGGAAAAGCATGAAAGCGATGAGCCTGCTCCTTTTGTATGGGTGTATCCGATGCATGAGTATACCGTGTCAAAGACGAATGATGAATTAAGGCAGATGTATTTCGGCGATAAATTCATCTGCGATGCGATAAACAGAGGCTTTCCGCTTAACTGCACGGTTTCCTCCGATAATTTTATAAAGCACCCGACAGAACTGTACAAAAAAAGCATATTGATTGTGCCGGTCTTTAAAAACGATGAGGTAATAAAAAAACTTCGGGAATTTTCGGAAAACGGCGGAAATATAATAATGTATGGGGAAAAGAGCGAACGGTGCTGTGCCGACGGCATTAAAAATGCGCTGTGGGTTGATACCTCCTCCGATCCCGATATGCTTTTAAAGGCGGCGGACAATTTGGGATACAGTATTGTACATAATTTTAAAGCAGACGGTGCAAAGCCGCCTACCATGACCATTTCAAGACACAATAACGGTATGTATTTTTCGGTTTATAACACAAATACAACTACGGAAACAAAGCTGCATTTTCCGCTGGGCGCTCCGATTATGATGTGCGGCGAAACGGAAATCAGGGACGGGCATTCGACATATCGGTTTGCACGCTCCGAGCATAAGGAGTGCCGTGTTTTTGTTGAGCAAAAGGACGGAATCATAAGTGTGCGCGAGGCAACCGCGGCATGCTTCAGATACAGACGCAGATTCAAAGTTTCGGGTTTAAACGATGCAACGGTGTGTTATTTCAGTGAAGAATACAGTAAAAACTGCGCGGCGGTCGGCCCGGTATCGAAAACGTATAACATGACACCTGTGCTTGACGAGCGCTTTAAGGCTGTAAACGATCCAAAATACGGAACATACATTAAGGGTGAGCATATAACCGGCGACTTCTTTTTCTTCATGCCCACACGGGTAGATTGGTAAAGACTTCACGTATAATCATTTGGTTGACATTTCTCATGGCGAGTGTTATAATATATTCATATGACTGTGTTTTATTTACATGATATGGGGTTGATTGTCTGTGGAAAAAATTAAAATCGGCATTTGTGACGATATGAATTACATATGCGAATATTTCAGCATGGTGCTCAAATCAAACGAAAAGTTTGAAGTTGTCGGAACAGCCAACAACCATGACGAGGTTATGGAACTGGCAAGAGATAAAAAACCCGATGTTATTCTGCTTGACCTGAATTTTGACAAGAACAATGCGGGCATTGAAATGATTCCCGAATTAAAGGGTATTAATCCCGAGTGTAAGATAATTATAATAACGGTTCATGACCAGGGAAATCTTATTCTTGACGCGATTACGAACGGAGCGGATAATTACCTCTTAAAGGATTTGCCCGTGGAGGAACTGGAAAAAGCGATTATTGATACATACACGAATAAAATCGGATTTTTCCAGCGTCTGTTATATAATATTGCCGATGAAGCAAATCGGATACAGCAGCGTCAGCAGTCGCTTTTGTTTGTAATGAATAAAATATCGACACTTTCGCCCCGTGAATATGAAGTATTGCAGCAGCTGTATCTTAATAAAACATATGCCGAAATTTCCGATTTCCTTGTTATAGAAAAGGTTACGGTGCGCAGCTATGTAAGCAATATTTTAAAGAAGATGGGCTATACCAACTGCAAAGCGATGATTAAGGATTTGGCGGAACTGCGGATATTTGAAAATTTTTTAAAACATTAATAAAAAAAACGGTGTAAAAAGATTTTTTGCACCGTTTTTATTATGCTTTCTTTTATGCGTTGATAAAAACCTAAACATAGTTTGTGAAAAAAGCCCTACTATGCAAAATTAACAAAATATGATATTATTCTGTTATAAATGAGAAAAGGAGAAATGGGATTATGAGAAATGCTGTAAAAAAAGCGCTGTGTATAGCGGCTGTTACCGTATTAATCGGTGCATCGGGTGCAAAAGCGGCTGATTTTGAACTGCTTTATCCTCAAAGGGTAAGTCTCTATACGCCGGAAACACTTGAGCCGAATCAGACAATTAAGCTCAATAATGAAAATGTAATAGATTACACCAACGGAAAGCAGGGCGATATTACAGGCAGAACAATAATAAGCGAGCAGAGCGGAAACGGCGCCGCTGCGGCATGCAGATTCAGAACGGCAAAATATATATACGGTTCTCAGCGGTGGAAAAACAGCTTTACGTATGAGTTTGATTTTGAGATGGAAACGCTTGAAAATTTCCTTATGATTAAGCTGGGAAGCTCGTCAAACGGTGCGAATATAAAATTCACCAAAGACTCCAAAACGGAACAGTATTACATAAGCTGGGAAAATGACAGCTCAAACAATCCCATATCGCACCCTATCGGAACAATATGGGGACACAAAGAGGACACGCTTTTGCAGTACGGAAAGACATATCATCTGAAAATTGAGGCGGATATGTCGGCAGGCGGAAAAATAGTAACAACCTTCAGCGATCCGGAAACGGGATATGTGCGCATGTCCTCAAAATCCACGGGCTTGAATGTTGCTATGGATACCTTTGCAAATACGGAAACAAGATACACGTTTTCGCTTGTTTCAAACGGAAAGGTGAAAATGAAAACTTCGGACGAGAAAATGTTTTACGAGCGTTTCTTTATGTGGAAGCCTGAGCTTACGGCAGAGACTGACAGCAGCGAGGTTCGCGCCGATGCAAAAATTCTTAACTGTATAAACGATAACAGCTATTCTCCGGCGGATTGTTTCAAAAACGTGCCGTATCTGTTTTTGGGAATTTACGATGAAAACGGCGCACTCGTGAAAAGCGCGGGTGAATACGAGGGCGATGTTCCGGCGCAGAAAAGCGCGGACGCATTGCTGCTTACGGCTTTTTATGATTATCATGTAAGCACCGATGTTTCGGATTTACCCGACGGCGACTACACCGCCAAAACATTTATGTGGAGAAATCCCGAGGAAATGTACGTATGCACCGACGTTACAGAAAAAACAATTCATATTGAAAACGGTATTGTGGCTCAGACCGAGTGATTGCGGCTTTTTACATGTTATGCTTTGTGCCGCCGTACGGCGGCAGAACGGAGATAAAAATGAATATTTTAAGAAAACAATCGGCAGTCCGGCTTGGCAGAATTTTAGCCTTTGTGTTAGCGGCAATGCTCACCGCCGCTGCATTATCGGCAGTAAGTGCGGAAGAAATATATGCTGGGGATTTTATAAAGTGCAGATATACTCTGTATGAAAAACGGGAAGCTGCGGCAAAAAGCTATGATATAGCGGATTTTCCCATGAGCGGCAAAACAGAAATATTATTTGACTTTACTCCGCAAAATACCGATTTGTGCAGCTTTAATGTGCAAAATTACGGTTCGGCGGACAAAACGGAGATTTTGCGGCTGAGAACGGATAAAACGGATGGCGGATTTTTACTTGCCACGGTAAATGCCATGAATGACGAATGTATCATAGCGGATGGCATTGATGAAAATAAGGAGTACTGCGCCGTGATACAGCTTGATTTAAACGAGAGTGTGTATAATATCACCGTGTACGAAAACCACAGCCGAAACCGTCTGGTAAGCTATAAAAGAGGTCTTGCCATGGGCGGCAGCTTTGCAGGCTGCGGACTGACAAGTGCAGAGTTTTTTCAAACGGCGGAAAATTTGGCGGTTTACCGTGAGAGAGCGGCAAAAGATAAGCCGATTACGGATATAAAAAATGAGATTGTATCAGTAGGTACGGAAATTTCGGAAAACATAAATGCAGGTGATGTATGTGATGTGTTTGCGGCATTTTATTCGGCTGACAGAAGCAAGCTGATTGCGGTCGAAAAACAGGAATACACGCATAAGGGGTTTGACAGCTATGCGGAGGTGTTTTTCGGGCTGGATGAAAATTTTAAGTCCGATTGCCCTGTTTCCGTATTCGTGTTTAAAAGTGACAGCATGTATCCGGCATCGAAAAACGGCATTGCCGATATATCGCAGGGCGGTATAAGCGTAAAAAACGCACTTGCATATACAGGCTTTGAAAAAGAAGAAACGTATAAGAACACATCGGCAGTAACAGGCGGAAAGCTGCCCGAAAAATGGAGCGTAAACGGCTGGAACGGCGCTGCATCGCCTTTTGACATAACAGCTTGTGACGGCGGCTATCTGGCATTGGGTGCAGTCAAAAAAGGATTTGACGGAATATGCAGTCCGTGGCTTTCCCTGCCCGAAAACGGCTTGTCAATATCCTTTAAGGTGAAATGCTCGGAGGATTATGACGGAAATACACCGAGGATTGTATTGCTCTATTATGATGAAAATAACAAATTCAAAGGCTCGGATTTTACATTTGACTATACATATTCAAAAAATGTCAGTGCGGACGTCTGGAAAAACGAACAGCTGTATGTGAATCCCGAAAGCTATCCCGACGGTGCGGCAAAGGTTTCGGTGGCATTCTGTACATCGTATGCTTTCGGTGCATCGGGGCAGCTTTACTATGATTCGCTGTGCATAGATGACTGTGTATTCAATATGCAATGTGATGAAAAACTGAGCTGGTACAGTCTCGGTGACACGGTAAAGTATACTCTTAAATATCCCGTAAACGGAAAAATATCCGAAATATGCGGACGGGTGTATAACTCGGATAATGAATCTATAGATGAAGTATCGCTTTCTTTAAAAGAGGTTTCGGAAAACGGCTGGACATATACCCCGAAGCAGAGCGGATTTTACCGCGTGGTGTTTAGTGCCGTAACCGAGGATAACAGGGTTATTTATGAAAGCATGAAATATAAGGCGAATTACAGCAGCACAACCCAAAAGCTGTATTACATAGACCGTGAATACCATGATTTTTATGTTACGTCCTTTAACAATCCGGATATTTCGGAGCGCAATAAGCTTTACGGTATGTCGATAGCGAATTATGACGGTGATTACGATTTGGATATTGCCGACAGGCTGGGAATGTCGTTTGTACGGCTGCATGCATTTTCGTGGAAGGATATAGAACCCGATAACGTGACCGAAGCAAACGGCAAAGCGTACAATTGGCCAGACTATGATAAAATTTTTGACAGAATAAGAAATGAGCTTAATTTCGACGTAATAGGAAATATACTTTATACTCCGAAATGGGCATCGCCCGTGAAAGACGAAAGCGGCGGACTTGTTCCGCGGTATGCAAGGTATGCGCCGGAAGATATGACGTATCTCACGGATTTTCTGCATGATTTGTATGCGCGCTACGGGGATTTGGTTGATACGTGGGAAATTTATAACGAGCCGCATCTGCCGGGCGGAAGTACATTCTGGAGTGACAGCGCCGAAAACTACGTAAATATGCTCAAATCGGCATACGATACGCTTAAAAGCAAAAGCGGCGGAAATGATACGGTAACCATGGGCGGTATAGGTGCAAAAAGATATTTGTCGTTTTACAGGCAGTTCCTTGAAAAAGGCGGCTGGCAATATACCGATAAGCTTGCAATGCACGGTTATGACCTCGATCCGTGGAACTGCTTTGATGTTAATTCACGGCTGGGACTTGACAGCAATAAGGGTGTTATAAATACCGAAGCACATACAATCCTGTTTAACGGCTCGTCCTCGGATATTTATTTTACCGAAAAGCAGCTGGGGCTGCGGCTTATAAAGGATTATCTGCGCCAGATAAAATACGGTGTTGAGAAAATAGCATTTTTCCAGCCGTATGATAATTCCGTTCAGGGCAGCGACTGCATGATTCTCGATAACATGACGGATAAATTCACAACCGTGGCGGCAGGAATATTCCGCAAGCTGCCGTACTATGAGCCACGCTTTGCGGCAGGTGTGCTGAATACGCTGATTTCGGTGTCGGGGACGGATATAAGCTACCGTGAAGAATACAAGACGGGCAATGTCAATATTGTAAAGCTTGCATGTGACGGAAAGCCGTTATATATTCTGTGGGGTGACGAGCTTGATGCGGCAAATGCGGCGGATATAAGATTTTCCGAAAATGCGTCCGTTCTCGACTGGGAGGGAAGAAGCATAGGCACTGACGGTTTTACGGTGTGTGCCGATACGGTATATTTTGTTTCCAGACTTGACGAAAATGCATTTTCGTACCTTTCCCCGGCAGGAGGAGAGCATATATATGACGGAGCCGTTTTGTACAGCGAAAACGAAGTGAATAAAAAAAGCACGGACGGACTGAACGGTGGGGCATCTTATAAGGAAATTTTCAGCCATGACGGCAATCGGATTGCGGACAGCGGCATAACGTGGAACACAATTTCCGAGTCCGCGGATTTTGCGGTTCATAAATGCAGTGACGGCTTTGACTGCATGGTGAGAACGGTAAGCGGTGATGCGGTAAAGGCACAGCTTGTAATCGGCATTGATACGTTTGCAAACGGTATAGCCTCCGATGTTGTTGAAATAACGGGTGTGCTTTCAAAAAGCGGTGGCACGATAACAAAAACGCTTGCTCCGGACATATGCGGAGATATGCCGTCCGATGATTACAGCGGCAGCGGTGAAACGGTAAACGGCGCACAGGGGTTTGCCGCGGATGAGGGAAATTATACATATTACTGTATGCATATCCCGTTTACACAGTTGTATCCGTATTTTTACCGCGAGGACGGAAAGATAAGCTTTGGATTTAAGCTTGCGGAATACGGTGCCGATAATGCGGAAAAAGGAAAATATGTGTGGGGCAAAACGTACAACAGAGCAAGACCGTGGGAATTCGGCACGGTGCAGCTGGCGGAGAAATTTACGGGAAATATAATCAAAACCGTAAGTGCAAAGCCGGGTGAGTACGTAAGTGCTGAAATATTAAAGGACGGGGACGTGGTGTATTACAATATGTATACCGCACCCGAAAACGGAGAATGTACGGTTTTTGCCGCACTTGACTGTGACGGAGTGTATACATTAAGAACCTACAGCGACTCCGGGGGATATACGGAAACCGATTTTATATATACTCTTGAATGACAAGAAAGGAATGAATTATAATGATAACAAGAAAAAATAAAAGAACTGCAAGAATAGGTATATTTGCCGTGGCTCATGCCACCTATTGGAAGCAGTTTGAGGGACTTTATGAAAGTCTTATGGGATTTCATAAGGATTTATGCGATATGGTAAAGGCAAATGATGTGGAAATCGTTGATTTCGGAATGATTGACAGCAGCGAAAAATCTTATGAAACCGCAAAGAAAATGCAGGCGGCGGATTTGGACGTTATTTTCTGCAATATGACAACATATGCCACATCGTCCGTATTTGCTCCGATATTAAAGGAGGTTGACAGACCTGTTATTCTTACGGCACTTCAGCCGAGAATGGCAATGGATTACGATAAGGCAAATACGTTTATGCAGCTTGAAAACGACAGTATCTGCTCCGTGCCGGAATTTACGGGAGTGGCAATCCGTCTGGGTAAAAAAGTGCATGATGTAATTCTGGGCTGTCTTTACGATGACAAACAGGCAAAGTCCGAAATAGCACAGTGGTGCGATATTGCAAAGGTTCTGCATGATTTGCGCGGGGCGAGAATGGGACTTATGGGACACGTTATGGAATCAATGTATGATATGCATGCCGATCCGACAGCTGTCTCCGCGGCATTTCATCTTCATGTGCCGCTGATTGAGGTGGACGATGTAATTGATTTGTACAATACGGTAACGGAGGAAGAGATTGCGGAAAAAATCGAGCTGATTGACGAGGAGTTTGACATGCCCGAGCCTAAATCCGATCCGGTTACGTCAAAGCTGACAGATGAGGATAAGTATCAGGCGGCAAAAAGCGCGGTTGCACTCGATAAGCTGGTTGAAAAATTTAATCTTACGGGCTTGGCATACTATTATGAGGGACGTGAGGACAGTCTGCACAGAAAGGTTGCCACTACGTTTATTGTCGGAAATTCAATACTGAATGCGCAGGGAATACCAATGTGCGGCGAGTTTGACATAAAAACATGTATCGCAATGCTTATTATGGACAGACTGGACATCGGCGGAAGCTTTGCGGAGCTGCATCCGTTTGATTTTAACGACAATGTAATTCTTATAGGTCATGACGGTCCGCATCATTTAAGAATTGCCGAGGGAAAGCCTGTTCTGCGCAGTCTTAAAAAATACCACGGAAAGCCGGGCAGCGGAGCGTCTGTCGAATTCAAGCTTAAGGAAGGACCGATAACCATGCTCGGAATAACGCAAACGGCAGAGGGAAAATTCAAATTTGTAATCGGCGAGGGCTACTCAAAGGAGGGCGAAATTCCGCCGACGGGCAATACAAATACAAGAGGCTGCTTTGAGCCCGACACCAAAACTTTTATCAAGAAATGGGTAATGCAGGGACCTACGCACCATTATGCATTGGGTATCGGACACCATGCCGATACGATTGCAAAAATAGCCGATGTTCTCGGAATAGAATATGTAATTGTGAAATAATTTTACGGGGGAGTATTGTATGAATGCTTGTTTCAGACCGGGCGAAGAATGGCTTGACACGGACAAAAAACCGATTCAGGCGCATGGCGGCTCTGTGATATATGCCGACGGTAAATATTACTGGTTCGGCGAAAATAAAGAAAAAACGCTGCCCGACAGCGGTATATGGCACTGGGGAGTGCGTCTTTATTCATCGGAGGATTTGTACAACTGGAAGAATGAGGGGATTATTGTGCCGCCGTCGGAGGATTACGAAAATCCGCTGCACCCGACACAGTACATGGACAGACCGCATATTATATATAATAAAAGAACAAAAAAGTTCATAATGTGGATAAAAATTATGGGCAGAGAAAACATGGGCGACCAGTATATGGTTATAGCCGCTGCCGATAAAATAACCGATGAATTTAAAATTATCGGAACGCGTCAGCCTTTGGGGTACAGCTCGGGAGACTTTGACCTTGCGGTGGACGAAGCCACTCAAAAGGCATATATATTTTTTGATAAAGTGCATGACTTTGTTCATCATGAGCATCCGCACAAGGATATAGTATGCGCGGAGCTGACGGACGATTATACCGACCTTACGGGAAATTATGGAAACTATCACGACAATACTCCCTATCAGGTGGGGATTGAAGCGCCTGCGGTATGCAGGCGAAACGGCAGACTGTATATGTTTTTGAGCCGCACAACGGGCTATGTACCCAATCCCACCGAGTGCCTTGTTTCGGACGGATATTTCGGACCGTGGGAATGGCTTGGACGGGTGCATGAGGATAAGGAGAATTTGTCTTTCAGAAGTCAGATTTCGTCTGTTTTTAAGCACCCTGCGAAAAAGGATTTGTATATTGCGCTGGCGGACAGATGGCTTATGAATCTTCCTGAGGATTTACCGGATAATCTGTTTGAGATTGCAAACAGCAAAGGCGATGACAGATATGAAACCTTATATGATGACAGGTATGATGAGGTAATACGTCTCAATACGCCGAAGCTCAGAGATATGTCCGCCGCACGGTATGTCTGGCTGCCCGTTTTGTTTGAAAACGGTAAACCCGTGATACGCTGGTTTGACGAATGGAAATGGGAGGATTTTGAATGAAAGGCATACTGAAAAAAGCAGCGGCAGTGCTGATAGGGGCGGCAGCGGTATTTTCGTCTGCGGCTTATGCGGAAAATGCGGTGTACAATAAGGCAGCAAACACGGTCACGGTCGACGGTACGGGCTTTTCAACAGTCAGCATAGTACCCGAAAATGCGGATACGGGCAGCACGGATAATATTATTTACATAAACCAGTCCGCAGAGAATTTCGGCGCACGGGAAAGCTTTGTGCTGCCCGATAATACGGCTGACGGCAATTATATTATATCTCTCGGAAACGGCGCGGATGCATCTGAGGTGAAAAAGATAAAATTTACCGTCGGCGGCAGCGAAGAAGAATATCCGGTTTATGCATCATTTAAAAGAAATGATGATGACAGTATTACGGCAGGCACGGAATTTACAAGTGCCGTATCGGGAACGGTAATTTTTGCTCTTTACGGTGCTGACGGCAGATTAAAAGATGTAAATTTGCAAAACGTTGCGGAAGCGGGAACTAAGGAACATACATATAAAAACTGCGAAAGCGGTCAGAAAATAAAGATTATGCTTTGGAAGGATATTTATAGTATGGAAATAGTTTCAACATCGTATGAAATTTTTACCGATGATATAATTAATGTCCACGATGTTCTGCATGTGACGGACAGCGGCGAGCTGGCAAGGAATGACGGTAAAACGGTTCAACTCAAGGGTGTGAATTTCGGCGGCTGGCTTATACAGGAAACATGGATGTGTCCCGTTATGGCATTTAACGGAAATGTGACGGTAAGAAACAATACGGAAAACGGCTGGGCAATGCTTGATACTCTTGACGAGCTTGAAACGCGCTTCGGCAAGGAGGAGGCATCGGAGCTTATTGCGAATTACCAGGATAATTATATAACCGAGCAGGATTTTAAAAATGTCAGCGATATGGGATTTAACTGTGTAAGAATTCCGTTCTGGTACAGAAATTTCATGTCCGATGAAAACAGAACGTATATTACCGCGGACGATGACGAAAATCCGGGCTTTAAAAAGCTTGACTGGGCATGTGACATGGCGGAAAAATACGGCTTGTATCTTATATTTGATATGCATGGCTGCCCCGGCGGTCAGAACGGCGACCATTCAAGCGGAAAAGCCGGCAGAAACTACCTCTATAAAGAAGAAAAGTATCAGGATATTATGGAGGATTTGTGGGTAAAAATTGCAGAAAGATATAAAAACAAAACCTGTGTTGCGGCATATGACATAATGAATGAACCGCTTAACAATGCGGACGCGGCACATAATGTTGAGTCACAGTACCGTGCGGACCCGTGGAGCGATACAACGCTGCGCATCGGTGTGTATGACAGAATGGTCAGAGCTGTGAGAAGTGCGGACCCGTACCATGTGATTACGCTTGAGGCAATCTGGCGCATGAAATTTCTGCCCGACCCGTCGGAATACGGCTGGACAAATATGATGTATCAGCTGCACTCGTATGATACCTCGGACGCTACAACGACCGAGCTTGTAAATTCGCTTGAAAAAGTAAAAAACAGCTACCGCACGGCGGCATTTATGGGCGAGTTTAATCCGCAGGTGTATAACAGTAAAATAACCTCACAGATGAACAGCAAGGGCATAAGCTACACAATGTGGAATTATAAGACAACCGCCCTTATAAACAGCAGCAATGCAGGCTGGGGCTTGTACGGCAGAACTTATACGGCAAACGATATGTATGCCGTTATGGGTGCGGACGCGGCAAATAAGGTAAACAGCACATGGAGCAGCAGCGGAGGTGTTATGTTCCATTTGGGCTTGCTTACAAATGAGCAGATAAAGCAGCTTTACACCAAATGGTGGACGAAAGAATATCTTGCCACGGAAAACGGTTTTACGCTTAATAATGTGCTTAAGGGATATTTGCAGTAACAATATTTTATATGGATTAAACCAATAAAAGGATATTTTTAAAAAAAATTATGTAAGATTTACATAAAATAAAAAAAACTGCTTGACAAATGCAGAAAAAAGTGCTTTAATAGTATTCATAAAAGCAAGGGCGCATTTATGATGATAAATCATAAATGTGCTTTTTTATTTAATCCACAGTTAAAAAAGCAGCTGCACAAAGATGTGTATACAGATTAAGTTTTCTGTATATACATCTTTTTTATTTATTCTGCGGATTAAGAAAAAAGAAAGGGGAAATGAAACATGACAAGCGCAGTAGCGGATTTCGTAACAAGTAACATTTTTGGTGTGTGGTTCCTTATAGGAGCGGCATTGGTATTCTGGATGCAGGCAGGCTTTGCAATGGTGGAAACAGGCTTTACCAGAGCAAAGAATGCCGGAAACATTATAATGAAAAACCTCATGGACTTCTGTATAGGTACAATCGTATTTATTATAATAGGTTTCGGATTGTTCCTTGGAGAGGACATGGTAGGACTTATCGGAAAACCGGGTTTTGACATCTTTACGGCATATGAAAGCTTTGACTGGTCAAACTTTGTATTTAACCTGGTATTCTGTGCAACAGCAGCAACAATCGTTTCGGGAGCTATGGCAGAAAGAACAAAGTTCCTTTCATATTGTATATATTCGGCTGTAATATCGGCGTTTATATATCCGGTTGAAGCACACTGGATTTGGGGCGGCGGCTGGCTGAGCCAGATTGGCTTCCACGATTTTGCGGGATCATGTGCAATACATATGGTAGGCGGAATTTCAGCCTTGATAGGTGCAAAGATTTTAGGACCGCGTATCGGAAAATTCAATAAGGATAAGAACGGTAAAATTGTCAAGGTAAATGCTTTCCCGGGACATAACCTCACAATCGGCGCTTTGGGTGTGTTCATTCTGTGGCTCGGCTGGTACGGATTTAACGGTGCTGCTGCTACAAGCGTTGAGCAGTTAGGCTCGATTTTTGTAACAACAACAATCGCACCGGCGGTTGCAACGGTTTCATGTATGATATTCACATGGATAAAATACGGAAAGCCTGATGTGTCAATGTGTCTTAACGCTTCATTGGCAGGTCTTGTTGCTGTAACGGCAGGCTGTGATGTTACGGATGCACTCGGTTCGCTGGTTATCGGCGCAGTTGCCGGAGTATTGGTAGTATTCGGTGTATGGCTTCTGGATCATAAGCTTCATATAGACGACCCTGTCGGTGCCGTTGCGGTTCACTGCTTAAACGGTATCTGGGGAACAATTGCGGTAGGTCTGTTTGCAACAACCTCGGCTCCGTCATCCGAATTGACAGGACTTTTCTACGGCGGCGGCTTAAAGCTTTTGGGCTTGCAGCTTTTGGGAATTCTCTCTGTAGGTGCATGGACTGCGGTAACGATTACAATTACTTTCTTTGTTATAAAGGCAACTGTAGGACTCAGAGCATCGGCTGAAGAAGAAATAACAGGTCTTGATGCAACAGAGCACGGTCTGCCGAGTGCATATGCGGACTTTATGCCGGCAATTGAGAGCGGCAGTGTGGATTATGTAGCACCCGTAACGGGAAGTGCGGCACTTGATGAGGCTGTTCCCGTGGTACTTAAGAGCAACTCGGATACAAAGCAGATTGGCAGTGATGTCAAGATGACAAAGATAGAAATCCTGATGAAGCAGGAAAAGTTTGAAGTGCTTAAAACGGCATTAATGAACATCGGTATTACCGGTATGACGGTAACTCATGTTCTCGGCTGCGGTACTCAGAAAGGAAAGCCCGAATATTACCGTGGTGTTATGAGTGAAGCGGCACTTCTTCCGAAAGTACAGGTTGAGATTGTTGTTTGCAAGGTTCCTGTAAGAGACGTTATTGAAACAGCAAAGAGGGTACTGTACACAGGACATATCGGTGACGGTAAAATCTTTGTTTACGATGTTGAAAACGTTGTAAAGGTAAGAACCGGCGAAGAGGGATTTGATGCTTTGCAGGATGTCGAGTAATATAATGCATTGATTTCAGGCAGACAAAAACCATGTTTTTTACAGAAAAGCAAGGTTTTTGTCTGTTTTTTTTGTAAAACATGATAAAACATACAAAATCAGTCGGTAAATGGGGTTTATTTTCTCCTATTTTCCCTATTTAATATTTCTTAAAATATGGTATAATTTTATAAAGGATGATTTTGGCGGTTTATCCGGGCAAATTCCTTAAAATATGCAGTCTCCGTACTTTAGCGGAGAGAAGGGAGCACAACAATGAAAAATGAAAGAACAAGGAAAATGACCTACACGGCACTGTTTACGGCGATTATATGCGTGCTTACGTACATAGTCAAAATTCCGACGGGAAACGGTTATCTGAATCTTGGTGACTGCGGAGTATATGCTGCGGCGGTTCTGGGCGGACCGTGGATAGGACTGTTCTCGGGGGGAGTCGGAAGTGCGCTTGCCGATCTTATAAGCGGATATGCCGCATGGGCGCTGCCTACATTTATCATAAAGGGACTTATGGGATTTGTAGTCGGATATTTTGCAAGCTATGAGGGATTTGTAACGGTTAAAAATATACTTCTTATGGTTATCATGGGAGTATGGATGGTACTCGGATATTACTTTGCGGATATAATCGTATTCGGAAGCAGTATCGGTACATTCGGTGTTGCAATCGTGGATATGATTCCGAATGCGATACAAAATCTTACGGGAATAGTTACGGCAAATCTTCTTTTGCTTGCACTGTCAAAGACAAGCTTTAAGAAGCTGTAATCAAAATAACTGCAAAAACGGGGAAAATACCCCGTTTTTTTTGTTGACTACTTTTTGTATTAGTGATATAATAAACATTAATGTCAGAAACACTATGATTTGGAAAGGCGAAAAAATGTATATTATAGCAGGATTGGGCAATCCGGGTACTCAGTATGAAATGACTCGTCATAATATCGGATTTCATACAATAGACTATATTGCCGATAAATTAAATGTAAAGGTTAAAAAGCTGAAGTTCAAGGCGCTTTACGGTGAGTGCGAGATTGCGGGAGAAAAGGTTCTGCTTGTAAAACCGCAGACCTATATGAATTTAAGCGGTGAAAGCATAGGCGATTTTTCGCGCTTTTATAAAATCAAACCTGAAAATATAATAATCATAAATGATGATATTTCGCTTGATACGGGCAGAATAAGAGTGAGACCGAAAGGCAGTGCCGGCGGACATAACGGACTGAAATCCATTATATATCATCTTAACAGCGATGAATTTCCACGTGTTAAAATGGGTGTTGGAGCGCCGCAAAACAAAGACTATGATTTGGCGGATTTTGTGCTCGGACGCTTTACGAAAGAGGAAATTCCGATTATGGAAAAGGCGATTATAAAGGCGGCAGCTGCGGCGGAGGAGATAATCCGCAGCGGTGCTGCATCGGCAATGAATAAATACAATTCAAATCAGGGAGGCTGAATTTGTGCCGCATGGCGGCGGAGCTTGACATGAATTTTTTTAATGTTCTTAAAAATTATCCTCCGTACAAGAGAGTGACGGAAAATCTCGGAAATACTCCGATGTCTGTGGCAGGTATTGCGGAATCGGCACAAAGTCACTTTATATGCTCTCTGACGGCGGAAAACAATAATACATCGCTTGTGATTACCTACAGCGATACGGATGCGCGTGCGTTATTTTCGGATATATCCTTTTATACCGATAACGCCGTTTATTTTCCTGCAAAGGAATATGTGTTCTACAATATTGAAACCACAGGTCATAAAAACGAAAATGAACGTCTTGCGGCTCTCGATAAAATACTTCATACCGACGGCAGTATCGTTGTTACGAGCCTTGATGCGGTTTTGCAGTATACGGCGGATAAAACGGTATTTGAAGAAAACTGTATAGAATTTACAGTGGGGAAACGCTTTGACTTGGAGGCTCTTGCAAAAAAGCTTGTATGCATGGGCTATGTGCGTGAGGATATAACGGAGGCTCCGGGACAGTTCTCGGTACGCGGAGGAATATTCGATATTTATTCTCCCAATATGGAAAACCCCGTAAGAATAGAGTTTTTTGATGATGAAACGGATTCGGTAAGAATGTTTGACTCCTACAGTCAGCGTTCGCTTGATAAGCAGGAGTATGCACGTATAATTCCGGCAACGGAAGCGATTATGAGTGCCGAAAAAAGAGATGAGGTTATATCGGCACTGCGTGAGCGAATAAAAAAGGAAAAAAGAAAAAAAGCTCCGTCCGAAAGCTTTATTGAAACAACGGAAGCCGACATAGAAAGCTTTAAGGAGCGTTACTATTTCCCGTCAATAGATAAGTATGTATCGCTGATATATGGTAAAATTCCGTCCGTTACGGATTATATACCCGATACGGGTATTGTTTTTATAGCCGATCCGAAACGTATTTCCGAGCGCGGCAAAACCTTTGACTGGGAAAAGGGCGAAATTATATCCGAGCTTAAGGAAAAGGGAATACTAGGCAGTACAAAAGAGAATTTTTTTGTGCCGTATAAGGAGTTTGTAAGTGCGGCATCGGCAAAAAAGGTGGTTGCCATAGAGCCGCTGACTCATACCAAAAACGATTTTACTTATAAATACCTCGAAAGCTTTACAACAAAAACAACAATATCATTCCACGGGAAAATAGAATATCTGTACGATGATTTGGAAAAATGGCAGAAAGACGGATACACGTGTATAATTCTTGCATCAACACGCGGCAGAAGTGAAAATCTTGCGGGAGTGCTGAATGAAAGAGGAATACATGCCAAAATTGCGCCGGACAGCAGAGAGTTTAAAGCCGGGGAAACGGTTGTAATGCGCGGAAATCTGAGCAAGGGCTTTGAATATCCCGAAATTAAGCTGGTGCTTATCAGTGACCGTGAAATATTTGAAACAAAGAAAAGCCGAACGCGCCGCAAGGTGGAAAATGCGAACAGAATTAAATCGTATAATGACATAAATCCGGGAGATTATGTGGTTCATGCATCGCACGGCATCGGTCAGTATATGGGAACTCAGAAAATGTCCGTGGGCGGAATAACAAAGGATTATCTGAAAATTCAGTATCAGGGTACTGATATACTGTATGTGCCGATAGACCAGCTTAATGCTCTGTATAAATATGTGGGCGGAAATACGGAGCGTAAAATGAAGCTTAATAAGCTGGGCGGCTCCGACTGGAATAAGACAAAGCAGAGGGTAAAAAAAGCTGCGGAGGATATGGCACAGCAGCTTATAAAGCTTTATGCGGAACGTTCGGAAAGCAAGGGTTACAGCTTCAGCAGCGATACCCCGTGGCAGCGTGAGTTTGAGGACGCTTTTCAGTATCAGGAGACGGAGGATCAGCTCCGTTCGATTGAAGAAGTGAAGCATGATATGGAAAGTCCGCGTCCCATGGACAGACTTTTATGCGGCGATGTCGGCTTCGGAAAAACAGAGGTGGCGCTTCGTGCGGCATTTAAGGCTGTGTGCGATTCAAAGCAGGCGGCATATCTTTGCCCGACAACTGTACTGGCAATGCAGCATTACGAAACCTTTTTAAAGCGTATGGAGCATTTTCCCGTAAAGGTTGAGATGCTGTCGCGTTTCAGGAGTGCGGCACAGCAGAAAAAGATTATTAAAAAGCTGAAAACAGGGGAAATTGATATAATAATCGGGACGCACAGGCTGCTTTCAAAGGACCTTGAATTTCATGATTTGGGACTCCTTATAATAGATGAGGAACAGCGCTTTGGCGTGGCGCATAAGGAGCGATTGAAAGAGCTTAAGAAGAATGTCGATGTTCTTACCATGACCGCAACACCGATTCCGCGTACACTGCATATGGCAATGACAAGTGTGCGTGATATGAGCGTGCTTACCGAGCCGCCGGAAAACAGATACCCCGTTCAGACATATGTGCTGGAGGAAAATCCTTCGGTTATTCTTGATGCGGTGAGAAATGAGCTGTCGCGCGGCGGACAGGTGTTTTATCTTCATAACAGCGTTAAGGATATTTATAAAAAAGCGGCATGGCTTCAGTCACAGCTGCCCGATGCGAATGTTGCTGTCGGACACGGAAAAATGAATGAAGATGAGCTTGAAACCATAATGTATGATATGGTAAACGGAGATATTGATGTGCTTGTCTGCACAACCATAATCGAAACGGGACTTGATATACCGAATGCCAATACAATCATAATCGAAAATGCGGATCATATGGGACTGGCGCAGCTTTATCAGCTCCGCGGACGTGTGGGACGTTCAAACCGCGCGGCATATGCGTATCTCACCTACAGGCGCGACCGTATTTTATCCGATGTGGCGGAAAAGCGTCTTAGAGCGGTCAAGGAGTTTACGGAATTCGGTTCGGGATTTAAGATTGCAATGCGTGATCTGGAAATAAGAGGTGCCGGAAATATACTCGGTGCGGAGCAGCACGGGCATATGGAAAGTGTCGGATATGACATGTACTGTAAAATCTTAAAAGAAAGCATAAACGAGGCAAAGGGCGAGACTCCGGCAGAGGATATAAGCGTTTGCGTAGATATAAACGTTAATGCATTTTTGCCGGAAACGTATATAGAAAACCATAATCAGCGCATTGACATGTACAAGAAAATTGCCGCAATAGAAAGCCAAGAGGATAAATTTGAGATTGAAGATGAGCTTATCGACCGTTACGGTGATATTCCGCGTTCAGTGCAGAATATAATAGATGTATCCGCATTGAAAATCAAGGCGAGAAAGTGCGGCGTATATGATATTTTCCGGCATCGAGATAAGCTGCAATTAAAATTTGTTGAAAACAAAATCAGTGCGGAAACGGTATTTGCGCTCGATAAGCTGTTCCCGAAACGCATGAAAATTGCGGCATCGGAAAAACCGGTAATAACATTTACGGTTGACGAAAGCGAAAAAGACATTTTAAAGTATACCGAAAATTTGCTTGATACCGTAATTAAAATCAATGAAAAGGTTGACAATAAGCAATAAAGTGCGTATAATAATTAGTATGCAGAAGATACAGAAAGGAAAGGGTTTAAATAATGAAAAAGATTTTAGTAATTGCGGCGGCAGGCATGGTAGCGGTATCGGGCTGCTCATCACATACGGGTACGGTTGCTGCTACCGTCGGCGGATATAAGATTACGCAGCAGGAAATAAAGTTTTATGAGGAAAATTACGGCAAATCGTCACAGAGCGGCGAGGATGCCGTTCAGACAGCAATTGATAATGCCGTAAATGACAGAATTGTAATCGAGCTGGCGAAGAAACAGAATATAAAGCTCAGCGCAGAGGATGAGCAGAGCGTAACAAGCCAGATGGTTACTTTGCGCAGAAAGCAGGGTACAACAACAGAGTTTAATCAGTATTTAAAGGAAAACAGCTTAACGGAGGATTTTGTAAAGGATACCGCAAAAGCACAGATTTTAAGAGAAAAGCTTATAAGCGAAGATGAAAAGCAGCAGTATTTTAAGGATCATTATTACCGTGCAAAGCACATTCTTATTCTGACTACGGACGAGACTACGGGACAGCCTATGGATGATGCCGCAAAGGCAGAGGCAAAAGCAAAAGCGGAGGAGCTTTTGAAAAAGGCTCAGTCGGGCGAAGATTTTGACACGCTTATGAATGAAAACAGCCAGGATCCCGGTTCAAAGTCGAATCCGGACGGATATGTTTTCACGGACGGCGAAATGGTTACCGAATTTCAGGAGGCTGTTAAAAACTGTGAAATCGGCGGGTTTGCGTTATGTGAATCAAGCTTTGGTTATCACGTAATTCATCGTTTGGCACTTGATGAAACTCCCGAGCTTTTCGATAAGGAATATAAAAAGGTTGAAACCGCAATTGCGGAAACTTTCATTGATGACGGTTTTGATGATAAGCTGAATGATATGGCATCGGAAAACAAAATCAATGTAGAAAAGAACGATGCAAATATCGAACAGATAAAGAATGCACTTAAGGATGATACATCAAAAAGCAGTAAATAATAAGAAAATCCCGAAGCATCTCATTTTGAGAATGCTTCGGGATTTTTTTATCACGGCATTTTTTCTGTCATTTTCATAAATTTGTTGTATATATCCGGCAAACGGCGCTTAATGCTTATCGGACGGAACGCACGGTTTACAAAACAGTGCGTTGTGCGCCCCTCGGCAACGCGTGTGCCGTCATGCTCTATAATATAGCTGAAGCATATCTTAACCCCCGTAAATTCGGTCACTTTGACGTGTACGTTAAAGCTGTCACCGAAATGCAGAGGTGAGATATATTTGGAAAATGCATCCGTATTTGGAATGAAAATATCCATAGCCTCTATTTCGTCGTATGCACAGCCTATCTGATTCATAAAATCAAGACGTGCCTCCTCGAAATATTTGAGATAGTTTGCATGGTGGACTATATTCATTCTGTCGGTTTCATAATAGTTTACGCTGCGTTTGTACGGTTTAACATGCTTTTTCCTAAGCTCCGCATGGCGAATTTTTCCACTGATGGTTTTCGGCATTTCACGGACAAATTCAAATTGCTGTATATGCTTGTATGAAGATGTTTTTGAATTGCAGAAGCGCTGTATACTGTTTTTCAGTTCATTGGAAAAGCTGTAGTTATCCGCCAGAACGATTGTAGCCTTGATTGCCTGACCGCGCTTTTTATCGGGAACACCGGTAATTGCACATTCGAGCACGGCAGGGTGTTCCATAAGAATATTCTCTATTTCAAACGGCCCTACGCGGAAACCGCTTGTTTTAATCAAATCATCGGCTCTGCCAACATAGAAAAAGTATCCGTCATTATCGCAGTAGGCTGTGTCACCCGTGTGATATACACCTCCGCGCCATACTTTTTTGTATAATTCATCGTCACCGCAGTAGCCTGCAAAAATGCCGGGCTGCTTATCATCACGCGGAACGACAACGATTTCACCGACTTCACCTGGAGCGGCGAATGTGCCGTCGTCCGAAAGTATACGCACATCGTACAGGGGAGAGGGCTTGCCCATAGAACCTACGCGCGGCTCCGTGTTTTCGAGGGCGGCAAGCATCAAAACAGATTCCGTCTGACCGAATCCCTCCATAATATCGAGTCCCGTCTGCTCCTGAACGGCACGGAAAACCTTGGGATTAAGCGCTTCTCCGGCGGTGGTGATATGTTCAAGAGATGACAGGTCATATCGGCGCATATCCTTTTTAATAAAATATCTGTATACTGTCGGCGGTGCACAAAAGCTTGTTACGCCGTATTTCGCAATTACGGCGAGTAATGAGCCGGGTGAAAAATTATCAAAATCGTATACCATAACGGCGCAGCCGCAAAGCCACTGACCGTAAATCTTACCCCATGATGCCTTGCCCCAGCCGGTCTCGGCAACGGTTAAATGCAGACCTCCCTCCTTGACGCACTGCCAATACCGCGCTGTGATTATATGCGCAAGGGTATAGGTGTGGTCATGTATGACCGCTTTCGGGTAGCCTGTTGTACCCGATGTGAAGTAAATAAGCATCGGCTCATTTACGGAGGTGTCAATGCGTTCGAGACGGCAGGAGGCGGATTTGACCTCCGAAGTAAAATCAACCGCGCCCTCATATGCTCCGTGTGTTACAAATACTGTTTTGAGCAGTGGATTAAGCTTGCTCGCTTTCATGACCTTATCTGCGGCATCGGACTGAGGAGTGCAGACTGCGGCAGTTATATGTGCCGCCTCAACACGGTAAACTATATCCTCTGCCGTGAGCATATGCGTTGCCGGAATAAGAACCGCTCCTATTTTATGAAGTGCGGGGGCGACATACCAGTATTCGTAATTTCGTTTGAGAATTACGAGCACTTTGTCACCTTTTTTTATGCCGTGGGCAAGAAATACATTTGCCGCACGGTTGCTCAAATCTTTAATATCGGCAAAGGTAAATGTTTTTTCGTTTCCGTCTGCATCACACCATACGACAGCTCTGTCATTAGGTGCAAGCTCTGCCATTTTATCCACAACGTCATAGCCGAAATTGTAATTATCGGGATAAACGAGTGAGAAATCTTTTAAAACATCATCTTTTGTAAAGGTTTCATTGCAAAAGTTTTTATATAACTGCATAAGCTCTCCTTAAATGAATTTTTTTATTAAAAAGTTCCCGAAAGCTGCGCATAATAATGCAAGGGCAGTTTCTGAGAACTTTTTTGCCTGTTATTTATTGTTTATCCTTGCCGCAGCAATGCTTATACTTTTTGCCGCTGCCGCAGGGGCAGGGATCGTTGCGGCCGGGTTCAGCGGCAGCCTTTGCCGACTGTTTTTTCAAAGAACCGTCACCGCCGGTATCAAGCGGCTGTGCAACCTGCTCGCGTTCTATTTTTATTCTCGGCATCGCGAAAAGAATGTATCTTACGGTATCGCGTTTTATTGCCTCCAGCATTCCTTCGTAAAGCTCGGAGCCGACATTTCTGTATTCCACAACAGGATCGTGCT
Organism: uncultured Eubacteriales bacterium; assembly: GCA_905199755.1. GTDB lineage: Bacteria > Bacillota > Clostridia > UBA1381 > UBA1381 > UBA4716. Next base: position 37,911 of record CAJKHT010000005.1, on the reverse strand, counting down.
GACCGTATGCTCTCAAGCCGATTTCGCGCTTAACATGCTCCATCTCGTCAAGATGATCCATCCAAAGCGTATCAACAACGCGGAGCATAATAACTCTTTCAAGCTCACGCATTGCAGGTCCGAAGATTTCCTCCTGCTGTGCATAGCGCTTGTTTGCGATATCAAGGAGCATATCCTTTATATCGTTCTTAGTTATTGTGTCCAAATCTTCATCTTTAATTACAAATTCCCCGTTTGCTCTGAGGTTATTGTTTGCAAATTCGGTAAGAGCATGAAGATTCCATTCCTCGGGAATTTCGGAAATACCGATATAATCATCGATTGCGGAATTGATAATCGCTTCAATCATTTCCTTAATAATTCCGCTTAAATCCTCACCGTCAAGAACCATCTGACGCTGCTTGTAAATTATCTTACGCTGCTCATTCATAACCTCGTCATACTGGAGGACATTTTTACGTGAATCAAAGTTTCTGCTTTCCAGGTTCTTCTGTGCGTTTTCTATTGCATTTGTGAGCATTTTCGCTTCAATCGGCTGATCCTCTTCAAGTCCCAGAGCATTAACCATTGTTTTAACGCGCTCACTGCCGAAAATTCTCATAAGGTCATCATCAAGCGACAGGAAGAACTTTGACGCACCCGGATCGCCCTGACGTCCCGAACGTCCGCGCAGCTGATTATCTATACGTCTCGATTCGTGACGCTCCGTACCTATGATAAACAGTCCGCCGAGAGCCTTTACTTCATCGCGCTCGGGCTGAATCTGAGCCTTGTATTTTTCATTAAGCTCGGTAAAGATTTTTCTTGCGTTTATAATTTCTTCATTATCGGTTTCCGCAAAGCCGGTTGCTTCGTTTATAAGCTCCTCGCTGAAGCCCTGACGTGCCATTTCGTGCTTTGCCATGTATTCGGCATTTCCGCCGAGCATAATATCCGTTCCTCGTCCTGCCATGTTGGTGGCAATGGTTACGGCGCCCTTTTTACCTGCCTGAGCAACGATTTCCGCTTCTTTTTCATGGAATTTGGCATTCAGCACCTCATGGCGGATACCCTCGCGCTTAAGCAGTGCGCTTAAAGTCTCGGATTTGTCGACATTTACGGTTCCGACCAGAACGGGCTGTCCCTTTTCGTGACATTCCTTAATCTGCTTTATAACCGCATGGTACTTGCCTGCTTCGGTTTTATATACCGAATCGTGCATATCTATACGGATAACGGGTTTGTTTGTGGGAACGGCAACAACATCAAGCTTGTATATGTGCTGAAATTCCTCTTCCTCCGTAAGAGCGGTACCCGTCATACCCGAAAGCTTGTTGTACAGTCTGAAAAAGTTCTGGAAGGTGATTGTGGCGAGTGTTTTTGATTCGTTTTCAATCTTTACACCCTCTTTTGCCTCTATTGCCTGATGCAGTCCGTCACTGTAGCGTCTGCCGGGCATTATACGTCCGGTAAATTCATCTACAATAAGAACCTGACCGTCCTTGACAACATACTGCTGGTCGCGGTGCATAACTCCGTTGGCATGGAGAGCCTGGTTGATGTGATGCTGCAGCTTCATATTTTCGGGATCGGAAAGGTTTTCGACACCAAAGCCCTGCTCGGCTTTCTTTATACCCCTTTCGGTAAGCGTTGCCGTCTTTGCCTTTTCGTCAACTATATAATCCGCGTCGACGTCAACATCGAGTGTTTTATCGTCATGCTCGGTAAGAACAAGCTTTTTAAGACGTTTCGCAAACATATCCGCAACTCTGTAAAGCTCGTTTGCATCCTCACCCATGCCGGAAATGATAAGCGGAGTTCTTGCTTCGTCGATAAGAATTGAGTCCACCTCGTCCACAACCGCATAATTGTGACCTCTCTGAACCATATCCTCCTTGTGGACAACCATGTTATCACGCAGATAATCAAAGCCCAGCTCGTTGTTTGTACCGTATGTTATGTCGCAGGCATATGCTCTGCGTCTTTCGTTATTATCAAGCTCGTGAATAATAAGGCCCACACTCATGCCGAGGTATCTGTAAACCTTTCCCATCCATTCGCTGTCTCGCTTTGCGAGGTAGTCATTTACGGTAACGATATGTACTCCGTCACCTGTGAGTGCATTAAGATAAGCAGGGAGGGTAGATACGAGTGTTTTACCTTCACCTGTTTTCATTTCGGCTATACGTCCCTGATGAAGAATAACACCGCCGATAACCTGAACATAAAAATGCTTCATTCCGAGTACGCGCCAGCTTGCTTCACGCATTACGGCAAATGCTTCGGGCAAAAGGTCGTCAAGCGTTTCGCCGTTTTTAAGCCTGTCCTTAAATTCGGGAGTTTTTGCTTTCAATTCCGCATCGGAAAGCTTTGCCATATCGTTTTCCAATGCCATAACCTTATCGGCAATCGGACGTATGCGTTTAAGCTCACGATCCGAGTAGGTTCCGAATAATTTATCAAATAAATTCATTTTATCCTCCTATGGTATATAATAAACTAACTTATATTATAACACAAATTTTTGAATATTACTACTCTTTTTTTGAAAAATTTTGAAAATTTATTTATTTTTTTATAACAGCTCGGAAAAAAGCCGATTCTTGGCGGTGTTTGGATTGAAATACAAAAAAATAAGTGAAAAACATAAAAAAATATAGTTGAATAATTATAGAATATATGTTATAATATGCATAGTTTATACTTTATATTGAAGCGGCAAAATACAGTACGGTCGGCAGAGGTGCAAAGGTGAGGTGATGGTTGATTGAAAAAATGGCAGAAAATTTTAATCGGTGCCGTTACGGCTGCAGCGGTGCTTGCCGCAGGTGCGGCAATTATATTCAAAACGGTTGTTGTTCCGAAATACATTGAACCTATACTGGAAACCGCGGCGCTTGTGCTTAATGATGATGATGTGAAGAAGGATATAGCGGCTCTGGCGGAAGAATATGCGAAAAAAGGGCTGATTGACAAAAATCTGGTCGAAAAGTATATGTCGGAAAATAACATAGGCTCGGAAAATACGCAAAAAAACAGCGAAACGGAAAAAACGGATACACAGGCTGCGGAAAGCGGAGTCAACGGTGTTGGGGGTAAAACCGTAAAGACGGGTGAAACGGAGGGCAAAAAGTATACATACGGTAAAAAAGAAAAACACTTGCCCGAACAGGCGACTGCATCGGGTACGGAAAAGGTATCCGACAGCGAAAGAAGTATATATGAAAGAGCCATGTCTGAGGTAGAGCCTTCGGACAGGGCAAGAGCATATGAGCTGGCATCAAAGCTGGATATGGGAAAGGTGCGAAGCCTCATATCGGATCGTGCCGCTCTGAAAGAATATATAGCATCGGCTTTGACCGAGGAGGAATATTCCGAGGCGGTAAGTCTGTATCTGAAATATTCATATTTGCTTAAATAAGCAGTCGGAAGGGTGGGAATTGGTTTTGAAAAATTTTAATTTACGGCGCGGACTCCTTATGTGTATAGATATGATAGTGGTAATTCTGTCATGTCTGATAACAACAACGTTTATAAATGAATTTAATTTGACGGGCAGTAATCTTTCGGTAATTGAATATATGCCGAAAATTATTGTTTTTGCACTTGTCAGCGTTTGTACGATGGCATGGTGCGGTGTATATGAAAATATGTGGAAATATGCGCAGACGCGGGATTTTATGCGATGCTTTATAGGTATGACCTGCGGATACATATTATCGGTCATCATTTTTATGATTTACAGTACTTTAATCGGTGAGGACTATTCCAAAATTTATTTTTTGGTGTCATATTTTATAGCCGTGTTCGGCGTTCTGATTACACGAACAGGCTACAGCTGGGTTTACGGATTTCATATACATCAGATGAAAAATGTGTCCGATAAGAAAGCCACGCTGATTGTCGGAGCCGGAAATGCCGCACAGCATATTATAGGTGAAATGCTTGAATCGGAATGCCAGTACAATCCTGTGTGTATTGTGGATGATGACGCAAATAAGCTTAATTGCTCAATCAGAAATGTAAAGGTTTGCGGCGGTATTGACGATATTCCCGATTTGTGTGAGAAAAATAACATAGAGGTTATTCTGATAGCTATACCGTCATGCGATGAGGAAACAAAAAAGCACATTATAAATATATCATCGAAAACGAATTGTGAAATAAAGACACTCCCGTATCTGCACGAAATGATTGATGTTGATGACAATCTGCTCGGGCAGGCAAGGGGGATCAATGTTGAGGAGCTTTTGGGACGCGATGTTATCCGCTTTGAAAATACAAATGTCAAAGCATTGGTGCAGGACAGAATCTGTATGGTTACGGGCGGAGGCGGTTCTATCGGCTCGGAGCTGTGCCGCCAGATAGCAAAATATAAGCCGAAGCAGCTGATTATTGTTGATATTTATGAAAATAATGCATATGATATACAGCAGGAGCTTATAAGAGATTACGGGGACAAGCTTAATCTGAATACGGAAATAGCGTCTGTTCGCGATTATCAGAAAATGGAGATGCTTTTTGAAGAATATCATCCCCAGCTTGTATTCCATGCGGCTGCGCACAAGCACGTTCCGCTTATGGAGACAAACCCCGAAGAAGCGGTTAAAAACAATATTGTGGGTACATATAATGTTTCCGCACTGGCGGATTTGTATAAGGTTGAGAAGTTTGTGCTGATTTCGACGGATAAGGCGGTTAATCCTACAAATGTAATGGGTGCAACAAAGAGATGCTGTGAAATGATTGTTCAGGATATGGCGCAGAAAGCCAAAAAGACGCAGTTTATCACAGTCAGATTCGGAAATGTACTCGGTTCCAACGGCTCTGTAATACCTCTCTTTGAAAATCAGATTGCAAAGGGCGGTCCCGTTACCGTAACGCATCCCGATATTATCCGTTATTTTATGACTATTCCCGAGGCGGTTTCACTTATTTTGCAGGCTGCTTCCGAGGCAAACGGCGGTGAAATATTTGTACTTGACATGGGTGAGCCGGTGAAAATTTTAAGCCTTGCCGAAAATCTGATTAAGATGCACGGCAAAAAACCGTACAAGGATATTAAAATTGCCTTTACGGGACTGCGTCCCGGTGAAAAGCTGTATGAGGAATTGCTCATGAGCGAGGAGGGGCTGACGGAAACCTCAAACAAGAAAATCTTTATCGGAAAGCAGATAGAGGTAAATGAAAAGGAACTGTTAAACAGTCTTGAGGTTATCCGCCGTCTGGCAAATGCAAACGATAAGGAATCCGTAGTTGCACTGCTGCAAAAAATAGTCCCGACATTCCACCATAAGGTGAACGGATAATTCGCCGATACAAAAAGGAAAAAATAATTATGACGGAAAAAGAACGTATAAGCAGAATGCGTGTTCTGCTTGATGAAGCATATCCCGAGGTCAAATGCTCTTTGACTTACGAAACGCCTCTGCAAATGCTTATTGCAACACAGCTGAGCGCACAGTGTACGGATGCGCGCGTAAATATTGTGACAAAGGATTTGTTTAAACGCTATAAAACCGCAGAGGATTTTGCAAATGCAGATATACTCGAACTGCAGGAATATATAAAATCCGCGGGATTTTACAGGAATAAATCAAAAAATATAATTGCATGCTGCAAGCGGATTTGTGAGGTTTACGGCGGCGAGGTGCCCGATACAATGGAGGATTTGCTAACTCTTGCAGGTACGGGAAGAAAAACGGCAAACCTTGTTTTGGGTGATATATTCAAAAAGCCGGCGGTTGTGGTAGATACGCATTGCATGCGGCTTGCAAGGAGAATAGGACTTACCAAAGAAAAAGAACCCGAAAAGATTGAGTTTGACTTGAAAAAGAAAATACCGTCCGATTATCAGCTGCGTATGTGTCATCAGTTTGTGTATCACGGCAGAGCGGTATGCACGGCAAGAAATCCGAAATGCAGTGAATGTCCGATAATCGAGGTATGCAAACGCACGGGAGTCGAAAAAAGCAAATAAAGAAGAGCTTGAACTGTTTTATGAATTAAGCAGTTCAAGCTCTTTTTGCGTAAGCTCGCGGCTTTCGCCGGGCTTAAGCGCTTCATCGAGAAAAAGCTTTCCTATTGATACGCGTTTTAAGAATATAACTTTTTTTCCGACACGTTCGCACATTCGTTTAACCTGATGAAATTTTCCCTCGGCAATTTCAATAAAAACCTCGTTGGGGTTTTCGGTTATTTCAAGAACAGCCGGCTTTGCGGTAAAATCCTTGAATACCATTCCGCTTTTAAACACCTCAATGTCCGAGGGGACGGCAGGCTTGTCAAGCCGTGCAAAATAACGCTTGTATATATTTTTCCTTGGTGATGTCATATTGTGGTTGAAAGCACCGTCATTGGTAAGAATGAGCAGTCCCTCCGTATCTATATCAAGTCTGCCGACGGGTACGGGTGAAAAATGTGCATACTTCTTATCAATCAAATCGGTGACAACCGGATAATGCTTGTCATAAACGGCACTGACATATCCCTGCGGCTTATTAAGCATAAGGTATACAAATTTCTGATAAACCAACCGCTTATCACCGAGCATTACAACACAGGTGTTTTCATCAATCTGCTCATCTGCTTTTTTTGCACATATGCCGTCTACCGTTATTTTGCCTGCCTTTATCAGCTTTTTTGTTTCACTTCTCGATGCTGCTCCGCATGCCGCAATGTATTTGTCAATGCGCATATCTGTCTCACCTCCGCATGCTATTTTCCGACACAAAAGCTGTGAAATATATTATCTATTATAAGGTCGGATACGGTTTCGCCCGTTATTTCTCCGAATGCCTCGATTGCGGCATTTATGTCAATTGAAGCAATATCCGCAGGCATTCCGGAGGAAATGCAGCCGACTGCATTTTCCAATGCCTCCTGCGCCTTATGAAGCGCCTTTTTATGGCGCAGATTGGTTATAACCGCTCCCGACTGCGCCGAAATTTCACCGATATTGTAAATTTCCCGTATTGCATTTTTCAATTCATCGGCACCGCTGCCCGATAATGCGCTTATTTCTATCACGGGACTTCCGTTGGCTGCCGATCTGATTTGCTCGGTGTATTTTCCTTTTAAAATATCTGTTTTGTTTATAAGAATAATTCTCGATTTATGCATGGTTTTCTTTATGATATGCATATCGTCATCATCGGGAACAGAGCTTCCGTCAAGAACTATAATTACAAGGTTTGCGTCATCTATGGATTGCAGCGATTTTTCTATACCGATTTTTTCCACCAAATCATCGGTTTGGTGTATTCCTGCCGTATCGGCAAGAATAAGCGGAATACCGTCAAGGTTTACATGCTCCTCAATTACATCACGCGTTGTTCCGGCAATATCGGTCACTATTGCGCGGTTGGTGCGCGAAAGAAGATTAAGCAGCGAGGATTTTCCGACATTCGGTTTTCCGACAATTGCCGTTTTTATTCCGTCTCTTAAAAGAATACCGTTATCGGCGGTGCTTAAAAGCTTTTTCGTATCATTGAGACAATCAAGACATATTGCATGAATATCATCTGTCGTCACGTCCTCCAAATCCTCATCGGGATAGTCGATAATTACCTGCATCTGTGATGCAAGCTGTACAAGCTTGCCGCGTATTTTCTTTATTTCTGCGGAAAGCGTACCCTCAAGCTGTGAAAGTGCGTTGTTTTTGGCGAGTGTATTTGTTGAATTTATTATATCTATAACGGCTTCAGCCTGCGAAAGGTCAATTCTCCCGTTAAGAAAAGCACGCTTTGTAAATTCGCCCGGCTCGGCAATATCCGCACCGGCAAGGATTATTGCATCAAGCGTTTCGCGCGATGCCGTCATGCCGCCGTGAGTGCTTATTTCCACTACATCTTCACGTGTAAAGGTTTTCGGTGCGCGCATGACGGTAACGAGAACCTCGTCTGTTTTGCGCCCCGAGCCGTCATGTACATATCCGTAATGTACCGTATGCGATTTCACATCGCACAGCCTGACACTGCCCGTAAAAACCTTGTCCGCAATGCTTACGGCATCATCTCCGCTTATGCGTATCACCGCTATTCCGCCCGTTCCGGGGGGCGTTGAAATTGCCGCTATGGTTTTAGCCATTATAATTCCTCCAAATCCGTGATAACCTGTGATTATTTATCATCTATAAGTCCCTGCAACTCTGCCATGAAAGTGTGTATATCTTCAAAACGCTTATATACCGAAGCAAAGCGCACATAAGCAACCTCATCGAGGTTTTTAAGCCTGTCCATAACCTTTTCACCTATTGTTGTCGAGTCTATTTCGCGGTCCATGGACTGGTAAAGCTCGCTTTCAATATCATCTGCGATTTTTTCCATCTGAGAGAGCGAAATAGGACGTTTTTCGCATGCGGTAATAATTCCTTTTAATACCTTATCTCTGTCATACTGCTGACGCGACTGATCCTTTTTTATTACCACAAGCGCTATCGACTCAAGCTTTTCATATGTAGTAAAGCGCTTGCCGCATTTCAGACATTCACGGCGGCGGCGAATTGCGTTGCTTTCCTCGGTCGGTCTTGAATCGATTACCTTACTTTCTACAAATCCGCAATAGGGACATTTCATTATGACCATTCCTTTCATAATACGGAGCTGTGCTGCTCTGCAAAGGTTTTTTATATTTTTTATTATACTATATAATAATGCGTTTTTCAAGAAGATTTTGCGTAAAATCAGCGGTATTTGCGGATTTTATGAATATATTTATTATTTCGCACTATACTAATTTTAAAACGGAGGTCGGCATATGTCAGATAATAATAAGGATAATGAAACGGATGTACGTGAACTGGAACTGAAAAATATAAAGGAAATGGGGAGCGTGGAAACAAAAAATCCGCGCGGAAATATACATTGCCTTACAATAATAGGTCAGGTGGAGGGACATCAGGTGCTTCCGCCGCAGAATAAAACCACAAAATACGAGCATGTACTGCCGCAGCTGGTCGCAGTGGAGGAAAATCCCGAAATCGACGGGCTGCTTGTGCTGCTTAACACAGTGGGCGGAGATGTCGAGGCGGGACTGGCAATTTCGGAAATGATTGCGGGAATGAAAAAACCGACGGTATCGCTTGTTCTCGGCGGCGGACACAGTATAGGAGTGCCGCTGGCGGTATCGGCGGATTACTCGTTCATAGCCCCGACAGCCACAATGACGGTGCATCCTTTGAGAATGAGCGGCACGGTGATAGGCGTTGCGCAGACTTTTCAGTATTTTGAAAAAATGCAGGAAAGAATTTGTGAGTTTGTAATTTCCAACTCGCATATCAAGGCGGAAAAACTAAAAGAGCTGATGCTCACAACGGACGATATGGCAAATGATGTCGGTACAATACTTTTTGCAAAAAAGGCTGTGGACTGCGGTATTATAGACAGCATGGGCGGCTTGTCGGACGCGCTTTTAAAGCTTTATGAATTAATAGGAAAGGAATAGTTTAAAAATGATTTATTCTTGCGTACCGTCTGACGTGGTGTTCTTTGATAACACACAGATACGCAGACGGCATATAAAAATGTATGACAATATATCGTTTGAGCTTACGGACGGCAGAGTGGACAGAATTATCAGTACCGATCCGCAGGATTTCATAAAATATCATCATTTGCTCGGTTCTGATAAAATACAGCTGTAAATGCTTGACATATTTTTGTGTATATAGTATAATCTTAACGTGGAAACGGAGGGTTACTGATATGGAATATATACATGAAATAGGAATGAGAGCGCATGATTTGCCTGCACGTACTCCGGCGGAGCTTCTGCAACAGACAAGAGAGCTTGATATAAAATATGTGCAGCTTGCATTAAGAAAATCGTTTAACGGAATTGACTGGACAAATCACACATTCAGCACGGGAATTGCGGCGAAAATCAGAGAGGATTTGGGCGATTTGCGCATTTCGGTGCTCGGCTCGTATATTGATCTGTCTGCTGATGAGGAAAGCTTTAAGCAGCATAAAGCCGTGTTTGAACAGAATATGCTTTTTGCAAAATACCTTAATGCAGGAGTGGTAGGCACCGAGACGGGTGTTCGCCTGTGCAGCAATCGTGAAGAGGACTACAAAAATGTGGTAAGAAACCTGAAAGAGCTGGTACGCGATGCCGAAAAGCTGGGAGTCGTGCTGGGAATTGAGGGAGTGGCAGTACACCCCGTAAATACTCCCGAAATGATGAAAAAGCTGTGCGATGAGATAAATTCTCCGAATATGCTTGTAATTTTTGATCCGGTTAATTACATAACCGAGGAAAACTACATGCAGCAGGACGAGATGATAGTAAAAACCTTTGAATTGCTGTCGGATAAATTAACGGCGGTGCATTTGAAGGATTTTGATATAGTTGACGGCAAAAAGACCGAAATGCGTGTCGGAGAGGGAATATTTAACGTTAAGCTGCTTTTTGAGCAGATAAGAAAGCATAAGCCGTATATTGACGTACTGCTGGAGGGCAGCAGCGCTGAGCAGTTTGAAACGGAACGCAGAAATATAATGAATGTAGTGGGATAAGCAAAAGGGTTGATGCAGTGAGAACGTCAGCACGATGTGCTTTATTTGCGAAGCTGCGGGGGAAGCTCTTTTTCGCAAATTATTTTTGAAATGTAATTTGCCGAACATAAGTTATGGAAATATTTTTTCCCGATTTTATCGCTTGCACACATAAGATACGATTTTTGTGAGTTTTCTATCATGCATCTGCGTACATAATTTTCGGAATCCGAAATATCGGTCAGGCATCCGTCATCGGACAGACCGCGGCACGAAAAAAATACGGCATTTGCATTGTATGCCTGAATGGTTTTGTATGCTTCTTCGCCTACGAGAGACTGACATGACGGTAAAAGCTCGCCGCCGGTGCTTATGGCTTTTATCCCGTATTCACCAAGCTTCAGCAGGGCTTTTATACCGCTTGTTATTACGGTAAGATGATTTTTTGCCGCTAAAAACGGTATCAAATTGTATGCGCTTGACGAGGCATCAAGGAACAGCACGTCATAATCGTTTATATAATCGATTGCCTGCTTTGCGATTTCGATTTTCGCATCACTCTGTTCAAGCTCGCGTATAACAAACGGGATTTTCAGTGTTGATATGCTGTTTTCTTCAATGACCGCACCGCCGTGAATACGCTTTATAAGCTGCTGATTTTCGAGACTTTTAAGATCGCGCCTGATTGAAGATTCACTTGTGAAAAGCCGCTGTGATAATTCATTTACCGTTACTTCTTTTTTTGCAAGCAACAGCTTTAGTATTTCTTTTTCGCGTTCTTTGCTCATATATTCTTCAAACTCCTTAAAAAACAATCAAAAACATGCTCATTTTACCGTTTTGTACGGCGGTTATTGACTTGATGAGCAATATGAATTATTATATACTTGATTATTAACAATGTCAATATTTTTTTAAGGGTGATTATTTTGAAGCATATAGAATTGCAGGCACACAAGGGTGTGGCGAGCGAATGTCCGGAAAATACAATGACGGCTTTTCGGTGTGCCGTAATACAGGGGTACGATGTTATTGAATTGGATTTGCAGTACACAAGTGATAAGCGGATTGTGGTAATGCATGATCGGCTCATAAACCGTACCGCAAGAAAAAAAGACGGCTCGCCAATAGATAAAGAGACAGATATTTCCGAAATAACGTATGATGAAGCACTGCAATATGACTTCGGAACGGCTGTTTCAAACAAATACCGCAAAGAAAAGCTGCCGCTGTTCAAAGAGGTTCTGGAGTTGTCCGCACAAACGGGAATACGCCTTAAAATTGACAATAAAATTCAGTCATTTCCGAAAGAAATTTTATCAATATTATTTTCAATGATTACGGACTATGCGGAAAACATTTCCGTAACATCGAATGATGTTGAGTTTTTAAAAAAATGTCTGAATGAAATACCGGAGCTTTCGATTGACTATGACGGTGCGGTAACGGAGGATATACTGCGCACACTGCACGGGATAATTCCGAAAGACCGCCTTACGGTGTGGCTGCCGTATGAGTGCGGCAATACTTCATGGGTAAAAATACCGTTTGCCGACGAAAAGACGGCAAAGCTTGTAAAAGAATATGCGCGGCTCGGCATATGGCTGTTAAGCGATTATGACAGCTTTTATGATGCGGCAAAACGTCTGAAGCCCGACATAGTTGAAACGGACGGAGCAATTAAACCGAAAATTAATGTAGACCGACGGTATGATATGCATACTCATTCAAAAAATTCACATGATTCCGAGTGTGATGTGCTTGATATGCGAGCTGCGGCATACGGAAACGGACTTGCCGGGTTTGCGGTAACCGACCACTGCGACATTGAATACTATGAAACGGTTGATTTGGACGGTCTTATCAAAAGCTCTGCTGCCGATGCAAAAGCGGCGGATAACGAAGCGGATATGACGGTTTTGCGCGGTACGGAAATCGGGGAGGGCTTCTGGCATCGTGATGTTTCCGAGGGTATTATAGAAAAATTTGATTTTGATGTAATAATCGGTTCCGTGCATGCGGTACAATTTAAGGACTATGATATGCCGTATTCCCAAATTGATTTTTCAAAAATGGGAGCGGAGAAGCTTCAAAAATATCTGGATAAATATTTTGATGACATGATTTCGATGATTGAAGCATGTGATTTTGATATATTGGCACATTTGACCTGTCCGCTGCGGTATATAAACGGAAAATATCATATGAACGCGGACTGCAAAAAATATAAGGATAAAATAGAACGCATTTTACGGTACATCATTGACCGCAAAATTGCGCTTGAGATTAATACCTCATGTGTATATGACGGCAGCGGATACTGCGAGCTTATGCCGGAGGAATGGATTATACAGATGTATAAGGATATGGGTGGTTATCTGATAACAACGGGTTCCGATGCGCATATAGCCCAAAATTCGGCAAACAGCTTTGATATGCTTTATAAAAAGCTTAAAGAAATGGGATTTAAAAACACTTATTATTATAAAAACAGATTTGCCGTACAATGCGCAATAGATTAAGCATGGAACTCCGCGTGGAAATAAATACAAATAAGGAGCAGGGATAATGAAAAACAATACATTGTTTGCCATAGGAGAAGCACTGATAGATTTTATACCGAATAAGAGCGGCTGTGAATTTTCACAGGTACAATCGTTTTCGCCGAAAATCGGAGGTGCGCCGGCGAATGTGCTCGGTGCTTTTGCAAAGCTCGGAGGTAAAACGCAGCTTATAACACAGCTGGGTGATGATCCGTTCGGACACAAAATCGCAGATGCTCTTAAAGCTTTCCGAATCGGAACGGACAATGTGCTGTTTACAAAAGCGGCAAACACGGCTCTGGCATTTGTAAGTCTCGGAAGTGACGGAAGCAGGACATTTTCGTTTTACCGCAGCCCGTCTGCCGATATGCTCTACGATGCCTCAAATCTGAGCGAGGACACATTTAATGACTGCTTTGCACTGCATTTCTGCTCGGTATCTCTGGGGGATTTCCCCATGAAGCAGGCGCATAAAAAAGCAATAGAGCTTGCGAAAAAGCGCGGAGCGCTTATAAGCTTTGACCCAAATATCAGATTGCCCCTTTGGGAGGATACGTCCTTGCTTAAGACTGCAATTGATGAATTTCTGCCGTTTGCCGATATAATAAAAGTGTCGGACGAGGAAATCGGTTTTATTACGGGAACGGACGATATTAAAGAGGGGTGTAAAAAGCTGCTCAAATCCGCAAAAACAGTTATATGTACATGCGGTGCGGACGGTGCTTATGCATACACCGAAAATGCGCAGATATACGTTCCGTCCGAAAAGGTCGCGGCAAAGGATACAACGGGTGCCGGTGATGCGTTCATAGGCTCGTTTTTATACAGCCTATACCGCAGCGGATTTGATAAACAGCGGCTTGATAAGATAACCGAGGCGGAATTGGCGGAATTTGTGAAAGCATCTGCCCGATATTGCGGAATAAGCGTTCAGGGCAGCGGTGCAATAGAGTCATACCCGGATTATATATAAATTTAAAAGGTGGTGCTTATTTTGGAAAATTTTCAAATTTATCAGCTGGTGCTGACATTGCGTATTATTGCCGCGGGAATATGCGGTTCGATAATAGGTGCGGAACGTTCAAACCGCTCAAAGAGTGCGGGAGTGAGAACTCATTGCATTGTGGCAATAGGAGCGGCATTGATGATGGCAATTTCAAAATACGGTTTTTCCGATACTGTTTCGGGAGAATTGGGTATGCGCGGAGCCGACGGAGCAAGAATTGCGGCTCAGGTTGTGAGCGGCATAGGCTTTCTGGGCGCAGGAATGATATTTGTACATAAAAATTCAATAACGGGACTTACAACCGCAGCCGGAATATGGGCGACCTCGGGCATAGGTATGGCAATGGGTGCAGGAATGTATGTTCTGGGTGTACTGGCAACGGCGGCGGTTGTTACGGCGCAGCTTCTTTTCCACAGAAATTTTCATCATTTTAAAACCCCGGTTACAAAAACAGTCTGCATTTACGGCGTGGACGAAAAAGATTATCAGCAGAGAATAACCGCGGCATTAAAACAGCTCGGAATATCTGTCACGGATGTCTGGGTGGAAAAAAATAATGAAAACGGAACAAGAAATTATAAAATAATGATTGAAATGCCCGATTTGCTGCAAGAGGATAATATTCTCGATGTTGTTGAATATGACTGCAAAATTAAAAGCTCAATATGAAAGGGATGTTAAAAAACTAAAGTTTTGGCTCAGTTTGTTAATTCCAAAGCTTTTTTCCTATCCCTTTGAAAAAAGTTAAGGCTGTTTAAAAAAGTCAGTTGACTTTTTTAAACAGCCTATTTTAGATTGTTTCTTTTTTCAGCTTCCATACAGCATCGGCAAAGCGCAAAACCTCCGCTTCGGAATTGAAAATGCCGAAAGAGGCGCGCACAACTCCCGTTTTTAACGTTCCGAGAGCCTTGTGAGCCAGCGGTGCGCAGTGAAAACCCGCGCGCACGGCAAATTTTTTGCCGAGAAGCTGTGCAGTTTCTCCGCTTGCCATGCCGTCTATATTGAATGAGGTTGTTCCTATTCTGTCCCGTGTGCCGTAAACGGTAATTCCTCCCATATTCCACAGCTCGTTTTCAAGTCTTTGCGCCAAAAATCGCTCTTTTTCGCTTATTTCGGAAACACCGTGCTTTTTGATATATTTTACCCCTGCACCGAGTGCTGCGATTGCAGGTGTGTTTAACGTTCCGCTGTGGAGCATATCCGGCATGAAATGCGGCTGTGACAGACTTTCCGACATACTGCCTGTTCCGCCGAGTATTATCGGTTCAAGAATGGACGGATCTTTAACATATATACCGCCCGTGCCGAGCGGTCCCATTAATCCCTTGTGTCCCGAAAAAACAAGAAAATCCGCATTAAGCTCTTTGACATCGACATTTATGCAGCCGGCTGTCTGGGCGGCATCGATAAGAAAAGGAATATTGTGACGCTTGGCAATTTCACCGATTTCCTTTATCGGCTCAATGGTTCCGCATACATTTGAAGCATGCGTACATATAATAAGCCGTGTATCGTCTTTTATGGCGGAGACTATATTTTCGGGAGATATATAGCCTCTTTTATCGGCTTTTACAACGGTAAAATTGCCCAGACGGTGAACGGGACGCAGAACGCTGTTATGCTCCATTTCCGTGACAATGCAATGACCGCCCTCGGACAGCATGCCGAGAATTGCCATGTTAAGCGCATATGTTGCATTCTGCGTGAATGCAATGTTTTGCGGCAAATCAATGTTAAAAAGCCCGGCGATTTCGTCCTGTGTGTTTACGATTGTTTCCGTGCCGCGCACGCTCATGCTGTGACCGCCCCTGCCTGCGTTTACACTGCCAAACAGCGTATTTTTAAGCAGGGATAAATATACCTGTGCCGGCTTGCGCAGCGTGGTCGCGGCATTGTCAAGGTACAGCATTGAACACACGCTCCCCGTCTTTAATTTCGTCAATATATATACTCCTGATTCTGACACCGTAATCGCTGCAGAGCGGACGTATTATATCAGACAGCCTGTTGTCGATGCGGACGCAATAGGAGCAGCCGCCGGTGGGATTGATTTCGGCGGGGGTGTGAACAACGTCCGCCGGATAACCTGCCGACGCCTCAATCAGTTTTTTCAGACGCGTAGCGGTGGTTATCGAGCCTACAAGAATATACAAAAAAATCACTCCTTTCAAAATATTATCACATATTGTATAATATTCCGAAAAGAGCGATTTGTTCATTGCTTCAGTATACATCAAAGGTGCTGCGCGGCTTGTTGTGATAGGATACGCTCATCACAAGCCCTATTGCAATCATATTTGTAAGCATTGATGTACCGCCGTAGCTGACAAACGGAAGCGGAATGCCGGTTACCGGTGTAAGACCTATGCACATGCCCATGTTTTCAAAGGAATGAAACAAAAACATCGCCGCAGCTCCGACACAGATGTAGCGTCCGAAAAGATTGTCCGCTCTCTGTGCTGTTTTTATGCACTTCCATATAATTAAAAACAGGGCAGCAACAACGCATACGGCACCTATAAATCCAAACTCCTCGGCAATCACCGAGAATATGAAATCCGTATACTTGGTCGGAAGATAACCGAGCTGATTCTGCGTTCCGTGCAGAAAGCCTTTGCCCCAAAGCTGACCTGAGCCTGCCGCAATTTTCGACTGTATAACGTTATAGCCGCGGTAAAGCGGATCAAGGTCGGGATTTAAAAACACCTGTATACGCTTCTGCTGATATTCATTAAGGAAAAAGAAATATATAACAGGCAGCGAAAGTATGCCTATGCCGATTGCGGGGAGGATGTATTTCCATGAAATTTTTGCGGTAAATACCATGCATATGAACATAAATATGAAAACAAGCACACTTCCGAAATCGGGCTGGAGCATAATAAGTCCCATGAGTACCGCGGCATGCAGGATAAGCCCTATAATAACAAGCGGTTTGTTTATGCTTTCCTCCACCATGGACAGATGATACGAAAAGGTTATTATAAAACACACCTTTGCAATTTCCGACGGCTGTATGCCTATAGCGCCGAAGCGTATCCAGCTCCTTGCTCCCCAGTCTCCGCTTATGCCGAAAAGCAGCACTGCCACAAGAATAAGAATTGTAAAAATGTATATCGGCTTAATCATATTCTTAAATTGTTCATAATCAAACCGGCATAATATAAACAGAAAAACAACCCCTATGAGAAAAGAGCCGGTCTGCACTATGACATTTGTGTTTGTGTTGAGCGATCTGGTGGCGGTATAAACCGCAATTATACCGAAAACCGACAATGCGGCTGTTATAATAAACAAAAACCAATCAATTTTCTTTTCCATTACGGAATGTTTTGTGATGCCCTTGCTTTGCAACTGTAGTTCCTCCGTTTGTCTGAATTTATATCTATATTATAGCATTGCGAGATAAATGTGTCAATGATATGGTTTAATTTGTCCGAAAATCTTGCATTTAATTACAGTATATGATATAATCAGCAAATAGGGCAGGTGACTGATGCCTTGCACCTGCTGACAACAGAAAAAGGAGATGAATAAACATGAAAAAACTCACAGCGTATGTTTGTGCGGCAGCACTGCTTACAGCATCCTTGCATATGTCTTTACCGACAGTATATGCCATGACAAAAGTAAACAACGCGCAGACCGCTGTAGAAAGCAGTATGGACGAGCTGCTTACATCGTTGGATAAAACTGATATCAATGAAAGCTTTACCAGGGAAGATTTGGAAAATCTGATTTTTGAAGCATGCAATTACACTGTTGACGGCAGGGTAGGCGTAGGCTTTATGGTCGACAAATTCAGGATTGTGAGTCCGACGGGAGGAAATGCCGGATACATGAGCGCGGATGTAATAATCTATCTGGACGATGCCGAGGAAGCATATTCGGTAAAAAAGGAATTTTCTTCTTCGGGCGGTTTGAGTATTAATGACGGAAATGATGACTCTGACAGCGCGGGTAATACTTCAAACGAAAATACCGCGGAGGCGAAAAAAAGCATTGCTGCGGCAAAGTCAGCCATAAATGTGGCAATATGGGAGTTTGAAGTTTCAAATAATACCACTGCGGACGATATTTTAAATATGGCGAAAGCAGCTGTTGAAAGCGGTGTTACTGTGACGCTGGACAAATCCGATTTCAAGCTTGTAAAGGCAAGCACAACGATTGAGGGGACTGTTTCGGCAACGCTGACACTTGACTGCGGCGGCATTTCGGACAGAGTTCCGGTTGCAAAGACAATTCCCGTGGAAGTCACTGAAACGTCAACAGCAATTGATGAGGACAGAAAACTGATGGGCGTTGCGGTAGGTGAAGTTGTATTCACAAACAGGACAAACGCGGAGGAAATACTTGCCGCGGCAAAAAAAGCTGTAAAAAACGGCTCGGAGGTTTCCGTTAAAAGCTTCAGCAAAAAGAAGGCCACTTTTGAAGAAAACGGCGAAATCACCTGTTATCTGACTATGACCTTGGGAAATGAGGAAAGGGAAACCCGTATCTCGGAAAAAATTACGCAGCTTGAAAGAAATATGCCGACGGACAAAATTTCAGTCAATAAGGAAGAATGGGAAATTTTAAGGCTAACCAATGTTGAGCGCGAAAAGGTCGGAGTGTCTTTGCTTACTATGATAGAGCAGCTTCAGAATGCATGTGATACCAGAGCGGTTGAGCTTGCCGAAAAATTTTCTCATGAAAGACCGAACGGACAGCCGCCTTTTACCGCAATACAGGACTTTACCGCTTCGTCTGAGGGTGAAAATATATATCGGTGCGATGCTCCGTCAATGGCAGTATCGGCTAAACGGGCAATGGATTCATGGATGAACAGCGACGGTCACAGAGCTGCAATTCAGAATGGCGGCTACAGTTATATCGGCACAGGTGCATATGATGATGAAAAATACGGAACAGCCGTTCAGCTTTTTGCAGGTGTGCAGTATCGGCTTGTATCGGCAGTCACCGCGTCGGGCAAAACAAATTACATAGATGAAGACGAGCTTCAGAAAGATTATTTGATTTGCACGGCGTCAAACGGTCAGATTTCATATGTTCCGCTTGATATTTCGTATATGCGCAAAACAGATGAGGGCTATACGCTTAATCTTCGTATTGACGAACCGATAGTTCTTGCAGTCGGAAATACGGCAGGCAATACTGCAAAAGCGGAAACTGAAAAAGATATAAAATCTTCAATGCCGTTTGTTGATGTAAAGGCAACGGACTATTTTGCGGATGCAGTCGGCTGGGCGGTTAAAAATTCAATTACCGCCGGTACAAGCGAAACAACATTTTCGCCGGAGCAGACCTGCAC
This sequence comes from uncultured Eubacteriales bacterium, assembly GCA_905199755.1. Lineage (GTDB taxonomy): Bacteria > Bacillota > Clostridia > UBA1381 > UBA1381 > UBA4716. The sequence continues at coordinate 18,576 of CAJKHT010000005.1, read as the reverse complement.
GAGAGCACAGATTTTAACGTTCCTGTGGCGTGCGGTAGGTTCACCGAAAGCAAGCGCCGACAATCCGTTTGCGGATATTTCCGCAGACGCGTATTACTACGACGCGGCAATCTGGGCATACAACAAGGGTATGGTTTCCGGCAATAGATTTGAAGGAGACACACCCTGCACAAGAGCCTCAACGGTTGAATATCTATGGAAAAATGCGGATTCACCCAAAAGTACCGCTTCAAATTCCTTTGAAGATGTTTTGGCAGACTCAGACTATGCACAGGCTGTTTCATGGGCGGTTGAAAACGGTGTTACAACCGGTACAAGCGACACTGCATTCTCGCCCGATACCATTTGTTCAAGAGGACAGATTGTTACCTTCCTGAACAGAGCAATAAAGAATATATAAAATAGAGGAGAATAATGATGAAGAAAATATTAAGCTTATTATTATCAGCGTGTTTATTATTTGCGATTTTACCCTGCGCGGCTTTTGCAATTGATGAAGAGGGTGAAATTAACGCAGCAAAAAAAGCAATAAGAGCAAGCGAAAGCACATTCATGTGCTACAATGATATGCCGCTTGAGGCATTTTTGTCGGAGGCTGCAAAGCTTCTTCCCGAGGGAAGCAGTGTTGAGCTTTCAATCCCGAAAGAGTCCGACTACAGAATTTACAATGCTACAAGCGAAAAAGACGGTTCAATTTTTGCAAATATTACATTCACCTGCGGAGTTTATAAGCGTCAGGACATGTATACAATGAAAATTCCGATGCTTACGGGCGCTGCGGCAGATAATAATGCCGATAAGGAAAATCTTGCAAAAGATATAGCGGCTGCAAGTACGGTTTTCAAAAATATTTCTCTCGCTCCCGATATAACGGCTGAGGAAATACTCGAAATGGCAAAGGCAGCAGTTACAAACGGAACTCAGCTTGAGCTTGCCGACGGATTTGAAAAGGTAGACTCAACAGAAACAAAAAAAGGCTCCGTAAAATGCTTTATCAAATGTACTCTGAACAATGAAACAGATACATTCAGAGTTTACAACACTCTTAGTCTGCTTGAAGCAAAGGACGATACGGCTGTAACACCCGGTGAAGATACAAAAACAGATGATGATAACACCCCGTCGGTTTCGGTTGATTTTGCCGATGTTGCGGACGATGCATACTATGCGGAAGCGGTAAAATGGGCAGTTAAAAATGCGATTACACTGGGTACAAGCGAAACAACGTTCTCACCGGATCAGACTTGCACAAGAGCGCAGATTTTAACCTTCCTGTGGCGTGCGGTAGGCGCTCCGAAAGCAGACACGGAAAATCCTTTCACAGATGTTTCGGCAAGCGATTATTACTATGACGCTGCAATCTGGGCATATAATAAGGATATGGTTTCAGGTGACGAATTTGCGGGCGATACTCCTTGCACAAGAGCTTCAACGGTTGAATATCTTTGGAAAAACGCAGATGCTCCCGACTTAGAATATCAGGGCTCATTTGATGACGTAGATGAAAGTGCCGAATATGCCACAGCTGTGGAATGGGCAGTTTTCAACAAGGTTACAAGCGGTGTTTCCGACACTGAATTTGCACCCGATACAATTTGCTCGAGAGGACAGATAGCTACGTTCCTTTACAGAGCTATAGGCTAAAAAGTATATAAATAAAAACAACCTCCGTTCTTTAACAGCGGAGGCTGTTTTTTTATCAGTAAAATTTATATAATAAGGTTACTTTCCTGTTGCCATTTGCGTATGCAGGAAAAGTAAAGCATCATTCCTATAGCTCCCGAAACAACCTCGGCGATGGGAAATGCAAACCATGTATAATTAAGCCCGATTTTTGACAGCAGCTTAAACACCGGCAGCAGCAGAAATATCTGCCGCATAAGCGACATAAACATACTCGGTATGCCCTTGCCTATTGCCTGGAAAAATACGGGCAGCATAAGCGAAAAAACTGCCGGTAAAAAGCTTGAACCTATAATGGGGAATGCAATCCGTCCTATTTCCATTACCTGTTCCGATGTTGAAAACAGACGTATAAGCGGCTTCGGGAAAATCACAAAGCATATAACGCCAAATATCATGAACAGCAGTGATGCCATGAACGAAATCCGCATCGTTTCGCGGCAGCGGTCATAGCTTTTCGCCGTATAATTATAGCTTATAACAGGTACTATGCAGGTTTCGAGACCAAACAGCGGAATAAAGAAGAAGCTCTGTGCTTTATAGTAAAGACCGAGCACTGTTACCGCGGAATCCGAAAAAGAAGCGAGCGTCACATTAAGTCCCACGATATATACCGTATAAAGAGCCTGCATAAATATCGAGGAATAGCCGTACAGATATATCCGTTTCACGTAATGCGGCATTTGCGCTATGCGAGGCGGTATGCGAAAACCCTTTATACCGACAATGACAGCCGCTGTAAACTGTCCGAAGATTGTGGCATATGCCGCTCCCGCCGCACCGAGCTTCGGGAAAAATCCTATTCCGAAAATAAGAAGCGGATCAAAAATAACGTTTATCAAAGCACCGGCAACCTGTGCAATCATAGGGAGGAGCATATTACCCTTTGCCTGATGCACCTTTGACCATGTACCCTCAAGAAATGTACCGAGACTGCCTATGCATACAATATTACCGTATGTAATTGCCTGTGCCACGGCACCCGGCTCTTTTGCGGAGGTTGAAACATATCGCGGCATAATAACGGCGGCAACTGCTGCAAAAACAGCCCATGACAAAAAAGCCAGCACTGCGCATGTGCCTGCTGCGGCATCGGCACTTTTTTCATCATGCTGCGCATATTTGCGCGCCATATATGTATTCACTCCGACACCCGTACCGACAGCAAGTGCAATAATGATAAGCTGCATCGGATAAATTACCGTAACGGCGGTAAGCGCATCTGCGGAATATCTGCCGACAAAAAAACTGTCCACTATATTGTAAAGCGCCTGTATCAGCTGTGCAAGCATTACCGGCGGTGAGACCTTTAATAATATTTTACTTATGCTTTCTTTTCCGAAAAAATCGTAATCCGATTGAGTGTTCATTTCCTGTTCCCCCGATTTTCAGTCTAAGTCGAATTATAACACCGCGTGCGGAAAAAGTCAATAACCGCATCAATAAAATACGGTTGATTTGAGTGCCGGGATATAGTATAATAAAATTGATAAAAAAATTTGTAAATTTATGCAACCAAACGGGCGGTTAAAGGATATTATTAGTAAGGGGGGACAGACGGTATGGCTTACTCGGAGATGAACGCCGGCATTTCATCGGATGAGGTTGTAAAAAAGTACATAGACATGGTTTACAGGCTTGCCCTTTCTCAGACCGGATCAAGAGAGCATGCGGAGGACGTTGTTCAGGATGTGTTTTTGAAGTATTTTCAAAGCAATAAGGTGTTTGAAAGCGAGGAACACATAAAAGCGTGGCTTATACGTGTCACGATAAACTGTTCAAAAAAAATCTTTGCAGGATCGTGGTTTAAGAAAACAGTCCCTCTTACGGAAGATTTGTCGTTTGAAACACAGGAGCAAAGCGATGTGTACTACGCAGTTAACGAGCTTCCGAAAAAGTATAGGACGGTGATATATTTGTATTATTATGAAAAACTGTCGGTTAAGGAAATCGCAGAGGATATGTCGCTGAGTGAGGGAACGGTAAAATCGCAGCTCTATCGCGGACGTGAGCTGCTGAAAGAAAAGCTTAAGGGAGGTGAAGCACTTGTTTGAAGATGAATTTAAAAAAGCCAATGACAGCATCCATGCCGGGGATGAGCTTTTGGAAAAGGTAATGCGCCTTAAAAATAAAAAGAAAATTACACCGTACAGATATGTTTCGGCAGCAGCGGCGGCAGCCGTGGTTATTTCGGCTTCGGCTTATGCACTGCCAAGGCTTATGAATAAGAATACGGACGGCGTAATATCCGAAAGTGTGACTTATAACGGCGATGATGACAGGACATCGGCAGCAACAAAAATGCCCGTGTCACCTTTGCCCGAAAAAGACGATGAATCGCGGAGCATCGGCAGTCACGCAACGAAAAAGCCAAGGACAAGTGCTTCCGCCGCACCGAAAGCAACGCTAACTCCGAAAAAAAGCACACAGGCAAAAACGGCGGAAAAAAGCGGTGCCGCTGCAAAAGCAAAAAATGATGATGCCACGGCGGAATATTCCGAAAAACCGTCTGTAACGGAAAAACCGACGGCAGCCGCCGCACCGCAAAGGGATTTGTCCGAGGAAGATGTTCGGACACAGCAGACGAACGGCTTAAAGGAATACAGCTTTACGGCGGAAAAAGAGGAAGCTCCGCGGCAGAAAGCGGAAATACAGAAGAAAACGGTTGTATTAAGTGTGAACTATACTGATTACACTCCGTCGAACGGAGGAGCAGCCGTTGCATATTCCGCTGCCGCAAAAACGGCGGATTACAGCAGCGAGGAATGGAGCAGCGAGCGCTATTTTGAATATCTGGGAACGGATTTATTCAAAAACATTACCTTGCCCGAAGATTTTGCATATATAGGAAACGATACGGTGCTTACGGCTGTGGATAATGAGGGAAACCCTCTTCTGGATAACCGTATATTCCCGTATGAGGGCAATAACGACAGGTATATAACGATTATAACATCAAAAAATCTGACGGCGGCGCAGACATATCTGTCCGATACGCATTATACGGCAAGTGATGTGTGCGGAATACCGGCGGTGGCTATAGGAACGGAAAAAGGGTACAGATGCTATATTATAATCAACGAGGTATCATACATAATAAATGCGGACGGAATAAGCACGGAGGAGCTGGAAAATATCCTTGCTTCAATGACGGAGAAGGGCTGACGGGGAAAGCTTAAGCTTTGTGCCCTGCGGCACGGAAAGGAACGGTTATATTTATGAAGAAAATTTTATCGGCTGTTATTGCGGCTTCACTTTTTGCATCGACTGCATATGCAGATTATGACAAAGCGGTGCAGAGCCTTACGGAACAAAATATTCTTTGCGGTGATGAAAACGGTGATTTAAAGCTTGACAGCTATGTAACGCGCGCGGAATTTGCGAAAATGGCTGCGGAGGCTTTCGGTCTCGAAGCAAAATCGGATATGAAAACGGCTTTTAAGGATTTAAGCGAGGAGCATTGGGCGTATTCGTACATAATGATTGCCGCAGAATACGGAATAATCAACGGCTTTGATGACGGCACGGTAAGACCTGACGATAATATCACATATGAACAGGCGGTAAAAATGGCGGTATATACGGCGGAGGGCGCGGAGCGTGACTATCCGCAGGGATATATACGGTTTGCGATAGATAATCAATGTCTTGATAATGTAAATGCATCTATCGGAGAATATATGACTCGCCTTGATACGGTAAATCTGATATATAATGTATCTGAGGGAATAAAAAACGGTTTATTTTACCTGAATGACGGCGGCATCGACAATATATATGCAATGGATTCGACAGCGGCGGCATCATCGGGAGCGGCAGGAGGCGGCGGAGGTGCGATGAGCGCCGAGAGCGCCAAGTGCATGCCCGTTATGCCGAATACGTATTACAATACGGAGGAATATACACAAAATGATGAAAATGTGTTTAAAAAAGCATCGGTTTCACCGCTGTCAACATTTTCGATTGATACGGATACGGCATCATATTCAAATATGCGCCGATATATCGTAAACGGTCAGATACCGCCCAAAGGCTCAATAAGGAGCGAAGAGCTGATAAATTATTTTGATTATAATCTTTCGCAGCCGTCGGACGGCACGCCGTTTTCAGTCACGGCGGAGGTGGCGCAATGCCCGTGGAACGAAGCAAACAAGCTGGCAATGATTAATATTCAGGGCGAAGAAATGTCGCTTAAAGAACGTCAGCCGCAGAACCTTGTATTTCTTATTGATGTTTCAGGCTCCATGTATGCGGCAAACAAGCTGCCGCTTATAAAGCATTCAATGAGTCTGCTGCTTGACAGGCTTGATGAACGCGACACTATTTCGGTTGTTACGTATGCGGGCGGTACACAGGTACTTTTGAGCGGTGTGAGTGCCGCCGAAAGAGAAAAGATTATGTCATGCATAAATTCACTGCACGCAGGCGGTTCGACAAACGGCGAGGCAGGCTTGCAGCTTGCCTACGAACAGGCGGAGAAATTTAAGTGCAGCGGAAATAACCGCATAATTCTTTGTACGGACGGTGATTTCAATGTCGGTATCACGTCTGACGGTGAGCTTAAAGACACAGTGGAAAAAAAGAGAGACAACGGAATATATATAAGCGTTCTCGGCTTCGGAACGGGAAACTACAAGGACTCCAAGATGGAAATAATGGCTGATAACGGCAACGGAAATTATTACTATATAGATAATCTGCGTGAGGCAAAGAAGGTGCTTGCCGATGAAATGACAAAAACACTCTATACCATTGCAAAGGACGTCAAAATCCAGGTCGAGTTTAATCCTGCCGTTGTAAAGGAATACCGTCTTGTGGGCTATGAAAACAGGCTTCTCAATGCGGAGGATTTTGAAAATGACAAAAAAGACGCGGGCGAGCTGGGCGCAGGTGCGAATGTGACGGCGCTTTATGAGATAGTGACTGCCGCGGACGGCGAAAGCATAACGGGAGATGATTCTCTTAGGTACAGCAAGAGCATATACAGCCAAAGCAGCGAGCTTATGGACGTAAAGCTCAGGTATAAGCTTCCCGATGGCGATGAAAGCATTTTAAAGGAATATCCGGCGGAAAACACAGTATCGGACAGCATGAGCAAAAATATGTGCTTTGCCGCTGCCGCCGCGGAACTCGGAATGATTTTAAATGACAGCGAGTATAAAGGCACATCGGATTATGACAGTGTTATAAATCTGGCAAAGCAGGGAAAGGACGAGGATAAATTCGGAATAAAGACGGAGTTTATTCAGCTGGTGGATTTGCTGAGATATATAAAGTGAATATTTATTAATCATAGGGTATTGTAACAGCGCGAAATTTATGGTATAATATATCATGTATATAACAGAATGGAGAAATATGCAATGCCTAATGACAGACAGGAAAAAATAAGAAATTTCAGTATTATAGCACATATAGACCACGGCAAGTCTACGCTGGCGGACCGTTTGCTTGAGCTGACGGGCGAGGTTGAGGAGCGTGACATGCAGGAACAGCTCCTTGATGATATGGACCTTGAGCGCGAAAGAGGAATTACCATAAAGGCACATGCCGTAAAGCTGCAGTACAAGCGGAGTGACGGAGATGTTTATACGCTTAATCTTATTGATACTCCGGGGCATGTTGACTTTAATTATGAGGTGTCAAGAAGTCTGGCGGCATGTGAGGGCGCCGTTCTTATAGTTGATGCCTCACAGGGTATCGAGGCGCAGACCTTGGCAAACACCTATCTTGCCGTAGACCATAACCTGGAGATTGTGCCTGTAATAAATAAAATAGATTTGCCGTCCGCACAGCCGGATGTGGTAATACGTGAAATAGAGGACGTAATCGGCATACCTGCGGAGGACGCACCGCTGATAAGTGCCAAAACGGGACAGAATGTTGCGGCGGTACTGGAAAAAATCGTGGAGGACGTTCCTCCTCCCGAGGGCGATGAAAATGCACCGCTTAAAGCGCTTATATTTGATTCGTACTATGACAGCTACAAGGGCGTTATAGTTTATGTGCGCGTTATGGACGGAACCGTAAAAGCCGGAGATAAAATTAAGATGATGGCAACAGGTGCGGTCTTTGAAGTTGTGGAGGCGGGAGTTATGCACCCGTCGGGATTGCGTCCGTCGGATTGTCTGGCTGCCGGTGATGTCGGATATATTGCGGCATCAATAAAAAATATACGCGATACGCGTGTCGGAGATACCGTTACTTCTGTGGCAAATCCGGCAAAAGAGCCGCTGCCGGGATATAAAAAGGTAAATCCTATGGTTTACTGCGGTATATATCCTGCAGACGGTGCGCATTATGAGGATCTGAAAGAGGCGCTGCTGAAGCTGCAGCTTAACGATGCCGCGCTTATGTTTGAAGCGGAAACCTCTGCCGCACTGGGCTTCGGATTCCGATGCGGATTTTTGGGATTGCTGCATATGGAAATTATACAGGAGCGTCTTGAAAGAGAATATAATCTTGACCTTGTAACCACCGCACCGAGCGTTATTTACAAGGTGTATAAAACAAACGGCGAAATGGCATGGTGCGATAACCCGTCAAATCTGCCCGATCCCGCAGAAATCGAGCATATGGAAGAACCTATGGTTAAAGCTACCATTATGGTTCCCAAGGACTATGTGGGAAATGTTATGGAGCTTTGCCAGGAACGGCGCGGAATTTACAAGGACATGACGTACATGGACGAAACCCGTGCCGAAATATTCTACGAACTGCCGCTGAACGAAATAATTTATGATTTCTTTGATGCGCTCAAATCACGTACAAAGGGCTATGCTTCTTTTGATTATGAGCTGTGCGGCTACGAAACGAGCAACCTTGTCAAGCTTGATATTCTCTTAAACGGTGAAATGGTAGATGCGCTGTCGTTTATAGTATTCAGGGACAATGCATATACCCGTGCAAGAAAAATGGTTGAAAAGCTTAAGGAGGCAATTCCGCGCCAGCTGTTTGAGGTGCCTGTGCAGGCTGCTATAGGCGGCAAGGTAATTGCAAGGGAAACAGTCCGTGCAATGCGCAAGGACGTGCTTGCAAAATGCTACGGCGGTGATATAACAAGAAAGAAGAAGCTTCTGGAAAAGCAAAAGGAGGGGAAAAAGCGTATGCGTCAGGTAGGCTCTGTGGAGGTTCCGCAGGAGGCCTTTATGTCTGTGCTTAAGCTTGACTGATATGGACGAGGAAATAAAAAAAGCAATTGAATTGCTCAATAAAAACGAATATGTTGTAATTCCGGTGTCGAAAGGGCAGATGTGTCTCTGCGACGGCTGCCGCGAGGACGAAAGCCGATGCAGATACAATGCAATAGGCTATGCATGCTCAAACCTTTTGTGTATAAACCGTTTTGTGAAAGAGCAGCTGAATTACAAGGAAATAATATCGCAGATTGAATAATCGGATAAATATAAAGCAGCGCACCCGACGGTGTATCATATACACCGTCGGGTGCGTTGCTTTTCAAACTCTGTCCTGCTTTCGGAATTGAGACGGCAGACAGCCGGCAATACGGCAGAACACATCGCTGAAATAGCGTGTGTCCTCATATCCCACGGCATTGGCAACCTCGTAAATTTTAAGCTGGGTGTTTTTCAAAAGCTCCTTTGCTTTGTCAATTCTTACGGAAATAAGGTAGTCCTTGAAATTTATGCCCGTTTCTTTGAAAAAAAGAGTGCTGATATAATTGGGTGAAAGCTCTGCCACCTCGGATAAAATTTCAAGCGTGATTGTATGATTTATGTTTTCCGCCACATATGCCTTTATTTTGTTTACCAGGCTGGTGTTTTTCTGCTGCATGTATTCCTGTATCTGTCCGGAAATGTTTATTGAAAACAGCGTAAGAATATCGCATAATGCCGATGAGGACTGGCAGTTTCCGAGCTTTTTCAGAAATTCGGGATTTACAATATTCGGCGCGTTTTCGGAGCTTGCCTTATACAGTGCGGACATTGCAACCGATGCAAAGCGTATGCAGTGCTGGCGGATTGCCGGCAGCGGTGTGCCGGAGGCATCAAACAGAGAAAAAAGATTTTTCAAAAGTGCCGTCAGCTGCTCGCTGCTGCCGTGTGACAGCATAACGGAATACTGCTTCTGATGATTTTCGTATGCATCGAACAAATCGTCGGCAAGCAGCAAATCGCCTGCGTAAATTATCTGTTTTTCGCTGTCGGGCAGCGCATATAAAAGAGCGTTTTCGGCAGAGGCGCTGCATTGCGGCAGCTTCGTAATACTGCCAAACATTTCACTTATGGCAATTGTGAAGCCGCATTCGGCATTGTACGATAAAAAATCATACAGCTTTTGGGAAATATCCAAAGCAGACGACAGCGCTTTCTGATTTTCCGGCTCAAAACGAAAAACAAGCGTGATGATGTTGTTGTTAAAAAACGGTATTGTCTCGGCGGTGCAGAAGCCTATAACGTTTAGCATCTGCCGAAACAGCAGATATCCTCCAAACTGCTCCTTTGCGGAAATATCTTTCGGATTCAGCTTTATAATCATAATGCAGAACTGTCCGTCCGAAACCGCAGTGCCGAGAAAATCAAAGCTTTCCGCAGTATCGTGAGATTCATAGAAATTGCGGAGCATATCGAAAAACCATGATTTAAGAAAGAATTTGCTTTCTTTGAGATTATCGTAAAAAAGCTCAAGCTTTTGCTCGTTTTTGCGTTCACTTATAATGTTATCCCGGATTTTGGAAATAAGCTCAAACAGATCGGCTTTTTTTATGGGCTTCAGAATGTAGTCCGAAACCTTAAGCTGCATAGCCTTATGAATATACTCAAATGTGTTAAATCCCGTAAGGAATACAAACTTTGTGCCGGGGAGCAGTGTAAGCACCTGTTCCGCAAGCCACAGACCGTTTCGTTTGGGCATTTCTATGTCTGATATTACAATATCGGGACGCAGCTGCTTGATTTTTTCAAAAGCCTCCTCGCCGCTTTCGGCGGAGCCTATAACATCAATATCATAATCCTGCCACGGAAGCGATACAAGTCCCGTCCTTATAAGCTCCTCGTCATCTGTGATAAAAAGAGTTACGCTCATTCAAAATACCTCTCTTTCAGTTTGGCGGTAACATCAATTCCGCCGATTTCGTTTTCCTCATAATGCAGTCCGCATTCCTGACCGAAGTACAGCTTTATACGCTGATTTACATTGTGTATTCCGTATTTTTCAATCGGCTCATCGGGACTGAACTCCTTATTCAGCAGTCTGTTCATTTTATCAACATCTCCGCCTCTGCCGTTATCGCTCACTGTGAGGTATATATAACCGTCGCGCTTTGTACCCGTTATGCTTATTACTCCGACATATTCAAAATTTTCAAAGCCGTGTACTATACAGTTTTCAACAAGCGGCTGCAATGTCAGCTTGGCAATGCGGCACGGAAGAATTGTCTCATCAATATCAAATTCGGTTATCAGCTTGTCTTTGAAACGTATTTTTTGTATTTCTATGTAGCTTCTTATCTGATACAGTTCATTTTCAAGCGTTGTAAATTCCTGACCTTTATTGAGCGAATATCTGAAAAAGCTTCCCAAAGCGGTGACTATGCTTGAAATATCGTCATAGCCGTGCTGCTGTGCCATCCAGTTGACCGAATCGAGTGTGTTGTACAGAAAATGCGGATTAATCTGTGCCTGCAGAGCTTTAAGCTCCCAGACCTTCTGCCGTTCAAACAAATCGTTTATATCCTTTACAAGATTATCCACCGTACTCATCATTGTATTGAAGGATTTGTAAAGCTCTCCGATTTCATTCTGATACGGTACCTCACAGCGGAAGGACACGTCTTTTTCAAAATGCTTCATGATTGAGCAGAGCTTGTATATCGGTGTCGTTATCGAGCGCGACAGCACCGCCATGAGCGCGAGTGACAGCAAAATACATGCAATGGAGGTCAGTACAATTATAATACCCATTACTCTGCCGCTGATATTCAGCATGGAAAGATTAAATATTCCCATTATTGAGAAATCGGTTCCCTCTATCTGCGACTGACCGAGAATATAGCGCTGTCCGCCGTAAACCTCAAGCGAAGTATGCTTGTCCTTATCGGCAAGAAAGTTAAGCAGTGAGGCTGTGTTTTTTATGCTGTTAAGGTGGGGCTTGTCATACATGTAAATCGGCTGTCCGCCGCTGACGAGCATAATGTCTCCCGTGTTGTTAAGCTGAATTTCATTAATGTTGTTAAGAAATGAAATAAGACTGATTTTTACCGCCGCTATCGCTATAGGTTCTTTTGTGCGGAAATCGTAAATCAGCCGCGATGCCTGCACATATCCGTCGGCACCGTTTGCGTGATATACAGACCAGTATGTCTCGCCTGTGCCTTTAATCGTATTCTGATACCATACATCTCCTTTTACCATGCTGTCCGATAAAATTATGCTGTCCGAGTATATGGACGGATAGTCGGGGCGGTCTGTAAGATACAGCTTTACCTCGGATATTCGCTTTTGCAGAATGTCGGTTTTGTCAAGCTGTTCGGTGAGTATATCTATGCCGTTAAGTACGTCAATATCCTTATTTGTCACCGTAGAGGTGATTTTTGAATTCATTTGTATGTTAAAAAGAAGTGTATCCACATATTTAATCTGCTGTTCAAGATTTTTTGCGGTAAGCGTTATAACCTGATTTACGTGTTCCGTGAGCTGTGTGCGCATCACCGACTGGAACTGAAAGTATATGACAGTACACAGCAGCACGGTACACAGCATTATAACAAGCAGATATGAAAGCATAAGCTTGCTCTTTATTGACAGATTACTGAAAAAATTTGGTGTTTGCATATCCGTTATACCCTTTCCGACCTATAAGCCATGTTATGCTCAAATTATAGCATAATTTTTTTTTCAATACAAGCATGATTGTAAATTAGGAATTTTACAACACATTTTTGTAAATTTACCTCATTAAAAAAATGCGCGGACTGTGGTATTATATTATCATGACAGGAACAGCGTGAAAGGAAGTGACCGAAAGTATGTATAAAAAAGGCATTGCTCTGCTGCTTGCCGCTGCTGCGGCATTATCGCTTTGCAGCTGCAAAACCGCAAAGGAAGCGGCGGCAGATACAAAAATCACAACGCTCACAATGCTGAAACCGAAAGAAATGAAAGGCTTTTCCAATATTATCGAAAGCTATGAAGATACGCATGCGAATGTGCAGCTGAAAGTTATCGATGTAACGGATAATACAAATGAGGTATATAAAATTTATATGGCTGCATTGAGCGGACACGATTCCGATATTGATATTATGGTGACGGACGGAATATGGACGGAGGAATTCGCAAAAAAAGAATATATAGTGCCGCCGGATTTTGAAATCGACAGACAGAAGTATGAGAGTGCAGCCGTAGATTTCTTTGAATCGGACGGCAAAATGTATGCACTGCCGTTTGCTTTGGACATAGGGGTGATATTTTATCGGAAAGACAGAGTGGAAAAAGCCCCGTCATGTATCGATGATGTGTTAAGAGACTGCGGAGGACAGCCGGTGTTTGAAAAAAAGCAGGATGAGGATTTGCTGTGTACGGCAATAGAACTGGGTGATGATTTGGAAAGAGCATATCCGTATTTCGCCGAAAGCAGCGGAGAAAACAGCGGTGATTTAAAAACGAAATTCAAAAACGGTGAAATAAATTATTACTGCGGCAGGAGCAGGGATTACACATATTTTAACGATTATGACTTTGAGATAGGCGGAAATGTCGGGGTGATGATTCCCGAAAATACCGTCCTTGGCGGATACGGAATTGCCGTAAGCAGTTTTTCAAAGAACAAACAGGCGGCATTTGATTTTCTGGCATATATATATGACACCTTTAACATAAGAGATATGCTGAAAAGAGAATGCTACATACCCGTACAGAAAGAGTATCTTTCGGACGAGATGTTTGCGGACTACAATCCGTGTATGCACAAAATAGAGGAAACCATAAAGAATGCATCGGTAAGGATAAGCGATGCGGAATACGTAAAAAAAGCATGGGAGCTTCAGGATATGCTTTACGACAGCATATCCGAAAATAAAACACCTCCCGCGCTTAATGATATTTATATAAAGAAATGAAAGGAAGATGAAAATGAAATTTTTTAAGGTTATTTCAATGACGGCAGCGGCAGCCATGCTGTCGGCATCAATCACAGGCTGCGGCGGCGGTGATGTACAAAAGGAAAGTGCAAACAAGGTACCGTCCGATACATACGAGATAAACTGGTATATGCAGGGAACCTCGCAAAGCGATACACCCTCGGTCGAGACAAAAATCAATGAATATTTAAAGGATAAAATCAATGCCACCGTCAAGCTGCATATCCTGGATTCGAGCCAGTATTCGCAAAAGCTCGGCACGATGATAAACTCGGGAGAATATTTTGATTTGGCATTCTGTGCAAGCTGGCTGTTAAACTACAGTGCAAACGCATCAAACGGCGCGTTTGTCGCACTGGACGATATGCTCGATGAATATATGCCCGAAACGAAAAAGCTTTTGGGCGATGATTTCATAGATGCGGCGAAAGCGGACGGAAAGCTGTATGCATTGCCGGTAAACAAGGAAAAGGCATCTCAGGCAGGCTGGCTTTACAGAAAGGATATTGCGGATAAGTACAATATTGATATGAACAGCATAAAAAGCTTTGAAGAGCTTGAACCGTATCTTTTGCAGATTCAATCAAATGAGACGGACATGAAATACCCGATTGACTGGAAAACGGATAACACTCCGCTGGCATTTATCCAGTATGAGCTTCTGGCAGGTCCGGCGGCGGTAATGTATGATAAGTATGACGGCAAAGTCGTGAATTTCTACGAAACGGAGGAATATGAGCAGGCATGCCGTATTTCAAGAAAATTCTTTGAGGACGGACTCATCAAAAAAGACGTTATGACATCGGGCGACTTCAATCAGAGAATACAGGAGGGAAAAACCTTCTGCTGTGCATATCCGTTAAAGCCGGGAAAGGCAAAGGAGATGTCAAAGGATTACAAGTATGAGATGTCGCAGGCGGAGGTTACTCCCATTATCGAAGATAATCAGGCGGCAACGGGAGCGATGCTTGCAATTTCAAGAACGTCCAAAAATCCAGTGCGTGTCGCAAGATTTCTTGAACTGTTAAATACCGATGAGTATTTATACAATCTTGTGCTTTACGGAATAGACGGCAAGCATTATCAAATGACGGACAACGGCTATGTGAAGCTGATTCCTCAAAGCTCATACACGCTTTCGGGTTCGGAATGGATGTTTGGAAATGTGTTCCTCGCAAAGCTCAAGGAGGGTGAAGATCCCAACAAAATGGAAAACCTGAAAAGCTTTAACTCACAGGCACAAAAACCGATGTACTACGGCTTTAAATTTGACTCGACTACAGTTGACCTTGAAGCCGCGGCATGCAAAAAGGTAATAAGCGAATATAACAGACAGGCAGTTTTGGGAGCAATGGACCCCGATACGGTACTGCCGGAATTCAGGAAGAAATTAAAAGAGGTAGGCGCCGATAAGGTTATTGAAGAGGCGCAGAAGCAATACGACGCATTTCTTGCGGAAAAGAACAAAAAATAAGGAGTTAAAAAATGCCTAAAAAAATTTTGCTGTGGTTTACCGCTTTGTGTATAATTGTTTCCTCCGTGTCCTTTGCGGCGGCGGAGGAAACCGGGGAAATATTATTCGGTGACAATTTTGAAAGCTACGGAGTTGACGGGAGCGGCAAGGATGAAACGGGAAAAGCCGTAAACCCCGTGAAGCCTCAGGAGGACGGCAGCAGCTGGTTTAACAGCGATGCCGCGTCAAAAAGAGGAGTTATAATTTTTACCGAGGAAAACAGCGATAATCATTATATGTGTCTCTATAAGCAGAACAACGTTCAGAAAACGGAAATTGCGGCAAGGCTTGGACAGTCCTCCTTTGAGGGGGATTGCCGGTATACCTTCGGGATGCGCGTATATCTTCCGCAGGCATACGGTTATTATGCCTCCGCAGGCTGCAATTACAAAATCTCGGCAAAGAGCAGCGCCGACGAAAGCACAGGTATCGACATAGCCGATTTATCCGTGAGCCATGATTTTGCACAGCTTTCACTCGGCGGACGGGACACGGAAAAAAATCTCGGAATGCAAAAGTGGTATAATATTAAGCTTGAGATTTTGCTGTCGGGCGGAAAAGCATATGTCAATACATACGTAAACGGTGATATATGCGCGGAAGCGGCGCAGCTTGAATATACCGCTGATGAAATTAAAAATATGCTTAACTACATAAGCTTTTCGGCAGACCTTACGGGCATACTCGATGCGCGCGGCAAGGCAGTACTGTGGCTTGATGATATTTCCCTTTCGGCAGATGAGCCGGGTGAGCTTCCGCTGACGGCTTCTTATGATCCGCCCGCGGGCAGCAGGGTGAGCAATCCGAAAGCACCGCTTAATGTGTCATTCAGCGGAGAAATTCAGCCCGTCGGATTTGACGACGTATACGTGAGCGGTGGTGCCGTAATTGAGGATATTGCCATGAATGACGAAAATACGGGATTTTCGGTATGGTTTTCCGGGCTTACGGAGGGCAGAACATATACCGTAAACATTCTTGCGTGCCGTCCGGGGGGAGAAAAGCAGGAATACAGCTATGAATTTACATATACCGGCAACAAGGAGGTTTATGTTTCTGATTGGTTTGACACCTACGGAGTTGGCGGCAGCGGAATTGACGAAAGCGGAAAAACCGTTAATCCGATAAGCGCATATGAGGAATACGGCAAATGGTACAACAAAGAGGCAGCATCAAAGCGCGGTGCGATTATCATGCAGAATGACGACAAAACCCCGGAACTGAATTTCTTTTTGCAGTCACAGAATAAGGTTATACGCACACAGATGTCATCACTCCTGAAAAACGGTGCCGAAGCTCTGGGTACACCAAACGGAGTGTATGAATTTAATGCCGCGTTTACCGTCCCCTACGGCACGGGAACAATAAAATCCGTAGGTCTGCGGGACAGCTGTTATGCAAAGGCAGGTCTTACGGCAGATGACGGCACGGAAACGGAATTTTTTAAGATAGACTATGACAGCGGTAAAAACCGAATAAGCTTTTTCGGCAGCGATAAAACCGCGCCGATAAACGAAAATCTCGGATATAACGTTAAAATGATTATTTATCCTCAGAACGGACAATACACGGCAGATGTTTATCTCGGCAATGAAAACGGGGAAAACACACAGCTTATGAGCCGCGAGCCGATAAATATCGAAAAGCTTTCAAAAATGAACAGGCTGGCTGTTGACGTAAAGGGCTATGACAGCACCGGTACGGTGAGACTGTTTATTTTAAAGGGTATTGAATTCAGATGCTGCTATACGCCGAAGCTTGTGGCATGTGATGCAAATATGCAAAAGCTTGCATTGAAAAACAATGTAATTACGGCGGAATTTGACACAATGCCTCCGCAGGATATATCGGCATACGGTATTGATAACGGTGCCGTGATAGCGGCAGCGGAGCGCATTGACGATTATACAATAAAACTTGAGGCCGGCGGACTCAAAAACGGTGAAAGCTATACATTAAGCTTTGAGGGCGTTAAAAATGATGACGGGTACGGCTGCCTTGATACCGCCGTATTTGAAGTGGAAAGAAAAATAGAGGTAAAGGATATTTCGCTTGACGGTAATACCGTTAAGAACGGAGAAAACAAAGTAACCGTACAGCTCGGAAATACCACGGACGAAAGTCTCGGTGCATCGTTAATTGTACTTGTATGTACCGAAGCCGATAACGGGTACAGAATAGAACAGGTGGTTGTGGAAAGCAGGGAAAATATTTCGGCAGATGATACGGTTACGGCGGTATTTACCGCAGATACGACAAAGAAGAATTTTGCAAAGGTATTTTTACTGGATTCCGCAGACGGAATGCATTTACTGTATGACGAGGTTATATATCGCTGAGAAAGGGTGCTGTTATGATGAAGAAATTTGCCGCCGTGCTTTGCATAATATCGCTGATACTGACATGCTGTGTTCCCGTATATTGTGCGCAGGTCTCATACATAATCATAGAGGACAGAAAAGAAAAGCTGACTACCGCACCTGTTCAGAACGGAAATATTGTGTATTATCCGATAGGTGAAATTTCAAAAAAGCTCCAAATGACTGTAGCAGCGGATTCAAACGGTGCAAAAATTACCGTAAGCGTAAACGGTCACAGTATGGAATTTAACGCGGGAAGTGACAGCGCAACAGTGGATATGGTACAGATTCCGGCAAAAAGCCCGTTTGTCAGAAACGGTGACATTATGGTTGAAGAAAGCTTTTTTACGGAATACATGAAATATCTTGAATTTCCGTGCGTATTGTCGGAAACGCTGAATTTTACATCAATTCCCGAGATAATTACGCCTGCCGAACGCGAAACGGAGGAGGAATTTTATTCCAAGCTGAAAACGGACGGCGAATTAATAAGTGAAAATCAGCTGTTTTCGGCGTCTGTTATAGGCGGAGCAAACATTTCGGTTCAAAGTGTGAGCACTGACGATTTGGACGGATATGATACCGCACTGAAAGTAACGACATTAAACGAGCCGACGGCGGTGTATGATTATCAGCTTAAAATGACACCCAAAGCGGATTTGCCGCAGGGGCGGTTCGGACTGGTGATGTACTATGCAAAAGCGCTTGAAACCTCGGACGAATCGGGATATGCATATGCAGGTCCGTGTTATGAGCAGAAAACGGGAGCGCATACAAAGGCAGGCAGTACAAATCATGAAATAACACAGGACGGCTGGAGTAAACACTATCTGCTGCTGTCGGCAAATTCGCTTGATTATACAAAAGACGGCTCACAGTTCAATATGCGTTTCGGATACAAGCCGCAGTCCGTTCTTATA
>CAJKHT010000004.1 GCA_905199755.1 uncultured Eubacteriales bacterium | reverse complement strand
GACAGCTTATTTATATTACCACTTTTTTCGCTAATTGTCAACACTTTTTTTGAAAAAAGTGTATTTTTTTATTCTATTGATTATTGCTTCTTAATTATAGCTTCCTGATTACTGGTTTTTTCGGTACAAAAAGCCTTTTGCCTTGTTTTTCCCAGGCTTCACACCGGAATTAAAACGCAATCACCGCAAAAAGCTTTTTGCCGAAAACGCATTACGCATTATTTTGCTGTGCCGGATAATTCCTTTGCACAATTCGGGCACACATTTTTTCCTTTAAACTGGATAACGTTGCTTGCCTCTCCGCAGAACACACATGACGGTTCATACTTTCTGAGAATAATTCTATCCTCTTCCACATAGATATCCACTGCATCTTTATATTTAAGATCCAGCTTATCACGCAGCTCTTTCGGCAAGACTATTCTTCCCAATTCATCAATTTTTCTTGTTATTCCGGTTGCTCTCACAAAACTCACTCTCCTTTTACAATTTCAATTATATCATTATTTTTAGTTGTTGTCAATTAACATTTTATGATACAACTGTGAATAATACATTATTTTGATTGTGTATTACGCATTAAATTACATTTTTCGGCACAAAAAAAAACGGCAGAAAATGTCAATCCCCGACACTCTCCGCCGTTCTGTTTACAGCATCTGTTTGTTTTTCATAATACGCATAATAACGGTACAGTATTTCAAATCCTTATCGTCAAGTCCCAGACCGCTGCCCGTTCCCTTTATAATTCCGTGTTCCGTGCACCAGCTGACACCCTCACGCGCCCATTCGGGCATATTATCATCTATATAATTATAAATCATGGGATTTTCAAGCTTTGACACTCTCTTATAAAGCTCGTCAATTCTTGCTGTCAAACCCACATTATCTGTTTCTTCCTCCGAATACGGATAGCTTTTCATCTCATCAAGCGGATAATATCTGCCCGGGCAATCGCTGTTTTCTATTTCACCGTGACCGACAATTTTCGCCGACGGATACATTCCTTTCAGATAGGTCACAAGCTCCTTTAACGCTTTTTTCTGCGCCGTCGGCATCGTTTTATCCGCCGATGCATAATCACCCTCCGCACACACTCCCACGGAAACATTATTTTTCCCCTGCACGTGCGCTCCGAGCGACCAAATCGGACGTCCGCGGTATATTTCACCGTTTTTCCTCACAAAAAAGTGATAGCCTATTCCCGCCCAGCCGTTTGCTTTATGCCAGCTGTCAACCTGCTCTGCGGTACATTTTACGGCTTCGGCATGATGAAGTGCGATATAATCGGTTGCCGAACGGCTTGTCAGCTCTCCGTTCCACTTCCAGTTTGTTTCAATAATATTCATGACGGTCGCTCTCCGTTCGGTTTATCATACGACAGCGCTTTTTTGCTGTCGGATATACCTGCCGTAGTCGGATCGTTTACCGCATTCCACACGCTTACCGCCATTATCGCCAAAACATACGGATTTTTTACCGCCTCAAGAAAAACATTTCCGAGTATTCCCCATGTTGTCAATCCTTGGACGGTTATTCCCATATATGCCATCATCGGAGTCATCATTGCAAGAAAAAGCTGCACATAAAACACCGGATTCTTGAACCGTACTTTCCAGTTAATCATAATAATCCTCCATTCCGCCGTCTGCGACGGCATAAATCAACCATTTTATGCAGCCGCTCTGCGGGAATATTCCTCTATGATATTTTATGCAGGATTACCGTAATATGTTACTGTTTTTTTCAGACACCGCTGTATGCGGAAAAGCCTCCGTCAACAGGAATAACCACACCGTTCACAAAGCTTGATGCATCACGGCACAAAAGCCACATAAGCGTGCCGACAAGCTCCTCAGGCTCTCCGAAGCGCTCCATGGGAGTCTGTGATATGATTTTTTTTGAACGTTCCGTATAATTCCCGTTTTCATCAAGCAGAAGTCCTTTATTCTGCTGCGTCAGAAAAAAACCGGGCGCAATTGCGTTTACACGTATGCCCGTCTTTGAAAAATGCACCGCAAGCCACTGCGTAAAATTGGACACCGCTGCTTTTGCTCCGCTGTATGCCGGGATTCTCGTAAGCGGAGTAAACGAATTCATTGACGATATATTTATTATACTCGCGTCTTTTTTTCCTATTAAATCATGCGCAAACACCTGCGTCGGCAAAAGAGTACCCAGAAAATTCAGCTTGAACACAAAATCCACTCCTGTTGGATCGAGATCAAAAAAGGTTTTTATTCCCTCCGCATTTTCATCGCCAATTTCAAAATAATCCTTTGTTGTGGTTCCCTTGGGATTATTTCCGCCGGCACCGTTCAATAAAATATCAACCGTTCCGAATTTTTCGTTTATCGTCTTTTTTGCCGCTTCAAGGCTTTCTTTTTCAAGCACATTCGCCGCAATGCCGATTGCCGTGCCGCCGTCCGCATTAATTTCGTCTGCCGTTTTTTTTGCCGCTTCACCGTTCAAATCCAGCACGGCAACCGCCGCACCCGTTTTTGCCACAGCCTTTGCAAACATTGAACACAGCACTCCGCCGCCGCCCGTCACTACGGCTGTTTTTCCTTTTAAATCAATTTCAAACGGTAATTTCATATCAATCAATCCTTTCCAATGCTTCCCATATTCCGTTTATATATACCGCGCCCAGCGCTCTGTCATACAAACCGTACCCCGGTCTGCCCTTTTCTCCCCATATCATTCTGCCGTGGTCGGGACGGATATATCCGTCAAAGCCCTCGTCATGATATGCCTTTATAATTCCAAAAATATCAAGCGAGCCGCAATCCGTTTTGTGTCCTGCTTCTTCAAAGCACCTGTCCCCCGTGATTTTTATGTTTCTGATATGCGCAAAATGTATCCTGTCTGCAAAAGCATGTACCATATCCGCAATATCATTATCGGGTGACGCACCGAGAGAACCGCTGCACAATGTGAGTCCGTTATAAGGACTGTCATACAGCTTCAGAAAGCGCTCTATATTTTTCCTGCACGTAATTATCCGCGGAAGTCCGAAAATACCCCAGGGCGGATCGTCCGGGTGTATTGCCATTTTGACTTTTACCTCCTCCGCCGTCTTTATGACTCTGTCGAGAAAATATTTCAGATTATTCCACAAATCCTCCTCGCTTATATGGCTGTATGCCTCCAAAAGACTTTTCATTTCGTCCTTTGTATAGCTCGAATCCCAGCCCGGCAAAGAAAGCTCTCCCTTTACGGGGTCCATTTTCAGCACCGTTTCATTCTCATACCTGAGTGCGCTTGAGCCGTCCGCCAATTTATAGTCAAGGTCGGAGCGTGTCCAGTCAAACACGGGCATGAAATTATAGCATACGCAGTCGATTCCCGCTTTTGAGAGGTTTCTTAATGTGGTGCAGTAATTTTCTATGTATCTGTCACGATTTCCGCAGCCCATTTTAATATCCTCATGAACAGGCACGCTTTCTATGACGGAAAGCTCCAGTCCTGCGGCTTCAACAGTATTTTTCAGTTTCATTATCCTGTCATATTCCCACACCTCACCGACGGGAATGTCATATACCGCCGATACAATTCCAGTCATGCCGGGAATCTGGCGTATTTTTTCCAAGGTTACGGGATCGTCCTCCCCGTACCATCGAAATGTCATTTTCATAAGCTGTATCCTTTCTGCAAGCTTCCGTTTTCCGATGCGCTTTTATAAACGGCAAACATCAGATTCATTGTATCCTCCGCATCGGAAACCGAAAAATATTTATTTTTATCATAATAGTTCTTTATGAGCAGCTCATGTCCGCTGCCCCAGTATTCTTTCCCCGAGGACGGTTTTTTATCGGTTTCGACCGTTTCGCCGTCCGTCATCAGTCTGCCGTATTCATATTTAAAGGTCTTGTTTTCAAATATCACCTCAAATTCTGGCGCACTGTTTACGGGATATGCATTTGTCGCAAAAAACATTCCCGATGCACCGTTTTTAAAACTTATATATGCGGCTGCGGTATCCTCCGTTTCAATTATATTTTTCAGAGAATAATTCATCATATCGGCTCTTACGTTTTCCGCAGCACCGCAGATATACGTCATAAAATCAAGCGTATGCACCGCCTGATTTATCAGCACGCCGCCGCCCTCGCCCGCCAATGTACCGCGCCATGCACTGCGCCTGTAATATTCCGCATCACGATGCCACGTAAGCACAGCCTTTACCGCTTTTATTTTTCCGTAAGCTCCGCTGTCCGCAATTTTCTTTAACTTTTGTATGCACGGATTATATCTGTTTTGAAATACGGCACAGATTTTATCCGCATTTTTAAGCTTTTTAAGCATATCAAATTCTTCACGCGTCATTGTGAGCGGTTTTTCCGCAATCACGCTTTTTCCTGCCTCAAGCGCTTTTGTAATCATCGGGTAATGCAGATAGTGCGGTGTGCATATATGCACGGTATCCACAGCGGTGTCACCGAGCATTTGCGAAAAATCGTCAAACACCTTCACATCATAGCTTTTACGGCACAAATCCAGCTTTTCGCGGTCAATGTCGCATACAGCGTAAAGCCGTGCATTTTCCGTATGCTCCAGCGCTCTTGCGTGAGCGGGGCCTATAGCTCCCCAGCCTGCTATACATGCATTTCTCATTTCCGGCAAAATCCTTTCGACTTAAGATAATCACAGCTTATCCATAAGCTCCTCCCGAATTAATATGTATTTGAATTATCCGTGATAATCTGGCTTTCCTTTTTGACCACGGTCGATTTTCTGATTTTATCCTGCAAAAGCTCATAAAATCTGTCATCGGGAAAATTTTTAAC
Source organism: uncultured Eubacteriales bacterium (assembly GCA_905199755.1). GTDB lineage: Bacteria > Bacillota > Clostridia > UBA1381 > UBA1381 > UBA4716. The sequence goes on along the minus strand of CAJKHT010000004.1, from coordinate 71,870 downwards.
GTCAACGGTTTCACCCGTCCACGCACTTAAATGTATGGCATTGGAAACGGTGAGTCCGTTTATTCCCTCCTCGCCTTTCGCAATCAGTTCGCCGCCGTGAAGCAGTACGTCCGCAAAATTTTTGAGTATTCCCACATGCTCCTCACCGCCGAAATCAACAGGGATTTTACATTCCCAGCACTCCGGTCTGCCAAACGGCTCGGTATTGATTTTATTATGCTCCCTTTCGGAAATGACGTTCCGATAAAATACAAGCGTGTTGTTCTCAATAACAAGCTTACCCATATCGCATGCGATTTCCAGACGGTTTGTTCCGGGGGTTTCGCCGGTAGATGTGATATATTCGCCGGTTGTGCCGCTGTCATATTCCATATATGCCATAACATCGTCCTCAACCTCAATGTCATAGTACTTTCCGAAAGATGCTTTCGCATAAATTCTGTCGGGCATGCCGAACATCCACTGCCACAAATCCAGCTGATGCGGATTCTGATTGATTAACGCTCCGCCGCCCTCCGTTTTCCATGTCGAACGCCATGTGCTGCTGTCATGATAAGCCTGCGGTCTGTACCAGTCGGTTATTATCCATGTGATACGCTTTATATGCCCCGTCTCTCCGTCACGGATCATTTTGCGCAGATGCCGGTATACCGCACGTGTACGCTGATTATACATAATCGCAAACAGCTTTCCCGATTTTTTCGCCGCCTCATTCATTTCCCTGACCTGGTTTGTGTACACCCCCGCAGGTTTTTCGGTAATAACGTTCAGCCCATGCTCAAAAGCCTTTATCGCAAGCGGAGGGTGGTCATAGTGCGGAACGGCAATAAGCACCGCATCACACAAGCCGCTCCCGTACATTTCCTCCGCATTTTCAAACACGGGAATATCGGAATATCTTTCCTTTGCCGCACTGCGCCTTGCTTCGGAAATATCGCAGACCGCCGCAAGCTCCATGCCCGGCACTCTGCCCTCCGCAATGTTTTGTACATGCTTTGTACCCATGTTTCCGTAGCCTATAATTCCCATTCGGACTTTATTCATCACCTGCCCTCCTTTTCAAGTATTTTCATTAATGCACGATAAGACAGCGTAAATGTTCCCTCACCGCCTTTCGGTAAATCCTTCATTAAATCGCCGTATTCCAGACCGCTTAAGCCCTCAAAGCTGCCGAGATGCGGTTCAAGGCTTAAAAATCCGCCGTAACCGTTTTCAAAAAGGCTATGCAGTATAAATCCGACATTTCCGCAGCCCTCTCCCGACGGCACTACTGTTCCGTCCGCTTCGGCATCCTTAATATGCATGTACTTTATGTAATTTTTCATAACATCGTATGCCGCTTTTGTATCCTCGCCGCATTGCACGAAATTTGCGGGATCAAATACCGCACCGAAGCTATCGCCGTAAAATTCATTCATAATATCCGCGCAGCGCTTAGCGGTATCACCGTAAATATTCTTTTCGTTTTCATGAAGAAGAATTACACCGCATTTCTTTGCATAGTCCGCCATTTTATCTATTCTGTACATTACCTCATCTCTTTCGGCGTTCGTCCATTCTCCTCCGTCATGATAAAAGCTGAATATTCTTATATAGTCCGATTCAAGCGTTTTTGCGGTATCAACCACTCTTTTGAATACGTCAAAGTGATTTCCGAAATCATCGCCGATTTTTATTTTTCCTATCGGTGAACCGATTGACGAAGCCTTAATGCCGTATCGGTTCATCACCTCTTTCAGCTTTTGCACCGAGGAACCGTCAAGCTCCGAAATATTTTTTCCGTTTATTCCGCGCGGTTCAAAATATTTTATGCCAAGCTTATTAAGCACTTCAAACTGTGTTGTTATATCAGCCGAGATTTCATCCGAAAATCCGCTTATATATTGGTACATACTCATTCTCCCTTTCTGCGGTAAATCTTATTTTAATTTGATTTTAACACAAGAATACATTAAATTCTATCCGAAAATTGTGATTTTTATTGCATTTCTTGCGGTTATATGATAAACTGAAAAGGGTGATATAAAATGAATTACGATATAACAAAGCTTACGCTTGAAAATCCGTCAAACGACAACTTTCATCTGCACAGCCATGATGCTTATGAAATATATATGTTTCTTGAGGGTGATGCAAAATATGTTGTTGAAGAAAACACATATACGCTTGAACCGTGTGACATAATTGTTATACGCCGCCATGAGATGCACAGGGTATATCATAACAGCGGCGCGCGCTATCGCCGTTACGTGCTTACGGTGGAGTCCGCTTTTTTTGCCGAAAACGACTGTACGGAATACGAAAAGCCGTTTACCGAATTTCCCGTAAATGCAGGCAATAAAATAAGCGCCGACATAGTCCGGTCGAGCGGACTGTACAGCGCTTTCAGACGTCTTGACAAATATTCGGACTCGCTTACCGTTAAAGATACACCGATTGCGAAAGCCATTGTTACGGAAATTCTCTACCTTATAAATACCATATCCGAATTTTCGGCGGCGGATATGCCGGAAAATCAGCTTAAAGCAATTATTTCCCATATAAACAACCACTACACGGAAAACATCGTACTGGACGAGCTGGAACGTATTTTTTTCATCTCGAAATATCACCTGTGCCATATTTTCAAGCAGGCTACCGGACTGACGGTACACGGATACATTACCGACAAACGTCTCACATACGCATATGAGCTTTACGGCGATGGAAAAAACCTCAGCGATGCCGCCACCCTCGCAGGCTTCAGCTGCTATTCCGCTTTTTACCGTGCATACACAAAAAAATACGGTATGCCGCCAAAAAAGCGCGGCATACCGAAATAATGAGAATGAATAAGCGTTTATTTAATATTTTTCAACAGCTCGCATACATCGTTTGCAATGCTGTCGGCATTAAGATGGTTTTCCTTTGCGATTTCATCGGGATTGTATCTGTCAAGAAATTCCTTTTTCAATCCGTAGTTCATAATACGCATATCGCTTGTACCGTAAAAACGTGCAATTTTCTCGCCGAAACCGCCGTCAAGGATACCGTCCTCCAATGTAACGACTGCCTTGTGTCCGTCTTTCAGGCTTTCAAGCAGCTCATCGTCCGTGCCGGTAATATACATAGGATTGATGACGGTAGGCTTTACTCCCGTCTTGCTTTCTATTATCCCTGCCGCTTCGGCTCCCATTCCGTAAAATGAGCCGAGTGCGATTACGGCAACCTCCGAGCCTTTCTGCGTTACTTCATATTTATTTAAAATACCGAAATCCTTTGTTACCTTTTTGCCGTCCGAAATCACTCCGTTTGCCGGAACTCTGATAGCTACCGGGTGTTCGTTCTGCTCCACGCTCCAGTCAAGCATAGCCATATATTCCTCTTTCGTTGCCGGAGCAAGATATACCATGTTCGGGATATTGGAAATGAGCGGTATATCATATATTCCGAGGTGAGTCACATCATTCATTCCGTAAAGCGATGCCCAGTACACCAGAATTGTTGCCGGACTGTTATTTATACACAAATCCTGCGAAAGCTGGTCATAGGTTCTCTGAATAAATGTGCTGTAAACACCGTAGACAGGCTTGCCGCCGTTCTTTGCAATTCCCGAAGCAAGAGCCACAGCCGTTTCCTCGGCAATGCCGACATCAACAAACTGCTTTCCCGCCTCCTTACGCTTGTCTGCGGTAAATCCCATAACGGTAGGTGTTGCCGAGGTTATGCCGACAACCGTTTTATCCTCTTTCATTTTATTTAACAGGTATTCACATGTTAACGACGAATAATCCTCGCCGCCGCCGAAATCGGCAAGCGGTTTTCCCGTTTTCAAATCAAACGGTGTGCAGTAATGCCACGATTCCTTATTGTTTTCGGCAATCTCATAGCCCTTTCCTTTTTTGGTACATATATGCACAGCAACAGGCTTTGTGCTGTCCTTAACCTTTTGAAAGGCTTTTATCAGTTCGTCCGTATCGTTTCCGTCCTTAACAAAAACGTAGTCCAGTCCCATGGCTTTAAAAAGATTGCACTCACATTCCCCGTTGCTGTCGCGGAGCTGCTTTAAATTTTTATACATTCCGCCGTGGTTTTCGGCAATGGACATGTCATTGTCATTTACAACGATAATCAGATTGCCGTCCATCTCTCCGGCAAGGTCAAGTCCTTCAAGAGCCTCACCGCCCGAAAGCGAGCCGTCGCCTATTACCGCAATAACATTTCCTCTGTCACCCTTTAAGTCTCTCGCCTTTGCCAGACCGCACGCAAGGCTTACCGATGTGGAGGTGTGACCTATCGTAAAGAAATCATGCTCACTTTCGTCGGGATTGCTGTAACCCGAAACATCATCATATTTATCCTCATATAAAAATGCGTCCTTTCTTCCCGTAAGTATTTTATGCGGATAGCTCTGATGCGATACATCGTAAACAATTTTATCCGTCGGCGAATTAAATACATAGTGCATTGCAATTGTCGCTTCGACAAAGCCGAGATTCGGACCAAAATGACCGCCGTGCTTGCTGAGCTTTGTGAGCAGTGCGCTGCGCATTTCATTTGCAAGCTCCTTTAACTGAGCGCTGTTAAGCTTTTTTACGTCCGACGGACTGTTTATATTTTCAATATACATATTCTGTTTCTCTCCTTTTACCATACAAGTTTTCCTGTTTTAACCGCTTCTTCATAACGGCTGATTTTGTAATTGAGTCTTTCCAGTGTACTGTCAATCTGTGCCTTTTTCTCCTCCAGCCTTTCACGCTGCTCCGTCAGCAGCTGAAGTCTTGCCGGGATTGTGGCATCACCCTCGCGGAACAGCCTGACATATTCAATCATTGCCTCGACCGGCATACCTGCACTGCGCATGCATACCGCCAGTTCCACCCAGCTTATGTCGCTTCCACGGTAATCTCTCACACCTCCGGCAGTACGGGTAACGTGCGGAATCATTCCCACCCGTTCATAATAACGCAGCGTATCGGCAGATACGTTAAACTTTTCACTTACTTCCTTGATTGTCATAAAATCACCTCGCATTACTGTAGCTGATTATATTATACACCTTAAAGTTAACTCTAAGTCAAGACTTTTTAAAAAATTTTTTCAAAAAAAAACGGCGGAGTGCGGATATGCCGCCTAAGCTTCGCATATCTGCACTCCGTTATCTTTCCAAAGCACGGAATATTTTTTGCCTTTATATTCGACCGACTGTTCCGCGGAGGAATTTTCAATAAAGCGTATCCGTGTATTTTTATCTGTTTTCTGTGACGGAAAAAGTATATATCGGTATTCACCGTTATTATCGTGCTTCTTATACACCGTCAGAAATTCCGCCTCATATTCCTTACCGTCCGAAACGGACGAAATATTATTCCAGCTGCCCTTTCTCACCTCACGTATCACATCGGCATTTTCGCATATAATCGTCAGTCCCGTGTCATGTTCGCCGCGTTTTACATAAATCACATTTTCCGATACCTCAATTTCGCTTTCTTTTTCAAGCATTATATTTTCTATCACCGTTTCCGCACCGCGGCTTATATCGGTACCCATACATACAATTATATCATCCAAGAAAAACCATGCTTTTTTTGCTCTGAGCTTTGTTCCGCAGGGCGCAAGATACATTGCGCATATACCGCCACAGCTGACATTTTTCCCTGCCGCAAAGCCGTATTCGCTATGCCGGTTTGCCTTGGGATATTCCTTTCGGATAACGGTTGTACCCGGCAAACGCTCCATATCGGCACAGGGGAAAAACCGTTTTGAAAACCGCGTCGGATCGGTATAAAGGTATAACATTCCGTCAGAGGTATGCCATGCGGTCATATTTTCATTGTTTATGGATTCAAAATCCGATGTCTTTCCCGAATGCATCGCCAGTCCGGCTGCAAAGCCCTCGGCACGCATAACCGCCCTGTCGGAGTTGGGGAAATAATAAAAGCCGTCCGGCACGGAACAGTTTATACCGAGTCTGTCAATAAAGTGCTTCGCTTTTGTATATGCCATTTCGGCAGATGCATAGTACCTTGAAATTTCTCTGCCGCGCACCATATCCATGAAAATCCCCTTATACATAAACGGCAGAAATGCTTTTTTAACCCATTTGTTTACAATTTCACTGCCGCAGAGTCCGCCTGTCAGCACAAGCATATCGGACAATCCGGCAAGCAGCGACAAGCCGTAGCCGCCGTTATAGGGGACGCAGCCATGCTGTATGAACGATCCGTCACGGTAAAAGCCGTCTCCCTCATCTGCCCACACAAACAAATCCTCAATTCCTCTTTTTGCTTTTTCAAGCTCATCCTCTCTTCCGCACAGAATACCCCTTACCGCAAATATTTCACTCTCCCACAGTCTGTTTGCACCCGTGAGCTTGATTTCGTTGTTAAAATGCCGCTGTGCATTCATATATTCATCAAGGAGCTTTTTCGGAGCGGTATCATATATTAATGTAAATATACGGTTTAAGCTTTGGGGTATGCCTATTTCCCAATACCACCAATTGCCGAAGCTTTCGGTTTTATCGTTATACAGAGGCAGCAGCTCATACAGCCGCCTGACGGCATATGCGTCCTTTGCACCGTTTAAAAGCTCATTTAAAATCCCGGCAAATGCCGCATTAAGCTCACCGTCATTTTCGGGAAGCTTTTCGGACTGCTCCGTACCGTAAAAATGCATTGCATGTGCCGCATAGTTTTCTTTTATTATATTCTTATATTTTTCTATCAGATTTTTCATTTTATCACAAACTTAATTTCAAAATTTTCATCTGCCGCAAAATCAACGATATACAATATATCATCTTTTGCATTATGTGCTTTAAGGCTCTCGCTTTTTATTTCAAATGCGTCCTCACATTCCATTGTGAGGCTGCCTATTGTTACCCTGCCGTCCTTTACCTCCGGCTTTATGACGGATACAATGCGTTCGGTTATTGTATGCGCACCGCCGTCGGAAAAGGTGAATTTATCTTTCATTATTACACCGCTGTCATTGACTTCAAAGCTCCGCACAAGTCCCGACAATCCTAAAACGTCATACGCTCCCGAAATATCCGCCGCAAAGACATTGTTTTCACTTTCCGTTACTTTAGCACAGTACTTTTCGCCCGGCTGCTGATATTTGCCGTCAATTATCGGCACACTGTGTCCTGCCGATGAGGTGCATAAATATTCGTACCGCTTTTCCGTGAAATAATCATGAGTATATTCCCCGGCGCCGTAATCTGCCGCAAGCTGTCCGCCGGCATCGGCAATTATAAGGCTTCCTATATCATTATGATTATGGCTTTCTCCGTTGCTGCCGCCCTTTGCCGAAAAGGCAAAGCGTCCGCGCCTGTTTACGTACCAGCCGCAATCCTTAAAAAAGCTTTCCTGCGGCGCAGTCTCCTTTATGCCGATAAACCGTTCGTCTATCCACAGTATCGAACGCAGCGCCGTTAAAAACCGAAAACAGTTATCAACACCGTCCGGGATTTCGGTGCTTAATATTTTTATATCATCACCGAATTTATTTCTGTAATAATGCGCAAGAGCCGCCGTAAAATGCTCTGTTCTTCCGCAGTCGCTGAAGCTTATTACGGTATTGTTCATAAGAAACAGATTCTGCTGACACATAGCAATATTTTTTATTTTTTCATTATCCGCCATATCAATCCCGTATCTGCGCTTATACAAATCCGCAAAGCCCGTGAAATACCAGAAGCCGTAATTCCAATATCCCAAGCCCTCGGGGGAAATGCCGTCATCTCCAAAGCCGGAGATGTAATTTTCCATTGTTTTTACAAGCCTGCCCTCGATATTTTCAAACCTTTCGGGGAACATATACATAAACGTTATTCCCACACAGCCGCCGCAGACCGCCGCCCAGTTATGCGTAAATTTCTCCCACGCAAAGGCTTCCTCCTCAAACGGCAGTACAATGCGCCGCATAAGCTCATTTTTGATTGTTTTAACGGTAGCCTGCGGAAGCTTATCACCCAGTAAAGCACATATCTCGGACAAAGCTTCGCCTGTTTCGGCGGCAAACAAATCAATCACTCTTTCGGGATTTTGATTATCTTTTGCCATATGTGCCGGCAGCGCCCATGTAAACTCCGTGCAGATTTCCTCCGTTATGCCTGCCAGATAATCTATGCCCTCGCCGTATATAAGGCTTACAAGAGCGGCATTAAGCAGCGCACTTCTTCTTTTGAAGTACTGCTCCTCATACTCCTTTCTCGAGCCTGTTTCATAGAAATAATCAAACAGCTCTCTTGTAAGCTGCGGCAGCTTTTCCCGGCGCTGCTTGTCATACTCACGGCGCAGTCTCACAAGTCTGTCCTTAAAGCACGGCATTTCTTTTGCTTTTTCAAAATCCATGTTAACCTCCGAAAAACCATCAGGGGCATGCCGCGGCATACCCCTATTTTCAATTTTATTTTTCCGCCGATGCGCAGAGCGGTTTCATGCTGTTCCACACAAACGCTTTAACGCTTGCCGCTCCGTCCGGAATGTCATAATGAAGCTGCTTTTTAACCGCGCTTTCATAAACCTTGATAAGCTTATCGTCCGAATCATACACTGCCGTATACAACACTGCATTCACATCGGGACTGTCGGGTATCTGCACGCTTACGTCAATTCCGTTTTCCGTATTCAAAGAGAGTATTTTATATTCCGTGATAGGTGTGACTTCACCCAAGGTATATACTGTTTCACTTATGCTGAGATTGTCGAAATATGTCGCATTTTCGACTCCGCCGTTGCTCTTTGATGCCGTATGGTAAAGCTTAACAGCCGTTATTCCCTCTTTTATGCGGTCAAACATATACTCATTCTTGGCATAATCCTTTGCTTCGTAAACAAAGCTGTAGTTATCATACTTCATAATGCCGTCAAGCCACATACTGAATGTACCGGCATTGGGGTTCAAGCTGATTTTAACGTTATACCATCTGTCGTTTGCGATACCGGGCTTGATTTCATAATAATTGCCGCATATACGCATTGAAGTCTGAGTAACAAACAGCAGCTGGAATTCATTTCCCTCTTTTGTAACCGCATTGATACCTCTTGCGGCTTGTATGCCATTATCATCTTGTCCGCCCTCAAACATCATGTCCGCCTCAACGGTAATATTACTCTGGGCATTATCCGCTTCGCTTACGGATATAACCGCTGCTACACTGCTGTTTGCCGATACTGCCGAAAGTCTGAGAGATGAGTCCGTCTCGCCGTTCGGAACCGCTGCGGAGACATTTGTATTTTCACCGTCCGCATTGTTTTCCGAATTGTTAAAGAGCTCCGTACCGTTGCCGTATGCAGCGCTTCTTGTTGTTTTTGTATAACCCGGTGTAACATAATCGCTGTGTGCAGGTCTTGTAATCGTATAGGTTGATTCCTCGTTTGCGAGAGTGGTCAGTCCGTCGTTATCCGCCGCAACGGCATACACATTATGCACTCCCTGCTCCGTATTGGGTGTAAATGTCCAGACATCTCCGTTCTTCTGCGCGTCTCCTGCAAGAACATTGTCAATGTACACACTCACCTTTTCGACCGTTCCGTCCGTATCATATGCACGGATTAAAATATTACCGTCATTGTCCTGTGCTATATCGCTTATGTACGGCGCATATTTATAGCAGTCTGTTTTTGCCGCAAGGTCTTTATAGAAATATTTTTCGTTGTCGTCTGTCTTAAACGGAGCCATCGGCAGTCCGTTTGCATTGAAAAGATTTGCCGCCGCAGGTGCAGCCGTCTGAGCTGCCACAAGCTCCTTATCAACACCCGGAGTATCCGACCAAGCATATCTTATCTGCGGATTTTCAATTCCTGCCGCGTTGATTTCTATTGTATCGCCGTTTATAACCGCAGCGACATCGGAATAAACACCCTCGTCATTTCTGATTTCAAAGCCGAGCGGAGCCTGTTCGTCGTCCGTCTGCAATGCGCCGTATGTATTCCTGAAATGAAGAATAAGCGTATCCCCGTCTCTTGTCATGCTTTCAAAGGACGGACTTTCGTTTTCGCCGTGTGTTCCGTTTATGAAGTCTTTAACAAATGCTGCCGCTCTGTCGGCTATAGGCTGTTTATCCTGCGGATGAACATCATTTGTATTTCCCGTATCGATACTTACAACCGTTTTTACGTTGTCAAGTCTTTCGGACACATTCCACTGACCTGCTCTTACACCCACGCCGTTTCTGCCCGAATTATAGATTTTTGCGAAATTCGCCGTCGGGAGCTGAATTACGACAAACGGCAGGTCATCATCTTCAAAAACTGTTCTCCAGTTATTTATAAGAGAAACCATTGCTTTTTCATAGTTGTTGTTTGCATACCATGTATTGCCTTCGCCCTGATACCATACCGCCGCGCTGAATGACATATCACGGAGCGGCGAAATGCGTGAATAGAACCATGTTGACTGCGAGCTTTTTGCCCCTGCAAACATGCTGCGCGCATCTGCGTCCCAGTTGAATGCATAATTTCCCGTCCATGCGGTTATTGCGGAGCCGTCATAGCTTGCGCGGACAACTCCGACGGGAACATCGGGATTTTCGCTTAAAACGCGCTTTCCTATCATATATCCCAAAGCCGAGAAGTTGTATGAATTATCCTTTGTAGCCGTTTTCCAGCCGGACGCGTCCTCAGCAATGAGCAGTCTCATGTCCTCATAATCTTTATCGGTTTCGCCGCGCAGCTGACCGAATGCCGAAAATGTACGGTTCATGTTCGACTGTCCCGAGCACAAAATCACATCACCTACGGCAACATTTGAAAGAGTTATTGCAGCACCGCTTGAGCCTGTCAGCACCAAATCCGCCGACTTCAGAGCCTCCATGGCAGGAAGCTGTATTTCCCATTTTCCGTGTTCCGCCGTGCATGATGCGGTCTGTCCGTTGAACGCTGCGGTTATAACCTCGCCGCTTTTACCGCTTCCCTTTATTACAATCGGCTTGCCGCGCTGGAATATCATGTCGCTTGAATATACGGAATCGGTCAGAAAAGTACTTACCGAAACTGTGTTTTCCGCCTCGCCCGTATTGCCGTTTGTATTTTCCGCAACGGCTTTAACGGTATTGCTTCCCAATGCCAAATCCGATACCGTATATTCGTAGGGTGCCTCCGTATCGGTTGAAACGAGAGTTCCGTTAAGGTAAAAATCCACCTTTGTCATATCGCGGTCAAGCGAATCCGTCACATTTGCCGTATACTTGATTTCCGAACCGACCGTAACCGCCGCATCCGAGGGAGTTCTCGAAAGCTCTACGTTTACAAGAGAATCCGGCTCCTTAGCAACCGTTGATGACGATAGCGTTATGTTGTCATAGAAGATATAATCGTCATTCTTTTCTCTCTGATTCTGCACAAGCGAAATACCCGACAGGTTATCAAGTGTAAACTTTGTCGCCGGAGTCTGTGCATTTGAAATCTGTACTCCGTCCAGATATGTTTCCACAATACCGTTATAGAAGTCGATAACAACCTCCGCATTATACCACTTTTCGCAGTCTATGGTGACACCGCTGTATATGGTCTGTGCAGTTCCGTTCGATGAATACACTTTTTTTCCGGTAAGCTCCGTTCCTTGATTTATTGCTATGGGATAATACTCCGTGCCGTCCGAGGCTGAAAGCTTTAATCCGTAGAACGGCAGAAATTTTCTATATGATGGGTTCACATCATGCAATGCGAAATCATACGATAATTTCAGCTTTGTCGTGTCGGACGCTGCCTCTGTTTCGGGTACTTTATATACCTCAATCGCTCTTGCCTCACCTTTATTCGTTGATTCCCCGGACGCAAGCACCTTGCCCGACGGCTTTGAAATACCGTTTGTGTTCACGATTGCCGAAACTCTTTCGTCACTCACCTCAATATTCGACAGGGGGGATTGGTCGCTTTCGGTATAAAGAAACCTCAGGCTGTCCCCGCCCGTTTCACTGTTCGGGTAGAGCACGTCTGCCGTGCCGAGAACGCTGTTATTGCCGGTAAGCGCCCATTCGGACGAGTCGAATGTGAACGAATGGAGCTGTGTCCATTCCTCCTCTGCCGTTACCGCCTGCGGAATTGCCGATACAGTCATTGCTGCCGCAATAAGTGCGGCTATTGTTTTTTTCATAACAATACTCCTTTCCTTTTATAGCTTATAATTAAATGACCGGTCTCATATTGTTCCATATAAATACTTTGTATTCCGACGCCCCGTCGGTTTTATTGAATTCTTTTTTGCCTGCCGATGCTTTTTCAAGCTTTACGGAGGCAAGCGTTTTGTCCGCATTGTATGCGCAGACATAAAGCATATCGTCCTCATCGGGAGTTCCCGTTATTTCAAACGTCACCTTATCGCCTATTTCAAGGTTTTCCACGCTTACCTTTGTATCGTCCGACTTAAATCCGAAATTATCCAGCCAGAATGCCGCCGCGTCCGTTGAGCAGTCGGGATAAATTCTGACCTCGCTTATCAGCGTCAGGTCGGGACTGTTTCCGTTTTTGTCTTTGAAGCTTGAAAGCGGAATCGAGTATTCCGTGGTATTCACATTTGAATTTAAAGTAACCTCGGCTCTGTATTCTCTGCCGTATTTGTCAGCCAGCGCAAATATCGGTGTAAGCGTTTCGTTGCAGTATTCATCGGAATATGCAGCGCTGTTTTTTGTGCGCCAGTACCACTTTACCGATGAATCCGTCATAAGTCCCGCAATGAAATTCATGCTGTCCGCTCTTTGAAGCCCCCACGAGGACGGCAGCTGCGAATACAGGTACGGCGCTGTTTCCGAAGTATATTTCTGTTTGAATATATACTGAATATTCTGTCCCTTGTCATTTATACTTCCCTTTGTATCAACAACCTTGAAATAATCATCATTTGCATTTGTCAGTCCGCCGTTTGCGAAATTCATTGATGTTCCCTCAAAGGTTTCAAAGTAATTCACATTGTCACTGATTTCGCCGCTTCTGTCAACAGGCATATACGAGAATGTCAGCTCGTCTATGATAATTGTTGAAGTCTGCGAATCCGCCATGGACATTACAAGCTTATCCGAGCCTGCAATTACGGCTTCGCTGTTATCGGTTTTTGTATTCAGCGTAAATTCTCCCATACTCCAGCCCCAGCTGCCGAGCGATGCATCGAGATACGCTGTTCCCGTGAGCATATCGCCGTTATAAAGGTCAAGTCTGATTTTGCCCGTCTGAGGAAATCTTTTTGCACCGTATGCGATATTTTCCGCTTTTGTCATTGCTCCGACGCAAAGAACCCTGCTCATATCCCAGTTATCCGGTATTCCGTTGGTAAGCGTTACGGTCTGCGCCGATGTTCCCCATAAATTATCAAGCTTTAATGCAGCGCTGTTTTTGTATCCGCCGCTGCTTATTTTTTCGGCTTTAAAATACTTCGTATCGGTCTGCGTTCCCGTTGCCGACCATTCTCCTTCCGCAAACACGTCATTGTCAAAATCATTGAAGTAAACGGTATCATAGTACGCGTTTTTTGAAACCTCGGCTTTATTTGTTATGTTAATATCGTCAATCACAAAGCTGCCGGAGGTATTTTTATCCGCACCGCCGATTCGTATTCCTCTCATCCGTCCCGGCTTTATCGGGATATTGCAGTCGCATATTAAAAACTCATCAAGAGGTATGCGGTATTCATTAAAGCCCTCGCCCGACAGATGAACGGTTACTTCATTTGTGTATGTTTCATAAACGGGATCTATAAGCGAGACGCTTATATTCTGCTCTCCCGTCAGAGTTTTTGCATAAAACACCAGATCGGTTCCGTATGACATATCGTCCTTTATCGTCGGACGCGATTTGAAGAAGTCCGATGAAGATTTATAGTCAACCACCGCTCTTGACATTTCACCGCCGGTACGGTTATACGTAACCGCATAGCCTTTCGGGGACAGATAACCGTCGTTTATTATATTTGCGCTTATACTGTCGCCGTCGGTGCCGTTCTGAGTACTCATAACGGGATAGCGTTTCCATGACCATTCGCGCTCAAAGCCGTATTTTGCCTCGCGGTACTGATATGCCGCCGTTTTTTCGGGATAATCCCTCGTAAGCGAGATATTATCAATAAAGAAGTAATCCTCAAGCTTATATCCTGTATTTACAACAACCGATGTCATTTCATCGGGATTAAGCAGCTCGTCCGAAAGGTCGAACACATACTGCCGCCATTCACTGTCACCGGCAGCCGTTACAACCTGTACTCCCGTACCTCCGACGCTTATATCGAGACGCTGTGATGTTCCGGAGCTTTTTACGCATATCGAAAAATATTTTGTGTCCCTCGGTACTCTTATATCACCGAAGTTAAGCGTTGTATTTCCTCCGTAAAGTCCGTCCTTACGGTTATACGAGATTTTTATTGCCTTTGTTGTATTGCCGTCCGCGCCCTCCGTATCGACAATCTCGGAATTAAAATACGAGCTTGATGCCGGGCCTTTGTAGTTTTTCATCGATGCAAAGTTTGTATTGTCAATGTCAAATACCGTGTCTCTGCCGTTATCGGCATATTCATGCTTCGGAGCGGATATTGACGGATTTGAAGATTTTTCTATCTTCACATTATCTATCGTGAGTGTGCCGTCCTGCGATGTTGAACCCTTTACGGCTATTGCATATATTCCCTTTAAAAGTCCGTCGGTATTGGGATTTCCCTCTATCGTAAGCTCATCCACACCGATTGACACATGCTGTCCCGCGCCCGTCAGCTCAATCTCTTTTGTCCAGTATTCCGTATCGGTACAGTAAAAGCCTATGTTGATTTTATCCCCGGCACGTCCCGATATATCCATTGAAAGCCGCTGCACACCGTTTAAATCCCATTCGAGCGGCAGATACATAAGCGCCGAATAGTCAGCCTTATATGTCATGCTGAGTCTGCCGTCCGATACCATTGTTGATGTGCGGTTATTTGAATAACCTCTGAACACATCATCGGTAAAATCATTTATGTATTCGCCGCCGCTCATATTTGCGGTCGGTTCTGTGCTTAAAAGATGTTCTTTTATATATGCTCCGTTAAATGCGGTGGGTTTGAAGTCCCAGTCGGTTATCATTCGCGGACTGGATTTCATGTGCAAATTCCATGCCGTATAGTTCAGCGGAACGCCGCCATAGCCGCCGTAACCATCGTCCATCCATCTTATAAGCTGGCGCATCCAGACAGAGCTTATTGATGTGCTGTTGCCCGTAACGGTACTGTCGGAGCCGTCCCAGCCCCATTCTCCGGCAATGACCGGAGCAATTTTACGCACCTGTCCGATATAATAGTCCCAGCTGTCGCGGTTGCCCTTTGACGGATATATATGCGTATCGTATATTATTCCGTTTCCCGACTTTGACATATCATTTCCGCTGCCGCAGTCGGTGAGTGCATAGCCGTTTGCAATTCCCGAAATATCATATGCCCAGTTTTGTCCGCCTGCGGCAAGAATGTTTTTCGCTCCCTTGTCGCGGATTGCTTCGACAAGCTCCTGGTGTCCGTATGCTTTTACAACTTCACCGTTCATGGAAATGTATCCGCCGTTTCTCCATACCTCCCAGGTGTTTGTTTCCGAATCCGCCTCCCATGATGAGGTCTTCTCATTATATTTCTGCGGTTTTATATCATGCGGTTCGTTCAGAAGTCCGAAGATTACGGTCGGATTATTGCCGTAGCGCTGTGACATTTCAAGCCAGAAGTCATAGGTCTCCTGCACCGGCATGACATATGTATGGCAATCCAGAAGAACATACTTGCCCCTTGACGCCGCAAGCGAAATCAGATTATCGACATATTCTCTGTATTTTTCCGCACTCAAGCCCGCGCTTTCACCTTTTTCTTCGGTTGAGCCGTTATTCCAGTACTTCGGCTGAACCGCCACACGTATAATGTTCGCATTCCATGAATCAAACATTTCTATGGCGGACTCATAAAGATGCTCCGCCATGCCCCAGCCGAGGCTGGGGATATTAACACCCCTGAGTGTAATATCTCCGTTATCCGTCACAAGCCGATTTCCGTCCACTCTTATTTCCTCGCTTTGTGCAAGACAGCCTGCCGATGCAAAAGCAAGCATACACAAAATCAGAATAACTCCGGATATTTTTTTCATCTTACGCTCCATTTCTCCGCATAAAGCGGTAAACCTTTTATTTCGATCTCTTAACAATAATCAGCTGGCGCTGTTTTCCGCCCTCCGTGTGCATTATTATTTTTGATGCATCGTTTCCGGCACCACGTTCGCTCAAAAGCTCATCGGCTGACGGAACATACACCTTATCGGCGGCTTCGTCAATGCAAAGCACATTAAAGCCCGTGAAATCGGCAATTTCCGTACTCTGCGTTTTTCCGTAGGCGGTGTCCGTAAGTGTTCTTAAAACAAGATTTGTTCCGTTTTTATATGCCAGACTTCCGTATACAACACGGTAGCTTGCTCCGAAATTGTAATTTCCGGCAGAATCGTATATATGTGCGGTATTATAGCCGTTAGCGGCATATTTTCCGTCGGAAACCGCTATAAGCGTCTTGTTGAGCGTTGCGGGATCGGCACCGCTGCCGTATTCGTTCCCCTGCTTTACATAATCGGGATCATCTTCATCTCTTAATGAAAACACTTTCACATAATCCGCCAGCTCACCGCGCGAATTGACCGTATATCTTATGATGTCGCCTTTTTTAACCGTTGACGTGATTTTTGTCCCGTCCGGTCCGTTATATGCTTTTGTGAGATATACGTCCTCCGCAAGGTCTGCATACACCTCGGAATTGCCCTGATAGCCCCACAGCCTTGTGACCTCCATGCCGTCATCGTTAAGAGCCTTGCCTATGCCCGAAACAACCGTCAGCGGTACGGTTTTATCAATATTTTCGGCAGCATCCACGGATTTACTGTATACAATAATTCCGGCAACGCGCTCCTCGTTAAGATTATACGCATCTATTCTGTTAAGCTCCGTATATTGGTCACCCGTTTCGGGATAACTGCGCCAGTCCTTAAAATACGCAAGATTGCTCTTTATGTAATTATCGGCATTTCTTATTCTTCCGAGGTCGTTTGTTACCGGCACGACAAACACCTTTGTGCCGTTATCCACCGCTGTTGCCGAGCCGTTGTTGTTCGAGAATGCCATAAGATTTCTTAAAAATGTTCCGCCGGCTTTCTGCCCTGCGGCTTTTTTTGAAAAATCGGGATAATAGGTCAGCGTTTTTCTTTTGAAAATATTGGTTTCTCCGTCACCGTACTCTGCCTGTGAGGTATACGGCGTATCGATATACTTTACCCGTCCGTCATCATCGGTTTTGTAAAGCACAGGCTCACGCACATATACAACCGTTCCCGACATTACCGTCTGCGGCTGATAATCGGCATCCGTATTCTGTTTTTCCTCACGGCATTTCTGTACCGACTCCGCAAGAGTATTGATTATATTCAGTGTCCCCTTACGGCTTGCACCGTCAATAACAACCTTTTTTGCCGTTTCAAAATCGTCCAGCTCGCCGGTATACGGCAGCATGCGCAGCTTTACGCACTCGCCGCCCTCCGGGGTTGAATCATATGCATATATCAGATACCCGTACTTGATTTCGTCCGCCGTTTCCTCTTTCACGCCTGCTATGCGGCGCCTGTAGTCCAGATAAAATGTATATTTTCTGCCCGATTTTACCTTTGTGCTGCAATAATCGCCGTTTGTGCTGTAGCCGTATTCACGTTCTCCGCAATACACGCGTCCCTCGCCGTATCCGCCCGGCTCGGCAGTTGTGACCTTTGCGCTGTAGGTAAGATTGCTCACGATTACACGTGTTTTTTCGTTGTTTTTCGCTATCGACAAAACCGAATTTGAAATGATATAACTGCTGTCTACCGGGTTCATGTTCCTGTCAAACAGCTTTGTATCCGGGCTTTCAAAATCTATATCGAGCGTATAGTTTTCCGTATCGTTATACAAGCCGTAAATTTTGTTTTCATTCACCGATACCCTGTCCGCAACCATTACATCATAGCGGAACACGAATATAACCTCATATTTTCCGTCACCGTTATTGTCTACGGCAGTTATGTAATCGCACTTTTCCAGATCGTTTCCGGCAAATTTCTTTGCGGACATATAATTCAATACCTCTGCCGCACCGCCGGCAACGGATATGCTTCTGTCGCTTTTGCCGTCATTGTAGCGTATGCGCAAATCCGTTGTGTCGAAGATATCCTCGCCGTCAATTGTAATACTGCTGTTGTTCGGAAGAATACTCATATACAAAAGCTCGTCATCATCGGCTCTGTAATATGCGCACACACGGCAGCCGAGCTTCGGCATATAATCGGCATTTCCCATGCCGAACAGTCTGCCGTCTATGCTTACCCGATTAGGCGTTTCCGTATTGTCAATACTGTATTCGCCCGCCGAGCGCACAATACCCTTTACATATCTTATATCCTTAAAGTACTCTATCGCTTCCTTGCCGGAGCTTTCCCATACCGCTCTTCCGCCGGAATAGCTTTTTTTATAAACCTCGGCTTCAAGGGCATCATCGGTTAAATGAGCCGCATCCAACAGCGTAAGCTCCTTTGACTGCTCAAAAATCCGCGATGATATTTTGTATCTGTTCCATACCGATAAATATGCATCGTCACCGCCGCCGACATTTTCCGCAAATGTACCGTAGCCCAGCACGTTTACGAATATACGCACCGCGGCTGCAAAGGTTACGCGGCTTTCGGGAGTATCAAGCATGCCTCCGTCATAGCCCATGGAATGTATTTCCTCATAGCCAAGTCCGTTCATATCCGCAAAGCTGCATACTGTTTTACAAAAATCCTCCGCACTGATTGTATCGGTATGCTCGCCGCCTGCCGCACCGTGCCATATTCCGAGTGAGGAAAGCTTGTTTACCGTTTCGTTGTACTCGGTTTTAAGACGTATGTATTCCTTATATTCCAAATCCTCCGTATAGGCATCGTCGGGATTGTCAAGCTCATGCTTGGGGCGGTTGTCCTCTGCGGCTCCGTCCGGCAATTCCTCCTCCGTTCTGTTTCCGTCATCATCAAAATTTGCCGCCGCATATGCCGATAACGGTGCGGCAGTAAGCGACAATGCAATAATTACCGCCGCAAGCTTCTTTAATATATCCATACCGTTACCTCCTCTTTACTATTATGATGCATGACGCAACATCACTGTGTCTTTCCGCAATTATTCTGCTTGCTCCGCTCTCACCCGAATACTGCGCCGATACTATATCCTCGGGTGTACCGAGCTTTACTTCATCTTTTACCTCGTCTATAATATAGACTCTTCTGTTTTTGAGATTCAGATACCTGTCGGCGCTGCCTTTATTATCGGCATCGCTTCCGGGATATACACCGAGTATTACGGTATTGTTGCGAACCTCCTTTGCATATCCGAATTCAAACGAGCATTTCACTCCGGGGAACCATGCGCTGTTATTGTTTCCCTCCCAAAGTCTGCCGCAGCGGACATCGTCATTGCCGTTTTCTGCATTTCCCGAATATGCTATCATATTTCTTTTCGAGCCGTAGTACTCCGATGCATTTTCTGCCTCAAAGCCGCGGCTCACGATTGTGGGATCATCATCATTGCTTAAATCAAATATTTTATGATAATCGCACACCTCGCCCTTTCCGTTAAATCCGGCGCGGATAACGTCGCCCTTATCCAATACACTGACGGCTGTTTTTCCGTTGTTTGAATATTCTTTTTGCAGCGAACAGTCCTCCGCCAGCATGTATTCCTTTTCCTCGCCGTTATACAAAACCGTAAGCAGAGTCCGCGTTTCGCCGTCCTCAAGCGTTTCGCCGATATTCTTTATAACCATGGACGTGGAATTGCTGTTGAGCTCATAACCGCCCGCCGAAGATGAATGGATAACGGCAATTCCCGCCGTTTTATCCTGAGACATATTGTAAATCTCAACGCGTTTATGTGTCCCTGATGTCAGGTCCGCAAACTGCATAATTCCGTATGAATCCTTGTTGTTCATGTCGGACTTGTCTGACGGTACGTTTATTATAAGCGTATCATCAGCCATTCTCACATAACCCACATATGCTTTGTAAAGCATATGATAATATGAATCCGTAAGGTCATGATACCTTGTAAATTCGGCAGAGCTTGTGTACAAATCAATATCGTCCACATAGTCGGCGGTATTAATCTCTCTTATTTTGCCGTCCGTATTCTTTTTGAATTTCACAAGCTGGCTGACACTTGTTGTATCGGTGTTGGAGTTTTTAAGAATATCCTCCAGAGCCTGTGCCGTTGTCGCCCTCTGACCGTTTACCGTTGCCTTTGATGAAAGCGTCACATTTTCCAAACCGCCGCCTGCCGCATACATTCTCACAAGCAGATCCTCACCCGAATCGGAGGTCATTGTTTTTACAATGTATCCGTAACCGAAATCGGAGAATTTATAATTGTACAGAACATGCGCAATTTTGTTTCTGTGATTGAGATAAACGGTAACTCCCGTGCCGGTCGTGAGCTTTTTAACCTCCGCGGCACTTTCCGCAACATTATCGGCAACGATATATTTATTGTCCCCTATACGTGCATAGCGGTCTCCGTTTTCCGTACCCGTTTCCTTTACCGTACCCTCGTCACGCTGTTTTGAAACATATATCACACAGCTTTCGTTTGCATCGTCCGCCTGTACCGACAGCACATCATTAATGCCTATATCGCCTATGCTAATCGCGTTTCCGTTAATATCGTAAACGTTAAACACAATACCGCTGTCGGTTGTTATCGGAGTATTTTCATAATAATCGTAAATCTTTCCGCTTTCCGCAGATATTTGGTTTACAAAGTACGTTTTTTCGTTTATTATATTGACTGCCTCGTACTCGCCGTCTCTGTTATTGTCGATTAAAATTATTTCCTCCGCATTTTTGCAGTCGTCCTCCGTCAGCTTTGAGATGCAGCTGTAATTTTTCATAAGACGTGCGCTCTTCGGAATTTCGATGCTGCGCTTTGATGCTCCGTCCCAGTAATACAGCTTTGACTGTTCAAAGGACTCCGTCTGCTCCTTGCTTACCGTAACAATGCTGTTTCTTTCGGTTGCCTCCGCATACAGCAGGATTTCTTCATCTTCCCTGTAATAACCCTTTACCTCGCAGCCGAGATTTTTATATATCTCCGTGTCGGCACAGTCATACATCATATCTCCTATTCCTGCCGTATTGCTGTTTGTTTTCAAGCCGGAATCTATTGCACGCACACCGGCGCTCCTTAAAATTCCCTTTACCGTGAGGATACCGTGATAGTAATACAGTGCGGTTTCCTCTGTCACCGCATAGGACGGTGACGCGCCCGACAAATCGGCTTTTACGACATTCACGTCCTTGACATGGTCTATAAGCTTCATAACCGTTTCAAAATTCATCGGAGAATCATATGCGCCGTAATTATCCTCGATAATTTTATATCTTACCGCCGCCGCATTGTAATCGGTTATACCCTCTGTTTTCATAAGCTCGCCATAGCCCAGCGCCTTTACAATCATCGACAGTGCATCCGAAACCGTTATCGGAGCCTCCGGGCTGAAGCTGCCCATACTTCCCGATATAATGTTCTTTGCATAAAGATACATTACATCATCATAGTAAACGCTACCCGGCGGCACATCGGCATACATTACCTCACCGTTTGAAAAGACATTGTCCTTTTTATTCATAAATGCCGCCATCACCGCTGCAAATTCGCCGCGGCTTACAATATCGTCCGCATTTTTTGCCTTTTTTACAAGTCCTGTTGCGGACAGCTTTTTATATAATCTGCCGTATTCCTCAATCTCTTCCTTTGCCGCTGTGGTAATATACGAATATACACCGTAGAGCAGCTTTGCGCTCTGCGCTCTGGTTGCCGTTTCCTTCGGCTTATACATATTGCCTTCCATGCCGGCAATAAGTCCCAGCTCCTTTAATGCATACACACTTCTTTTTGCATATTCCGAAATATCTGAATCATCATCAAATTTCGCACCGCTGCTTAAAGGAAGTGTAATTCCCTTTGCCGTGAGCGTGCGCGCTATAAGCACCGCCATATCCTCACGCGTAATGCTTTTTCCCACACCGAATACGTTTTCTTCAACACCTGTGACAATTCCTGCCTCCGCCGCGGAATTTATATATGCCGCATACCATTCATCGGGATTGACATCATCAAACCTTGCGGCAGCAGCTTCATTTTCATTCAATGCCGCCGCACCCGACAAAAGCTTTACAAACTGCTCACGCGTAACGGCATTATCCGCTCCGAAAACTCCGTCCGAAATACCGTCGGCAATTTTTAAAACGTACAGTGCCTGTATTGCTCCGTATGCCCAATGGGACGGAGGTACATCACCAAAAACCGTTTTCTGTGCCGGAAGTGAATTTTCCTCCTGTGCTTTTGCGGTTGAAGTATCGCCCGGGACAATTGTTCCGCTGCCGTCACCCTTGCCCGATACACTCGGCGAAGATGTGCTTTGATTTTGATTGTATTCCAAAAGCGCACGGTTTAAATCGGCAAACGATGTTATCTGTCTTTTGCTCAGATATGATAAAAATTCCGTTTTTTCGCCCGGGGTGAGTGAGTTGTATTTTGCATAATCAAACGAATTGCCGATACGCTCCCGGTTTTGTTCAAGCAATTTTCCCGTTTCCGTATAATTGCTTACGCTGTTTACCGCATATATAAATCCGCTGTCAAAAAACGCTTTATCCGCCGCTTCCAGACTTTCATATCTGTTTTTTGATACGGTTTCAAGCACCTTTGAAACGTTATCGCGGACATATTCGGCATAAAAATCCGCTGATGTGTCAAAGCATAAAATGTCATTGTACTCCTTAAACAGCTTTGTCAGAATGCGAACATCGCATTTATTCACCAGCTGCAAAACCGCCGCTCTGCCGACCGCATTGCGTATTTCGTCAATATCCGTAACATTTTTGTCCGCACTGACCAAAACGGATATTTTTTCACTTTCGGTCAGCATATCCCACAGCTCGGACGGAACATTCAGTATTTTTCCGTACTTTGCGTAAAATGCGGCTGCGTCCGATTCCGTAATGCTTTTGTATTCCGCAATACACTCGTCAATTTCTTCGGCAGAAGCATAATAAAAGCTTCTGTCGGTTTTGTTGTCTCCGAAAATAATGCTTACGCTCATCTCGCCGCTGTTTACGCTGTCAATCGGTATATCTTCATTTATCATGCCGTCCGTTACCGCAGCGGCTCTTGCACCGATGATTTTGCCGTCCGATTTAATCACAATCAGTCCGCCGCCGCTTTTTGCCGCCGCACTGACGCTGAGCACACCGCTTTTTTCCGAAAACCGTACCGATACCGCGCTTAATTCGCCGCTGCTCAGGGCAGTTCCTATTTCTTCATACGGCAGCACGAACGGAGCGGCAGCCGGGCGCAGCTCCGACAAATTGTTTACCGTAAAAAACTGTACCGTTTCGTTTTCATTTACAGCTCCGCGTATTGTGAAATCGGCGCTTTCTCCCGGTGCCATGCTCTTTTCCTCCGAGGTGTACGCACGTATAACAGCTCCGCTGTCTTTATCGGCAATTCCGGCAATAACCGCTGCACTTTCGGTTTCGGAGGCGCTTTCGTTCACAATCGGAATTGTGAGAGTGCCGGAAATGTCTCCGCTTATTTTATTGTTCTGCACTCTTATGCCGTTGCGGAGAGTAAAATTAATTTTATACGTTTTTTTCGCCTTGCCCGACGCACTCGTTACCGTTACGGTACCCTGTCCGGGCAGTGATGACGGCAGCGAAAGCTCACATTTTGCTCCCGTAATCGCCTGATTTGTGTTTGTCTTTTTTATTTCCGTTGCCTCCGGCTCAACGCTGAAATGCTCCGCTATTTCCTCCGGCTTTATATATCCCGGCAGCGCCGCTTCATTTACCTCGCTGTTTTTATCAAAACCGGGGACTTCGTTTCCGTCCACATACAGCGCTTTCAGATTGGCATTCTCGTGATATGCCTCCTCACCCGATGACGGCGGATTTACAGCCGTTTCCGTATCGGTTGATCGGTCGAACAGCAGCTCGTCAATAATGAGCGGTTCGTCCCACGGAGTATCCCATGTCGAATCATCGGGATTTGCACCGAAATAGTCCTTATACGGAAATGATATTGACATGCTTGTAAGAGAAGTGTAATTATCCCCCTGTATTCCGTCCTTCATATTTGTGCCGTTACCCGTGAACACATTTACCGGCAGGCTTATATATGCCCATTCGCCTGTGTTCGGCAGCTGGAATTTCTTGGAATATTTTTTGTTTCCGTCCGTTGCTGCAAATTCAAACATCATTTCAAGAGTACGGCTTGCCGCCGCACCGCTGCCCGTATGGTCAACGGTTTGGGGAGTATGCACATACATGGAAACGGTATTTGTGTCACGCAGCAGGTCAAGCATTTTCATCGTTTCGTTTCCCACAGTTATGTCCGACTGCTTGAATTTAAAAAGATATGCATTATAGCGCTTTGCCGGATTGTTTATTTTAAATCCGTGATATGTTATCTGCAAAGCTTTTCCGTATTTTCCCTCAACATATGATTTTGACAGGTTCGGCTGTGACGGCGATTCGCTCGTACCTCCGCTGTAGCCGTACATTGTATCAAACAGAGAATCGGAATCCATACCCAGCTTATAGTTAAATTTAACCGTTTCCGCCGCCTTTGCGGGACTTACCGCCAATGATGCCGTAATTGAAAATATGCAAAGCATTGACGCAAGACGTTTTATATATTTCCATTTTTTCATACTCAAACACGAATTCCTTTCATACTGCCGCCGCTTTATTTTACGGTCAGCTTATATGTCATCGGCTCTATGCCGTTTTGCGATTCATCTTTTACGGTTATGTAATATACGCCTTTTTTATCTTTCGGTATATTCACCGCAAAGTTGGTAAGCGAGTAGCTTCTCCACGGATAATGCGGATATGAAACATAGCCGCCGTAGCAGTCATATTTTGCATTTGCCGTTCCGTCAACGGGCAGCCCGGAAATGCTCATCTCGCCGCTCACATGTCTGTCCGTTTTATTCATAAGATGAATACTTATATGCTCCTCCGTTCCTGCTTCTATTTCAAACTCTTTCGGAATCTGCATAATAACGTTCTCAGGGTACTTTGTTTCCAATGCGGTAATGCTTTCGCTCTTATGCGGTTTTTCATGTGATGTGTAATCCGCTTTCAGCTCTTCCCCCTTATTTGTAAAGGCAAAATCGGATATTACAACGCTTCCGCTGCTTTCAAGCGTAAGATTAAACAGGCTTATAAACCTGAGACGCTGCATATGCAGTATATCGCTCATGCCCAAATCGGAAATTCTGAATTTATACTGCTTCCATTCCGTTGAATTGACATCAAACGAAATACAAAACCGTTCAAGCTCGCGCTTTTTGAAATTTGAACGCTGCTCATTTTTATTTGTACCCTTTTCCTCCTCAAAGCGGAGCATAAATTTCTGATTTGTTCCGTCACCCTTTGCCCAAAAGGTGAAATATGTCGCGTCATTTATGTTCCACGAGCTCGGAATTGTGGCTCTCGCCTGACCGCCATAGGAGTTTTTGGGGCAGTTATAATAAAATTTCACTGCCGTACCGCCGCTGTGCGACTGTGCATTATCATAAACATAGGTAAAGGAGTCCTCGTAGGAATTTTCGTCGTCCTCCCATGCTTTCCATGTCATCTGTTCCTTTTCGGTTTTATCCGAAACCGTAAATTCCGCTTTTTCCTCATACGGCAGACCGCCCACAGTGATGTTATCAACCGTAAAGCTGCCCTTGCCCTCTTCAAGCGAAGTAAACATCACCGATTTTATCATATCGGTATCAAGCAAGCCGTAATCTCCCTTGAACACATCAAGCGGCAGATAATAATTTTTCCAGTTTTTATGCAAATCGAGCGGCATATATGTTGTAAACTGCCGTCCGTCATTAAGCTCTATACCGATGCCGATTTTGCGCATATCGCCGTCGCCCTTTACATTGAACGCCAGCCATGACGCGCCGCTGAAATCACCGCTTAATTCAGCCGTTGCGGCACTGCTCCAGTCGCCGCTGTTCTTTCGGTCAAATGCCACAAGCAGTCCCTTTGTCGGATTGCCGTTTTCGTCCGGCTTTCCGTAATCGCCCGTTTCACATCTCACCTCATCGCCGTACACCATGAAGTCGGCTGTATTTGTATCAAAATCTATTGTTTTTTCCCATGTTGACAGCGGTGACGGATCACTGTAGCGCCGATATTTTTCATCGGGCCTGGTTTCGGGAGTATTAAGCAGAGCATATTTCATGTATCTGCCCGAATATTTCGTGGGATAAAAGGTTTCATAGTCCGTGAACATAGCCGGGCTTGCTCCTATATGGAAGGACCAGCATGTATAATTCAGCTCGTTTCTTTCTATGTAGTCCTGTATCTCATTCATCCACACATGCGGATATTCACATATATAATTATCATACCAATCGAAAAGGCGTTCACCCCAGTGACCGTATTCACCGACAAGTATCGGCACATCATCCACAACGCAGTCAAGCGCTTTTTCCAACGGATTGTATTCCGGCTTCATCGGATAAATATGCGTATCATATATAATTCCGTTGCCGCCCATACCCTGCGGTTCTTCAAGCCGGTAGCCGTGCTCCAGTCCGTCATATCCGTCGGCTATGCCGTTGAGATAATATGCCCAGTCCAGTCCGCCGGCAATGACTATGTTTCTCGCGCCCTGCTTTCTGAGCATTTCGAGTATCTGCTGGTGTCCGTAAATATCTATTGTTTTTTCGCCGTAGGCATCGGAGGTTTTAAGTTTGCCGCCGTTTCGCCATTCGTCCCATGTTATATCGTGCGGCTCGTTGAGCAATCCGAAAATAACACCCGGATTGTTTTTATAAACCTGTGCCGCATCCTCCCAGAACCGCTTATTCTGATCGGTTATTGCATAAAATTCATGCAAATTCAATATAACATATTTTCCGCGCGAGGTGACCTGCTTTATAATGTCGTCCACCTTACGTCTGTAATCGCTGTAATTGCTGTTCTGATACCATTCCTGACCGAACCAGAATTTTGAGTGAACACACAGTCTCACGCAGTTTGCATTCCATTGGTCAAGCAGTATTCCGATACGGCGGTCAAGGTCGTTGTCGCCGCCGGTCGCCCATTGTAAATCGGGAATGTTTGCGCCGGTCAGCCGTACCTTTTCGCCCTCTGCGTTATAAATGTATTTTCCTTCAACATGCAGCTCCGAGGGAGTCTGATTTTTAAAATCACTGCCTGTTGATATTTTTGCCTGAACGCTCACTCCGAAAATGAGCGCAAATGCCGTTACCGCCGACAGCAGTCTTTTTATTTTCATAACCCGAGCTCCTTTCGCAATACCTTATTCCTTAACCGCACCTACCGTCAATCCCTGTATAAAATATTTCTGGAAAAACGGATAAACTATGAGTATAGGACCTGTTGCTATAATACAAAGCGCCATTCTCGCACCCTCCTTGGGTACGTCCGCAAGCAGATTTGTCGAACCCATGAGCGCCGAGTTTTCCGTAAGCATTTGTATGTTGGAAATCATGCTCTGCAAAAGGAACTGCAAGTTGTACATTTTAGGCTCTGTCACAAAATAAAGCGGAAGTGTCCAGTCGTTCCAGTACGTGAGCGTTGCAAAAAGCCCGATTGTTGCCAGTCCCGGCACCGCGAGAGGCATAACAAGCTTAAAGAAAATACGCCATTCGCCCGCACCGTCAATTTTTGCCGACTCGATAATCGCACCCGGAATTGACATTGTAAAGAACGAGCGCATTACTATTACATGCCATGCATTCATTATATACGGCAAAATCATTGCCCATATTGAATTTTTAAGATGCAGAACATTTGTGCATATCATGTACCATGACACAACACCGCCCGAAAACAGCATTGTGAAAAATGCCATAAACATGAACAGCTTTCTGTAGGCAAAATCCGTCCTTGAAAGCGGATAGGCATACAGTGCAACGACAAGCGTTGACGATACCGCTCCGATTATTGTTACCGCAGCGGTTATTCCGTAGGCGCGCAGTATCGTATTTCCTGCCGTCACGATGTAGCGGTAGGAGCCGAGCGACCATACCTTGGGAATTACCTTAAAGCCGAAATCCGCCAGTGCAGTTTCGTCCGTAAACGATATACCGATAACCAAAAGCACGGGATATATGCACATAACCGAAATCAGTACAAACAAAATATCCAATAAAATATTACACAGATTGATTTTTTTCATTTCCACATACCTCCCGATTAAAACAGCGCACTGTCAGGATCTATCTTTCTTACAATCAGATTTGTTGTCATTACAAGAACAAATCCCACTATCGACTGATAGAATGCCGCCGCAGATGCCATACCTACACTGCCCGTACCTGCCGAGGTCAGCATGTTGTAAACATATGTACTGATTACGTTCGTTGCCGGATAAAGCGTTCCCGTGTTTAACGGTACCTGATAAAACAGTCCGAAATCCGCGCTGAATATTTTACCGACATTCATAATCGTAAGTATAATCATAAGAGGAACAAGCGACGGAACGGTTATGTAGCGTATTCTCTGCCATCTTGTCGCGCCGTCAATCTGAGCAGCCTCATACAGCTGCGTATCTATTCCGGCAATGGCTGCAAGATACACAACGCTGCCGTAGCCGGTGGCTTTCCAGAAATTCACGAAAATCAGAATCCACGGCCATGCCTTTACGGTTGCGTACCAGTCAATCGGCTCCGCACCGAACAGCGGCAGCACCGCACGGTTTAACACACCGTTTTCCACATGTAAAAATGCAAGCACCAGATAGCTCACGATTACATATGACAGAAAATGCGGCATAAGCACTATTGTCTGACAAACCTTGGAAAACATCTTGTTTCTCAGCTCATTCAAGCCTATTGCCAGGGCAACGTTAAGAACAAGTCCTCCGAATATAAACAGCAGATTGTAGGCTATTGTGTTTCTTGTAATCACCCATGCATCGGGACTTGAAAACATAAACTCAAAGTTTTTCAGTCCGTTCCACGGACTTCCCCATATTCCTGCCGCAAAATTGTACTTTTTAAACGCTATTATTATACCGAACATCGGCAGATAGCTGAACAGTATCAGAAATATTGCTCCCGGCAGCACCATTGCAAGCAGAGGCGCATTATTCTTTAAGGTTTTCAGTGTTCCGCTCTTATTCATTTGACTCACTCCCATGTATTTTTAAAACTCAACGCTGTCGGTCATCGGTATCATCTGACCTATATTGTTCAGAAGCATCACCTTAGCGGTCTTTTTTTCTGCCCCCGAAACAGGCAACGTACATTCCAGCATACCGCTGTCCGATATTGTTCCGGGTGTCGTATCCAAACCGCACATTCTTCCGTTCTCGTCATACACCGCCAGTACCGCCGTAACGGACTGCTGTCCCATAACCCCCGAAATCCCGGCTTTGGCTGTGATTACTCCGTCCGATGCCTCCTTTAAAGATTTCAATTCATCATCGCCGCAGTACAGCTTTGCCGTAAGCTCTATGCTTTTGCTTTCAATATTATTTGTAAGGCTTATATTATCAATGACAACCGAGCCGGTTCTTGCCTTTGCCGTAAGCTCCGCCGCGCTCATTGCCTTGGTTTCTTCCTTATTGTTGTTAAGTCCGCCGTTTTCTGCCGATGTAAACGCTATTCCGACAATATCCTCTTTTTTTACGGGGACTGTGCTCTTTTTAAAATCTTCAAGCGGCAGTATGACATGATGCCAGTCTCCGTCATCGGTAAAAGTAACCGCGGTTTCGTATCTGTCACCGCCTATTGTCTTGCCGCACATAAGCTTCAGCTTTATTTTTCCAAAGCCTTTGTAATCAAATTCAAGTGCATTCACATCTTTATTGGTATCCCATACGGCAGGCACATTCATAAATACCTCGCCCGAATACCACGTTGCCGCACGATAGGCAATTTCCATGCCGTTTCCGCTTTTGCCCGAAACGGATTTTGCACTGATATAGTCGCTGTAATCTCCTGCCGAATTTTTAAATCCGGCATAAGTGCTTGCAGTTGTAAGCGTTGTCTGGGAAATTTCAAAATCGGCAGTCTGGCTGACCGTTCTTTTAATCCGTCTTTCCGGTCTTATTGCACTTATCGCAAAATCATCTATTGTAAGCGTTCCTGCCGTACCTTTCATATTATCGGTTATTTTAACGGATGCAAGCGAGGACAAATCCTCCGAAACGGGAATTATTATATGCTCATAGCTGCTGTCCTCAGCCGTAAAGCTTTTCTTCACGATTGAGTTACCCGATGTATCTGTCAAATCAAGAGTCATTGCGCTGAATGAAGCGGTTTCGTTGTCGCTCTTTGCAAGGAAATGTATGTATGCTCCGTCGCCGAAGCCGCTCATGTCCCAATCCGACGGAAATGCCATATTTACATATGTACTCCATGTATCGGCACTATGGTCATATACTATTTTTTTTGCGCTTTCATCTTCATATCCCTCGTCGGACTTATCGGCTTTTATGTCATTTGCATTACCCGAATATCCTTTTGTCCACTTAAAGCAATCGTTTGAAAAATCATTGATATAGCTGTCTGCCGCACTTGCGGTACACATCCCCAGACATAGCACTGCCGCACCGACTGCGGCTGCCGCAAAATTTCTCATCATTGTAAACCGTTCCTTTCCGCCGCCTTAAACGGCAATCCCGTAAAATAAGCGGAAATTGACAATTCCGCTTATTTTACGTGTGTACTCATGATAATTATTTCTTTTCCGCAAGAAATGCGTCATACTGCTTCTGTGCTTCGGCAATAACCTTGTCTATTCCGGCATCCTTTAGCTTTGACTGATATTCTTTCATTATCGGCTCGGGATCGAGCGAACCCATAATAACCTGACGTCTGTACTCGCTCATTACGGTTGTGCATGCCGCAATTTCCATCTCAACCGCCGAGGAATCAAACTTAAATCCGTAGTCGAGCGGCTTCTGTGCCTCTTTGTTAAAGTCTGCAAGCTGTTCCATTTTATCTGCGGCTTCACCGTTTGTCAGATAGTTGAGGAATATGTTTCCCGTCATCCATGTATATCCCTGAAGTGTATACGGGGTATTTTCGTTTATGCTGATATACTTATCGTCCACCTTTGTATAATGCTTTCCCTCTATACCGAAGTTTACAAGGTTATTAAGATATGCGTCCGTATTTAACAGCTCCAGAAATCTCATTACTCTTTCGGGATTTTTCGATGTTCTTGAAACAGCCATCATTGATCCGGTACCCGCACCGTTTTCCTGCCATATCGGAGTAACGGGTGCCTGGTCAAGCTCAAAGCTGTAATTTGCCGCAGTTTCCTGAGCCTTGCCCGGCTTTAAGAAGTCTATGTAGCAGAAGGTCTTTCCGTCCTTTAAACGCTGCTCAAAATCCGATGCCGTCATAATGTCTTTTTTGATAAGTCCCTCGTTATAGAACTTATTTGCCGTTTTGCATGCCTCCAGATATTCAGGAGTTTCAACAAGGTTTACCACCTTGCCCTCGTAATTTTCGTTATCATAGAATATAACCGCCGTTGCCGCAACCTGCTCATACTTTATAAGCGCCTCGGGAGTTCTGTCCGAACCCCAGTCAATCGGATACTGCATATTCGGCTCATTTTCCTTAATCTTTTTAAGCACCGGTTCAAGCTCATCAAGCGTCTTTATGCCTGACATATCAATGCCGTATTTTTCGGCAATATCCTTTCTGTATGTCCAGCCGCGCTGCTCCGCCATTTCCTTAAGCGCAGGGATTGCATATATTTTTCCGTTTACCCTTGCATTGTTTAAAATATCCTCGCCCAGCTGCTCCGCGGTCTTGGGAAGATAGGTCGGGATATAGTCATCAAGTGCAAGCCATGCGCCGTTAGCCGCATTTGCATCGTAGTCAAGACACCAGCCTGCGGTAAATGCCATATCAAAATATTCTCCTGCCGCAATCATTGTACTCAGTTTTTTGGAATACTGGCTCGATTCAAGACGGTGAATTTTCAGTGTGGCATTGATTTTATCCTTTAAGTATTCATTCACGCTTGCTTCCACCGATGCAACATCCTGCTGTGCCGTACCCATAAGATACCAGTTTATTTCATATGTATCCTCCGGCACCTTTGTCGGGTCCTCGCCCTTTGTAACCTGTTTTCCGCCGCAGCCTGCAAGAGCCGTTCCCGCAATTGCCAAAGCTGCCGCCGTGCTGATAATTTTTTTGAATTTCATAATAAAAACTCCCTTTCCTTAATTTAATTCTTCTTCAAATACCGCTCCGGCTGTGTTTTCATCACTGCCGCCGCTGAGATACGTATTAACCGCGTTGTTCAAACGCACCAGCCTTTCACCTCCGATGTCAAGAGAACTGTATAAAACAGCATTTTCCGCAGTCCGCACAAGCTCCTTGAAGTGATGGTTGTCATAAAGCACCATTTCATCGTCATACAGACTTCGGATAACAGGCATCAGAGAGCAGCTTCTTGCCAGCTGTTTCTGCACATCGGCATTATTCATAAACTCAAGTACTCTGACTGCCGCCGCAATATTTTTTGAGTTTGCGTTTATGCCCATACCGTAACCTGTGACAAACCTTCCGCCGTCACCGCCCGGATCGGACATGACCGAAAACTTACCCTTTATCGACGATGCGGAGCTGTTCATTTCGGCATAGTCGGAGGCTTTTCCGAGAAACATCTTTGTCTTTCCCGTTTTGAAAGCCGATGCGGCGTCCTCGTCGCCCGTTCCCGTGCCCGATATAAGCTTTCCGTATAAATTCAATGCACGGGCATAGCTTAAACCCGTACTCTGCTTTATGCTCACAATATTGTATATCATATCCGCCCCGTCACGGTTTTCGGCGCATATTCCCTCAAATCCGTATTCATCAAGCTTATCCCATTCCTCGGGCGGATTCGGAAGTTCATCGTTTCTGTAATACAGAATATCCGTATCAATCCCCACAGGCAGCGCATACAGCCTGTTTTCATATTCAAAGCATTTTTTCGTATCTATAATATTTTTTTCATGCTCCGCATTGAAAGTGTCATCGAGCGGATTTATGTACCCGTAGCGTGCAAACTCGCTTATCCATTCATCATTGAGCCAGTATATATCCACCGACGAATCCCGTCCCGACATTGCGGAAACGTACAGCGCATGACGTTCAAGCGTTCCTGTCGGCGCATCTACAAACTTGACTCTTATATCGGGATTTTCCTCCGAAAATTCCGACAATACATTGCCGAAATCCCTGATGCTGCCCGGCTTCATAATCTTTACTATGGTAACATCATCGCTTTCAACCGCCTCTGTTTTTCCGGCACATCCCGAAAGCGCCGCGAGTGCCATGCACACCGCCGCAAAAAATATAAATTTCCTCATTTCTGCCACTCCCCCCTTTATAATTTCTGTTTATATTATAGCGCGGCGCTTAAATTTATGGAATGGGGTAAACTTTTAAAAGGGGTGTTATTTTTTCTGACATTTATTCTCGCCTTGAAATAGTGCGGTATTCATGTTAAAATATAATAGGGAGTGATATTTATATGAAGATAAACTTTAAAAAGCGGCCTTCCGTACAGGTTAAGCTTCTTTTATCATTTATAATTGTAATTACGGTATGCATTGTAATATTTGCATCGGTTTCTTATATACGTTTTTCAAAAACCATAGCCTCCGAAAACCAGAACAGTCTTTCGCAGGTGCTTACGCTTGCCGAAAAAAACATGGAGGCAAACATCAGCCATGTGGAAAATCTGCTTGTTTCGATTCAGGCAAATTCACAGATAGAAAAAGCTCTTACCTCCGATGTGCCTTTATCCTCCCTTGAAGAAATGGAGCTTATCGACCGCCAGATAAAGCAGACGGACATTTTAAGAGCCGCGGTTTCAGATATATACTTCTATGTTGCGGACCGCCCCGATTATCCGCTTGATGCAGGCTACAGAGTGTTTTCCACGGATTATATAAAAAACGAAATGTGGTATAAAAATACAATGCAGAATAACGGCGAAACATATCTCACCATTATAGATTCCTCGCCGTCTGACGGAGTTTTATGTATAGCGCGTCCGTTTATCGACACACGAACGCACAAAATCCTCGGGATTGTGCGAATTGACGTTAATCTCGGTACGTTTATGAGCGATATTTCGGGAATTACCCTCGGTAAAACAGGAAAGGTGTTTCTTGTTTTCGACAATCATATTATAAATCCATGGAGCAATCCATATATCCGCTTATTCGTAAACGAAAAAACCTTCTTTGAGCATATATCAGCTTCCGACAGCACCCCGGCATATATGGACATCGGCGGCGAAACACAGATTGTTGCGGCCGCACCGCTGTATTCGGACTCCTTAAAAATTGTATGTGCGGCAAAATACAGTGA
Organism: uncultured Eubacteriales bacterium; assembly: GCA_905199755.1. GTDB lineage: Bacteria > Bacillota > Clostridia > UBA1381 > UBA1381 > UBA4716. Next base: position 37,487 of record CAJKHT010000004.1, on the reverse strand, counting down.
AATAAACAACTCGGTAAATCTTGTCAGACAGTCCACCTCGCTTACGGCTGTCGCAATGCTCGCCGCCGCGATATTTATTATGTTCTTCATATCGCAGTGGATAACCCACCCGATTAAACGGCTTACCTCATACATGGAGCGGTTTGGTGTAAACAGTGAAAAAATCCCGCCCGAAATGGAAACAAATGATGATATAGGCAAATTGTGTTCAACCTATAATCAGATGCTCAATACGATAGACTCGCTTATTGAAGATGTTAAAACACTTTACCGCAAGCAGAAGATTTTTGAGCTTAAAGCCTTGCAGGCACAGATAAATCCGCATTTTTTGTACAACACGCTCGATTCCATAAACTGGATGGCAAAAAAGCACAAGGCAAAGGATATAAGCAGCATGGTAACGTCCCTGGGACGGTTTTTCAGACATTCGCTCAATAAAGGCTCGGAATACACGACAATCGAAAATGAAATAAAACAGATAAAAAGCTATGCCGAGATACAAATGGTACGGTTTACAAACAAATTTGAAATATTTTACGATATTGACGAGGAAATACTGAAATGCCGTATAATAAAGCTGCTTATTCAGCCGCTTGTGGAAAATTCGATAGTCCACGGCTTTGAGGAGCTGGAGGAGGGCGGCATAATACGCATCAGTGCGGCCGGTGATGACAAATACATATGCATAACGGTCAACGATAACGGCTGCGGCTGCGATACCGAAAAGCTTAACACGGAAATAAAAAAGGATTTCAGCGCGGATGAGCCTATAGAGAAATACGGCTTAAACAATGTAAATCAGCGCATCAAGCTGTATTTTGACGACAGCTGCGGTCTGCATTTTGAAACAAACTCAGAGGGAGGTGTATGCGCGGTTATAAAGGTACTGCGCAGAGAATATGATGCTAAAGCTATTGATTTGTGATGACGAGGCGCTTATCCGCGACGGACTTGCAGGTCTTGAATGGGAGAACTACGGCATCCGCTGCGTCGCAACGGCAAAAAACGGCTGTGACGCATTGGAAAAGGTTAATGCGTTTCACCCCGATATTATAATTTCAGATGTACGCATGCCGAAATATGACGGGATTTATCTTGCAGAACAGGTGTCTTTGAATTATCCCGGCATAAAAATGATTTTCCTGACGGGATATAACGAATTTGAATATGCAAAAAAAGCAATAGAATATAATGTCAGCGAATATCTCTCAAAGCCGATTGACGAAGATGAGCTTTATGAGGCGGTTGTGCGGCTGCGTGATGAAATACTTAAAAGAAACAGTCTTGCGGAAAAACAGCAGAGACTCAATACAATGCTCTCACGCAGCTGTTATTTTCTCAAGGATTATTTTTTCAGTTTCAATAACAATGCGTCAATCTTTAACATCAGTCCGCATATAAGATACATGACGGCATGCACCGTAGCTCCGAAGGACAATATGAACAGCGCAGAGCTGTTTTCCATGCTGGAGGCTGTTGAACAAATGCTTGCGCAAAATCCGTCCTGTGATTTTATACCGTTTTTTGACAGTGACAAGCTGCTGTTTATTTTCTGCACCGACACGGAAACAATCGGGCAGACGGAGGATATTATATTTGAGCAATGCGAAAAAATCCAGGCATTTCTTAACTCAGACTATGACTTTGATTACAATATCGGCATCGGCGAACCGACGGGCGATGAACCGCACAGCAGCTATTCGGGTGCATGCGAGGCATTGGGCTACAGCAAAAACATAGGCTACAGACACATTATATATATTAAGGATGTAGAGCCGAATTCGGGTACGGCAGGCTATTATTCAAAGCTGTTTCTTATGTACATAAACGCAGTAAAAACGCTGAACAGCCATGATGCCGCAAAATACATAAACGATTTTTTTGCGGCAATGGAGCGCGGCGGCGAAACATTATACAACAGGCAGAGATTTTGCCTTAATCTCATAATAAAAATATCCGATGCGCTTTATGAAATAGGCTGCAACCCGGCAATACTGTTCAACAAAACCGATTCATGGGCATTGATACGCAAAACGGATTCCCCCGAGGCTTTAAAGGAATTTGTCGTCGGCATAACAGATGTGGTAATGTCATATATAGAAACGGAAAGGGAGCAGAAAAACAAAGGTCTGGTCGAAAAGGTCAAAGCGCTGGTCGATACCGGCTTTGCCGATGATGCGTCTCTCGAAACAATTGCGGCACAGGTGTATCTGTCGCCGTGCTATCTGTCGGTCATATTCAAAAGAGAAACCGGAATGACCTTTAAAAATTATCTTATACAGGTGAGAATTGAAAAATCAAAAAAGCTGCTTGCCGATACCGACCTCAAAATATATGAGGTTGCCGAAAAGGTCGGATATACCGATACACGGTATTTCAGCGAGATTTTTCAGCGCAGCACCGGAAAAACACCGTCACAGTACAGAAGCCTGCACGAATAATCCGTGCAGGCTTTACCTTATCAGAGATAAATCTCCATTTTTTCAATATTAATGCTCTTTTCTTCATATTCGAGCGTTACGTTGTTTTCTCCGGGCATCATGTAAAAATCAGCCTTAAAGGTTTCCTTTTCACCGTTTGTACCCTGTGCCGTAATTACCGCGGCACTGTTTCCGTTAACGTAAATCTTAACGGGAATCTGTACAAGCTCATTTCTGTCGGAAACGGCTTTTATACGCACCGCACAGGCAGCGCCCTTATCCGTTTTCAGCAGATATTTTTCATTTGCTTTTACGTTATCGGCAAAAAGCGCAAGCGTCATTTTTGATATATCGGATTCCTGTCTTATGCGGCTTTCACCGTCAATGTATTTTTCAAAGGTCGGTGTTTTTATGATAACGTTCAGTATATTTACCGCATTTCTCAGAAGCTCCGCACGGCTCACCTCACCCGACTCAATATCATGCATGATTTCTTCAGCGATTTTCTCCGAATCGGCATTTACCATATACACATCATTCTGCGCCTTTATCGGATATTTTCTGGGCTTAAACGTTTCACCGTTTTTAAAATATGTTGCGGACCACCAGTCGGTCATCACAAGACCGTCATAATTCCACTCATTCCTCAAAACCACGGTATTAAGGTCATAATTGGACGCGCAGTAAACGCTGTTGATGCGGTTATATGCGTTCATAAGCATTTTGGTATTGTTGTTTTTAACCACAATTTCATACGGCTTTAAATAAATCTCGCGGAGCGCCCTTTCCGATATTACCATATTAACCCTCAAACGGTTAAATTCCTTGTTATTCGCCGCAAAATGCTTTATCGTTGCGCTTGTTCCCGTATTTTTCATACCCTTGCAGATGCTGTTTGCCAGTCTTCCCGTAAGTAACGGATCCTCCGATAAATATTCAAAATTTCTTCCGCAAAGCGGCAGTCTGTGTATATTCATTCCCGGGCCGAGCAGTGCGTCAACATCGTGAGCATACATTTCCATGCCCTCATATGTGTAAAGCTTTTCCGCAAGCTCCTCGTTCCATGTGCATGCTATCAATGTTCCCATCGGCAGACTCGATGCCTTATCGCCGTTGTCAAAGCGCAGTCCCGAGGGGCCGTCCGTCACGCATATTGCGGGAATACCGTATTTCTGAAGTGAATTTGTCATTCCGCCGATTGCTCCGCCCGTACCCGGTCTTACCTTGGTACTGTTCATTCCCTCGCCCTGTGAAAGGCATGCAAGATCGAAATCGCTTAACTGATTTGCAAATTCGGTCATGGACGATTTTCCCTCAAATACATCTTTCAGCTTTATTCCTTTATCTGTTCCGGCTTTTACCGTTTCAAGCTGCTCATACTTTTGCTCTTTATCCTCCGCTGCGGTGACATTTTCGTATTCTTTTGCACCGTTTTTGTTTGTGAGGCGCTTAAACTCGGTTTTGGGTGTCAAAGCTGCGCTGAGCTTTCGGGTTATTTCCGTTTCATTCTGAACATATGTATACACATTTTCCGCACTTCTTACATCTGTTCCTATATAAATGTTATAGTTTCCTTTTTCAAGCACATAGCAGGATTTATTGCCTGTTGTTCCGTCATCATCATATGATGCCATGTCCGATATTTTGAACTCAACCCTCACTGTGTCACTTTCCTGCGGCTTAAGCTCTATTGTCTTTTTAAAAGCCGCAAGCTCTCTTGACGGGTGTGCCAGCTTTCCGCCGCACATTTCATAATAAACTTGAACCACCTCTTTGCCGGCACATTCTCCCGTATTTTTTACCGTAACCTCCGCCGTAAACGTTTCTCCGCATACGCCTGCCGACTTTACCTTTGTTTCAAAGCTCGTATAAGACAGACCAAAGCCGAACGGATACATAACCTTTTCCTTTGCAAAGGTTTCAAAGTATCTGTAGCCCACAAAAATATCGTCCGAATAAATTACCTCTTCTTCGTTTTCAAAGCCGTCATACGAGGGATAATCTTCTATATTGTAGGCTATCGTATCGCTCAGCTTACCCGACGGGTAACGCTTTCCGCACAGCAGCTCCGCAGCGGCTCTGCCGCCCTCCTGTCCGCCGTGCCATATGTACATTACGGTGCCGACATTAAGCTCCTGCACCCATTTCATATCTATAATATTTCCCGTATTAAGCAGTACGCAGACATTCTCAAAATACGAGGTTATTTTCCTTATCATTTCATATTCTTCGTCCGTCAGAAGATAGCTGCCCTTGTCGAGTGTATTATCCTTTGTTTCTCCTGCCGTTCTTCCGATAATCATGATTGCCTTTTCGGAGGTTTGTGCGGCTTTCTTCACCATTTCATCGTCTAAAACGGCTTCTTTCTGCGACCACGGCTGCACCCAGCCGTCGCCGGTATCAAACGGATTTTCCTCAATCCATTTACGGTAAATTTCCGCCAGTTCACCGTTAAGCTCTATATCCTCACATTCCGAAAGGCTGTCGAATATATTTGTCACATACTCCGTATTTACCAGTCCGCCGGAGCCTGTTCCGCTTTTGTAATAATCGCGCTGCAATCTTCCGAATACCGCGACCTTATCGCCTTTTTTTAATGGGAGCATACCGTTGTTTTTAACAAGCACCGCACCCTCGGCATTTGTCTGTGCCGAAAGAGCGGCAATTCCCTTTACCGGCTCTGCCTTTAAGTCCCCCAAACGTATACCCTCAACTACCTTATCCTTGATTCTCATTCTGTTATCCTTTCCGTTTCCGCTACAGTTTTTTTATAAAAACAATTATAACATATACGGCAATTTTTGCAATACATATTTTAATTTTTTCCACTAAATTACACCGGATTACATTAAATTGCACTATATCAGATAATCGGGAATAAAGGTTTCGCGCATATCGAGATACCCCATAAACTCCTTTTGAGTGCTGCCGTTTATTGTAAATTTCACATTTGCTATTCCGTCTATGCATGTCAGGGAATTTACTATCTGATACACCGTAAGCATTTCCGCATCTCTGCCGTCGGGGTGTGCGTCAATCATTTTCTGCGTTATGTTTACATATGCCGTATTTTCCCTGACGCGCACGGTCATACATTTTTTTATGTCGGGAATCAGTCTGCGTATTTTGGGGTTATTGTCTCTGCCGGCTATAAGCGCATTAAGCACCGCTTTAGCCTCATGCGCCTTATCGGTTTTGTAAAGCGTGGTTCTTATCGGAACGAGCCGCATCATACCGGCATCGACAAAATACAGCTTTACATCCGTCATTTCCGGCTGACCGGCAGAGGATACCGCCACCGCACCGAAGCTCACAATCAGTATAACAGCAAATAATATCTTTTTCAGCATATGCCTGTCCTCCGTAAAAGAAAATCCGGCGCAAAAAAAGCGCCCATATACATTATATGAGCGTTTTAACATATTATTACTTTTTTATTGATTTTGTGCTGTTTCCAGCGCTTTCGCAAGCTGGTCGGGACATGATGTTCCGCGTCCGTTGCAGTCGGTACCATTCAGTCTTTCTATAACCTCATCGACGGGCATACCCTCAGCAAGCCTTGCCACGCCCTGCGTGTTTCCGCTGCAGCCTCTTGTGAAGTGTATATTGCGTACAATTCCGTTATCGATATCAAAATCAATCTTCACCGAACAGACTCCGTTCGGCGTGTATGAATAATGTGCCATTTTCAGTTACTTCCTTTCCGTGCAAATAATCTACAGCCTTATTATACATCAATACTTTTGCATTTTCAAGCATATTTCGGCAAAATCCGCACTTTATTCCGAAAAAAAACGGCTTTGGCACGGAAAAATCCATGCGGCAGCCGCTTTTTAGAGTCTGTTATTCCGCAAACATAGGTGTTGACAAATATCTGTCGCCCGTATCGGGGAGCAGTGCAACTATAACCTTGCCCTTGTTTTCGGGACGCTTTGCAAGCTCCGTAGCGGCAAATACCGCTGCGCCCGATGAAATTCCAACAAGCACACCCTCTTTTCTTGCAAGTGCTCTGCCCGTTTCAAACGCATCTTCATTTTCAACGGCTATAATTTCATCATATACCTTTGTATTAAGCGTTTCGGGAACAAAGCCTGCACCTATACCCTGGATTTTATGCGGCCCCGGAGTACCCTTTGAAAGCACCGGAGAGCCTGCAGGCTCAACCGCAACAACCTTGACATTGGGATTTTTCGATTTCAGATATTCGCCGACACCCGTAACGGTGCCGCCCGTACCTACTCCCGCAACAAAAATATCTACCTTGCCGTCCGTATCCTCCCAGATTTCCGGACCTGTTGTCCGGCGGTGTGCCTCCGGGTTTGACGGATTGGTAAACTGACTCGGAATAAAGCTGCCTGGTGTCTGTTCCGATAATTCCTTAGCCTTTGCAATCGCACCCTTCATTCCCTGTGCGCCGTCCGTCAGAACAAGCTCCGCACCGTATGCCTTCAATAAATTGCGGCGCTCCACGCTCATCGTTTCGGGCATTGTAAGAATTATTTTATATCCTCTCGATGCCGCCACCGCAGCAAGACCTATACCCGTATTTCCGCTTGTGGGTTCTATAATTACCGCACCGGGCTTTAAAAGACCCTTTTCCTCAGCCTCATCAAGCATGGCACGTGCAATTCTGTCCTTAACGCTGCCTGCCGGGTTAAAATACTCCAGCTTTGCCAGTATTGTTGCCGAAATGTCATTTGCTTTTTCATAGTTTGTAAGCTCCAAAAGCGGTGTTCCGCCGATTAAGTCTGTGATTTTTTTATATGTTTTCATGATTTTTTACTCCCCTTTTAATAAAATTTCAAATATATATGCAGTAAATATCAGCATCAACATCGCTTGCTTATATGTACTTTCATATAACCGCCTCCATAATTCTTATAAAACCTACGTGTTTTATAGGTCATATTATAGCACCATATATTTACTTTGTCAATACCTTTTTTTATTTTTTTGAAAATGATTGCAAAATGCGGGTGTTTGGTCAAGATGAATGTTGACGCATGCATTTATCGGTGATATAATAATATTATATATGAAACTGTTTTTACGGGAGGAAATGCACATATGAAAAGGCTCACGGAGGAAGAAGAAAGAGAACGGCTTTTTAAAATGACGGAAATCGAACGCAGCTGCCGTGAAAAAGGCTTCAAATGCATTGCAGGAGTTGACGAAGCGGGACGCGGACCGCTTGCCGGACCGGTATTTGCCGCGGCGGTTATACTGCCCGAAAACTGCTTTATCCCCGGACTTAACGATTCAAAAAAGCTCAGCGAAAAAAAGCGCGAGGAATTGTTTGACATTATATGCGAAAAAGCAGTATCGTACTGCATAGCCGACATATCACACGAGCGCATAGACGAGATAAATATTCTGAATGCAACCTTTGAGGCAATGAACAAAGCCGTAAACGGTCTTGACGTGACTCCCGATTACGTATTGATTGACGGAAACAGAATAAAAGGAATGGATGTCGCACATGAAACGGTGGTAAAGGGTGATGCAAAGAGCGTGTCGATAGCCGCCGCATCAATACTTGCAAAGGTAAGCCGTGACAGGGTTATGTACGATGCGGCAAAGAAATATCCGCAATACGGCTTTGACAAGCACAAGGGCTACGGCACAAAGGCACACTGCGAGGCTATATTGAAATACGGACCCTGCAAAATACACAGACGCACTTTTCTGAAAAAGATAACGGGTGATAAAGCATGACAACCAAGGAAATAGGAGATATGGGCGAAACCGCCGCATGCAGGTATCTTGAAAGCAAGGGCTACACAATTCTCGAACGCAATTTTAAAATTAAAACGGGCGAAATAGACATAATCGCAAAAGACGGCGAATGTATTGTCTTTACGGAGGTAAAAACAAGGAAAAACACTCTTTACGGCGAACCGTCGGAATACGTGGATTTCAGAAAGCAGCGCAGAATAACGCGCACAGCCATGTATTATACCGATACGGTAAACAATGAAATCCGTTTTGACGTGATAGAAGTGCTTTACAAAATGACGGGCGGCAAAGCGGTAATCACGTCAGTAAATCACATTGAAAACGCATTTTAGGGGGTATTTATGGACTATTCTGTATTTGACGCACACTGCGATACCTTGTGCAGAATTTCGGACGAGGGACAAGGACTTAAGCAAAACACATTTAATGTTGATTCAAAAAGAATGGGAGCATACAAAAAATACACACAGGTATTCGCGTGCTTTATCGATCCCGTATATCATTCCTGCGCCGCGCAGCGCTGTATGCGTCTCATAGATACTTTTTATATAAGCGGTGCGGACGGAATTTTAAGCATCGAGGGCGGCGAGTGCATAAGAAGCCTTGCCGATTTAAGAAACTATGCAAGGCTCGGTGTCAGGGCGGCGGCTCTTACGTGGAACGGAACAAACCACATAGCCGCAGGTGCGGACGAACAGGACAAAACAAAGGGACTCACACCATTCGGCAAAAGCGTTGTAAACGAAATGGATAATGCCGGTATGCTTATTGATGTATCGCACCTTAATGACAAATCATTTTATGACATTGCGGAATTTTACGGCAAAACGCTCATTGCCACACATTCCGATTCAAGGAGCGTATGCAGCCACAGGCGAAACCTGACCGACGATATGTTCCGCATTATAAAAAGCCGCGGCGGCTGTGTCGGGATAAATTTCAATCCGCCGTTTCTTAACGAAAGCGGCAGCGCCGATATTGACGATATAATAAAGCATATAGAGCATTTTATGTCACTCGGCGGCGAAAACAGCATAGGCATCGGGGCGGATTTTGACGGTGTGGAAGGTCTGCCGCGCGGCATAAACGGCTGTGAAGATACTTACAAGGTATTTGACAGGCTTTTGCAGCTTAATTACACCGATGAACAGATAGAAAAAATAAGCCATAAAAATTTTGAAAGGGTTTTTGAGAATGTCTAAATTTTTTGTGCCGCGCGAAAATATCGGCGGCGAAAGCATAGTTATACGCGGCGGCGATGCCGCTCACATTTCGAGAGTTCTGCGCATGACGACGGGAGACGGTCTGACACTCTGCGACGGGCGCGGCATCGATTACGAAACGGTAATCGATAAAATTTCGCCCGATGAGGTGGAATGTAAAATAATAAGCGAGAAAAAAAGCAGCTCCGAGCCGAACATAAGCGTTACGCTTGTGCAGGGCTTGCCTAAGGCATCAAAAATGGATTATATAATTCAGAAAACCACGGAGCTGGGAATTTCGAGAATTATCCCGTGTTCGCTTGCCAGATGCGTTGTAAAGCTTGAAAACAAAAAAGCAGAGGAAAAGAAAACGGAACGCTGGCGCAAAATTGCCGCAGAAGCGGCAAAGCAATCGGGCAGAGGGATAATTCCCGAGGTGACAATGCCAAAGACGCTTGATGCCGTGCTCGATAAGCTTAAGGCTTTCGATATTGTTTTCGTTCCCTACGAATGTGAACGGGAAAACACGTTAAAAAGTGTGCTGACATCATGCGAAAATCCGAAAAATGCAGCATTTATCATAGGTCCCGAGGGCGGCTTTGACATAGCCGAAACCGAAAAAATCAGAGCAGCGGGAATTAAAACCATCACCCTCGGCAGACGTATTCTGCGCACGGAAACAGCAGGCGAAGCCGTGCTTTCCATGCTTATGTACGAAATAGGCGATATTAATAGAATTTCCGAAAAATGATAAAGCTTTATACAATGAACGTAACGGATATTGTACTTCGCGAGGTTTACGGCAAAATTTCCGAAAAGCGCCGGGAAAAGCTTATGCGGCAAAAGACCGAACAGGCAAAAAAGCAGTCGGCGGGCGCGGAGCTGCTTTTAAACGAAGCGGCAAAGGATTTTTTTCCCGATATTCAGACACCCGTAATATGGGATACGGACGATTTTAAAAAGCCGTATCTTCCCATGTATCCCAATTTTCATTTTAACATCAGCCATTCGGGAGATTATGCCGTCTGCGCCGTTTCCGATGTGCCGATTGGTGTTGATATTCAGCTTATGCGGAGCATAAATCCGAACATAGCAAAAAAATATTTTACCGACAAGGAACGCGGATATATGCATGCCGCATGCAATGCCGAAGAAGCCTTTTATGAAATATGGGTAAGAAAGGAAAGCCTTGTAAAAGCGGTCGGCAAGGGCTTGAAAATACCGCTTTCTTCCTTTTGTGTACTTGAAGATACAACGGAATACAACGGTGAAAAATACACATTTACACCGTATGAATTTAAAGACAAAAGCTATAAGCTTTGCATTTGCCAAAAAGGCTGACAAGTTAATATGACCTCCGTATAATAATATGAAAGATGTGTATATTATATATATCTGCCGAATATGTCCATACATATTCATCGGCAATATTATCGGAGGTTTTAAATATGAAAGACAAAATTTTCGGAGTTCTGCAGCGTGTCGGCAGGTCGTTTATGCTGCCTATAGCAATTCTGCCCGTTGCCGGACTGCTTCTGGGTGTCGGCAGCTCGTTTACAAACGAGACAATGCTTGAAGCGTACAATCTGCACAAAATTATACGTCAGGGCGGAATACTCTATACTCTGCTCGATATAATGAGCAAGGCAGGCAGCGCGGTATTTGACAATCTGCCGCTTTTGTTTGCAATGGGTGTTGCGATAGGTATGGCAAAAAAGGAAAAGGAGGTTGCCGCACTTGCCGCAACGGTATCGTTCCTTATAATGCACACAACCATAAGCGCACTCATAAACAGCCGCGGCGGCGCTGATGCCATGCTTGAAAACTCCACCGCACAGGTACTCGGAATAACAACGCTGCAAATGGGCGTGTTCGGCGGTATCATAGTAGGGCTCGGTGTTGCGGCACTGCATAACAAATACTATACAATACAGCTGCCGCAGATACTTGCGTTTTTCGGCGGCACAAGATTTGTACCGATTATTTCGGCGCTTGTATTCGTGCTTGTCGGCATAGTGATGTTTTTCGTGTGGCCGGTTATACAGAATGCGATTGCGCTTTTGGGAAATCTTGTTCTTTCATCGGGATATATCGGCACATGGCTGTACGGAATTATAGAGCGCGCACTGATACCGTTCGGACTTCACCATGTGTTTTACATGCCGTTCTGGCAGACGGCTGTCGGAGGAACGGCGGTTATTGACGGAGTTACCGTTCAGGGTGCGCAAAACATTTTCTTTGCGGAGCTTGCCTCCAAAAGCACAAAGGTGTTCAGCGTTGAAGCAACACGCTTTATGACAGGAAAATATCCGTTCATGATTTTCGGACTTCCGGGTGCGGCGCTTGCAATGTACCGCTGCGCAAGAATTGAAAAGCGCAAGGTTGCCGGAGGACTTCTGCTTTCGGCGGCTCTCACTGCAATGATTACCGGTATTACCGAACCGCTGGAATTTACGTTTATATTCGTTGCACCGCTCATGTACGGTGTGCACTGCGTACTCGCCGGACTTTCATTTATGCTTATGCATATTCTGAATGTCGGTGTGGGAATGACATTTTCGGGCGGACTTATAGACCTGACGTTGTTCGGAATTTTGCAGGGCAATGCAAAAACACACTGGATATATATTATAATTGTAGGTATAGTATATTTCTTTGTTTATTATGCCGTATTCGGCTTTATGATAAAGAAATTCAATTATATCACCCCGGGACGCGAAAATGACGAGGTTGAAACCAAGCTGTACACGCGTGCCGACGTAAATGCAAGAAACAACAAAAGCAAAACCTCAAAGCAGGATACCGTAAGCATGCTTATAGTCGGCGGTCTGGGCGGAAAAAACAACATTTCGGACGTGGACTGCTGTGCCACACGTCTTAGAATAACCGTGCATGACAGCTCCGCCGTAAACGAGGATTTACTGAAGCAAAGCGGCGCGGCAGGCGTGCTGAAAAAGGGCAACGGAGTGCAGGTCATATACGGGCCTAAGGTCACGGTAATAAAATCAAAGCTCGAGAGTTTTCTCGACAGTCCCGAAAGCGACAGCATTACAATAACCGAAACGCTTGGCAAATCCGAAAAGAGTACAGCCGTAAGCAGTGCGATTATACTTGCAGCTCCGCTTAACGGAACGGTTATACCTCTCGAAAATGTAAATGATGAGGTGTTCGGCAAGGGAATACTCGGCAAGGGGGCGGCAATAGAGCCTGTAAAGGGCGAGGTATTTGCACCGTGCGACGGTGTAATCTCAAACACAGCCGAAACGCGCCATGCAATCGGCATAACCGCAGAAAACGGTACGGAGCTTCTTATTCATGTCGGCATTGATACGGTAAAGCTTAACGGAAAATATTTTGAATATACGGTAAAAGACGGCGACAGCGTGAAAAAGGGCGACTTGATTATGAAGTTTGATATAAAAGCCGTTTCAGAGGCAGGCTATTCGGTTGTGACGCCCGTTGTGGTCTGCAATTCCGATGATTTTGAAGATGTGAAAATACTTGCATCGGGCAGCATTAAAGCAGGAGATAAATTTATAGAAACAATAACAAAAGGAAAGGAAAACGGATAATGAAAGAATTTAAGTATGTAATAAAGGACGAGATCGGAATCCATGCCAGACCTGCCGGACTGCTTGTTAAAGCAGCCGGAAAGTTCCAATCGAAAATAACGCTCGCAAAGGGCGATAAAAGCGCCGAGGCGACAAAGCTGTTCGGTATAATGGGCATGGGTGTGAAGCAGGGCGACGAAGTGACCGTCACTGCCGATGGAGCGGACGAGGATACCGCAATATCCGCCATGGAAACATTCTTTAAAGCCAATCTTTAACTAAAATCCGAAAAAGGGTGAAGCATATGGTAACAATCAAAGGACAGGGAGTATGCGGCGGCGTTGCGTTCGGAAAGCTTTATGTACTGAAAAAAACGTCCAATGTGATTAAAAGAGAACGTGTGGATGACACCGAAGCCGAGCTTGCACGCTTTGAGGACGCGCGCAAAAAGACAATGCTGCGTCTCGGTGCGCTTTATGACAAAGCCGTGGCGGAGGTGGGCGAAAGCAGCGCCATGATTTTTGAAATACACCGCATGATGCTTGAAGACGAGGACTATATAAGCTCTATACGCTCAATAATAACCAATCAAAAGCTTAATGCGGAAACCGCCGTTGCAAATACGTCAGACAATTTCGCAGAAATTTTTACCGCCATGGACGACAGCTACATGCAGGCACGCGCAGCGGACGTGAGGGATATTTCCGAACGTCTTATAGGCGTTTTGTCCGATTCCGCAACAGATGAAATACACTCCGACATACCCGTAATTCTTGCGGCAGAGGATTTAGCCCCATCGGAAACGGTGCAGCTTGACAAGTCTAAAATCATGGCTATAGTAACCGAAAAGGGCAGTGCAAATTCACATACGGCAATACTTGCGCGCACGCTTAATATTCCGGCAGTAATAGGCGCAAAAGGAATAACGGACAACGGCGAAAGCACGGATGATGTTATTGTGGACGGCTTCACCGGCACGGTGTATATATCGCCCGATATGAACACCGTGCTTGCGATGCAGAAAAAGAAGGACGAGGCGGACAGCAAAAAGAAGCTTTTAAACAAGCTTAAGGGTATAAAGCCCGTCACAAAGGACGGACAAAGCATTCTGCTTTATGCAAATATAGGGAATCCCGGGGATTTGCCGCAGGCTTATGCAAACGATGCGCAGGGTGTCGGACTTTTCAGAAGTGAATTTATATATCTTGAAAGGAACAGCTATCCGACAGAGGACGAGCAGTTTGCGGTTTACAAAAAATCGGCGGAGAAAATGGGCGGAAAGCGCATTATTATACGTACTCTCGACATAGGCGCCGACAAGCAGGCGGACTATTTTGAGCTGCCGCGCGAGGAAAATCCTGCCATGGGAGTGCGTGCGATAAGAATATGCCTTACCCGTCCGCAGCTTTTCAAAACACAGCTTCGGGCGCTGTACCGCGCGTCCGCATACGGAAACATAGCAATAATGTTCCCGATGATTACGTCGGTAAACGAGGTTAAGCGCATTAAGGAAATCTGTTCGGAGGTGAGGGACGAGCTTAAAGCCGAAAAAATCCCGTTTAACGAGAACACCTCTTTGGGCATTATGATTGAAACGCCTGCCGCCGCGCTTATAAGCGACAAGCTTGCCGATGAAGCGGATTTCTTCTCAATCGGCACAAATGACCTCACACAGTATACGCTTGCCGTTGACCGTCAGAACCGTGCGGCGGAGCAGTTCTGCGACACTCACCACTTATCTGTGCTGCGGCTGATTAAAACGGTTGTGGACAATGCACACAAGAGCGGAATCTGGGCAGGTATATGCGGTGAGCTGGGTGCGGATACATCACTTACGGAAATGTTCCTTGCAATGGGTGTTGACGAGCTTTCGGTTTCCCCCGGTGCGATACTGCCTATCAAGAAAAAGGTGCTTGAAACAGATGTTTCGGCTGTGAGAGATGAGCTTTTAGCTAAACTTAACTAAAAAAATATCTGCGGTATAAAATCACCGCAGATATTTTTTGATTACTTACTTGTTTGCGCCAACCGCATCTCCGACCGCATCAGCCGTACCCTTTATGGCATCGCCTGCCGCATCTCCGATATCCTTTGCCGCGTTTCCTGCGTCATTTCCGACATCGTTTACGGTATTGCCCATATCCTCCGCCGCATTTTCGGCATTGTTTTTCATTGTAGCCTCGGGCGATGCATGCTCGGTGGCTGCCGTCGTCGGGGTTGGTGTAGGCTGAGATTTGCTGTTATTGCCGCACGCCGTCATTACCGGCATAAGTGCGGCGGAAATCAATATTAAAAATATTTTTTTCATAAGCTTTTCCTTTCTGCGTATAACCGCATTTCTGATATTAAGTTAAATATGTTTGCCTATGGTTTTATTGTTTACAGTTTATTAATAAATATTCGGGAACAAACTATATTTTTTATCGTCTAAATACTTGTTAGGATAAATAATCCTGATGAAAAAATTTTTAGCAGACATAAAACACCTGCGCGGAAAGGAAAGATTTTATGAAAAAGAAAATTTTAACAACATTGCTTGCAGCAGCGCTGCTGGTATCCGGAGTATCTGTTTTTGCCGAAGAGGCAGCCGATACATCCGCTAACGAAACAGCTGTTACAACAATAGGTTCAGCCGACGAAGCAACGGAGATCAATATATCTCTTGATGATGTTGCGGCGCAAAAACAAACCGTTCCCGCAAAATACACACGCGCGGAATCGGAAATCAAGGAAATCAAAGACGGCAAGGTTATAACCGTTAAAGCTGAGGACGGCACAGAGTCCGACATAACGGTTGCGGACGACGCTGTTGTTCTGGATTTAAACGGCGGCGTTAAAAAGTATGAGGATTTAAAGGCAGGCGACAAGGTTTATACATTTGTAACGGCAGAAAAAAACGCTGCTGTTTCGGTAATCGTCATTAAAGATGAAAAGCTTGACGTTAGTGTTGACGTTGATACATATGTAAAGAGTGAGATGTTCGGTGTTGTAACAAACATTGCGGACAATCTTGCGCTTAATCTTGATGAAAATTCGGACATTACGGATTTAGAGGGTAACAAAGTAGCATATACAGACCTTGAACACAAGGATTTGGCTGTATTCTTCAATATGGTTGCATTGAGCATGCCCGGTCAGACAACTCCGATAAAGGTTGTTGTACTCGGTGAAAGCGACTATAACCCCGTTCCTTCGGCAACTCCCGAAGTTACTCCCGCTCCGACGGAAGCCCCCGACTTCACAAAGGTAACAAAGCTTATCGCCGCAGGCAAGGAAATCGGCGCTGTTTCGTATGACAGTGAGATTAAGACGGTTCTCGTTCCCGTAAGAGCAGTTGCGGAAGCACTCGGCTATGAAGTAAGCTGGGACGGTGATTTGAGAGCGGTTACAGTCGGTACCGTACAGATGGGCGTTAATTTCAGCATAGGCGAAAACAGCTACAAGAAGTCAAAAATGACTCCGTTTGTACTTGAAGCCGCACCCGTAATCATTAACGACTACACATATGTTCCCGTAAGCTTCTTCAGTGATGTTCTCGAAGCTGATGTAACAGCAGCGGATACAGAGCTTAAGATAGCACTTGCTCCCAAGGCTACGGAAGCTCCCGAGGCTACAGAAGCTCCGGCAGCAGAGAAATAAGCTTAATAAACAAAAATATGCACTTCCGAAATTTCGGAAGTGCATATTTTTTTGAAAGGGGATAGGAAAAAAGCTTTGGAATCAACAAACTGAGCCAAAACTTTAGTTTTGGGATACCCGAAGGCGTATGTGTATACGCCGAGAGGCGAAGTTTGTTGATAGCAAGAAAAGGACAATTCTATGAAAAATCAAGTTTTTTTGATTTTTCTGCCTAATCAAAACCGAACTACAGCATTTGTAATGCCGGCGATACGTGTTTTTATTTCTTTTCTTGCGTTCCGGAGTTTTTTAACATCCCCTTTTTGAAATATTTTTTTAAAGTGCGTTAATATACGTCTTTGTAAATTCTTCCAAAAGCTCATCGCGCTCAATCTGGACAATCAGACCCCTTGCGCCGTTATAGCTTGTTATGTAGGTCGGATCACCCGAAAGAATATATCCCACAATCTGGCTTATCGGATCATAGCCCTTGATTTTAAGAGCCTCATAAACCTTTGAGACAATATCCCTTACTTCCTGCGACTTGTCAAACTCCAGCTTGATTTTCATTGTTTCGTTAATATCCATGCTCATCTTCCTTTCCTTTTACACAGCGTCGGCAAAATCATACGGGCATGCCTTTTCCGCGCAGCAGGTGCCGGTCTGATTCAGCCTTTATTTATATAATATTACAAAAAGCCCGAAAATTCAATAGCCTTTGCAATAAATTTATGAATAATTAATATTTTCAAACAAGCCGTCAAGCGTATCAAGCTGACCGACTGCGGCAGCGGCAACAGACTCCGTATCAAGCACACGGTCTATTATTTCGGCTGTCGTATCCACCGTTACGGCTTCGATTTTCCTTAAAGCCTCCTCCTGTGAGCAGACCGGCTTGTTTAACAGCAGCGACCGCCCGGCATTCTGCATTCTTGCACCCGTGCTTTCACAGCTTAAAATGTAATTTCCCTTAAGCATTTCCTTTGCCGCGTCCACCTCTGCATGAGTAAGCTTATCACGCTTTATCCGCCTTATTTCATCACATATCAGCTCCGCCACGCGCGGCGCATTTGCGGCGCTCATACCGGCGGAAATATCAAATGTTCCCGTATTTATATATGCGCTGTGACCGGCGCATATCGAATACACAAGTCCGTATTTTTCGCGTATATTCTGAAACAGCCTTGATGACATTCCGTTTCCGAAAACATTATTGAAAACCAAAAGACTGTACACCGATTCGTCCATAACGTCTATGCCGTTAAAGCCCACCACCAGCTGCAGCTGTTCGATGTCCTTCGTTTTCACAATACGCCGCGGACTGTATTCTGCGTCGTACATTTCGGGTATTCCCTTATTTAGACTGACATTTCCGAAATATTGTTCCAAAAGTTCGAAAAAATTTTCGCAAATCTTTCCCGAAACGGAAATAATTATACTGTCGCCCGTATAATTATTTCTCATAAACGCACGCAGCGTATCGGGCGAGATTTTATCAAGCGTATCCTTTGTTCCGAGGATTGTCCGCCCCATGGGCGAATCTCCCCATACCGCTTCGGAAAACAAATCATACACCAAATCCTCCGGACTGTCCTCATAAAGGCTTATTTCTTCGAGTATGACTCCCCGCTCAAGCTCCGTGTCGGCATCGCGGAAAGCCGGATCGAAAATCATATCCGAAAGTATATCCATCGCAACGGGAGTGTGCTCGTCCAGCGTTTTTGTGTAAAAGCAGGTATATTCCCGTGCCGTAAAGGCATTTATCTGACCGCCGACCGCGTCAATCTCGCTTGCAATATCGCTTGCACCGCGTTTTTGTGTTCCCTTAAACAGCATATGCTCTATAAAGTGCGATATTCCGTTTTCTTCTTTTTTTTCACAGCGTGAGCCGCAGCCTACCCATACTCCTATCGACACCGATTTCAGATACGGGATTTCCTCCGCAACAACGCGTATTCCGTTTGAAAGTGTTTTATATATATACATTTACCGTCCTCATCATTTTCAAGCATTTATAATGCAGGTTTTCATTTTTCCGTCCTCAATTTCGCACACAGCATAGGTTTTCGTATATTTTATGCTGCCCGGATTGAGGAGCGTCATTTTGCCGCGGTATTCGGTGTACGGAACATGAGTATGTCCGAAAATGCATAAATCGGCATTTTCCGATTTCGCTTTCTCGTACAGTGCCGTGAGACTGCTCTCGTATTTCACGCGGTATTCATGACCGTGAGTTACAAATATCCGCTTGCCCTCGGTCTTAATCAGTATGTTATGCGGAAATCTCCGTGAAAAATCGTTGTTTCCGCAGACACAGTGAAACGTTATATTGGGATAAAGCGATATTAAATCCTCCGCATCGCTTATATAGTCTCCGGCATGTATTACCGCGTCCGGCTCGGTCGCCTCGATAAGACGTATACAATCATTTATGTTACCGTGTGAATCGGAAAAAATCAGAAACCGTTTCATTTAAAAAGCTCCGTTCCGCCGCTTCGGTGCGGCATAATTCTCATTTGACTATCAGTATACCATATATGCGGAGCAATGTCAAAAAAAATGTCGAAAACTTTTTTTGGATAAATTACAAATTATGACAAATTTCGCGGTATATAAATGGTATAATATGTAAATATTAATGTACTTGCCGTTCGCAGAGGGACAAGCTGCTTTGCTGCCGCGGCAGAAAGGAAGAAATTATTATGGCTCAAATAAACACGGCGCAGCGCCCCGGTACACAGTTAAGACGCCCGGTACTGCGCGATATATCGTTAAGCGCTTTGCTGTTTCTTGCCGCGCGCGCATCGGTGATAGGAATGTTCCCGTTCGGTACGGCATTTTTTGCGGCATGCTTCGACAAAGGAATAGCATATATCGGAGTAATTGTTATGTGTCTGGGACTTGTGAGCGCAGGTGCCGGAATCGGAACGGTAAAATATCTCATTGCGGTGCTGCTTTTCTGGATATACATAAAAAATTCACGCGTAAAAAGCACGGCGGCGGAATCCGCGGTATGCGGTCTTTCCGTTTTAATCGGCGGTGCCTCCGTCCTCGCCTACACCTATGTCGGAATATACGATGTCATGCTGCTGCTCACGGAAAGCGTCGCATCGGCGCTGATATATGCGGTTTATGTCAAAGCAAAGCAGTTCTTTGAGGACAGGCGCGAAAGAGCGCATATTTCGCAAGAGGAGCTTACAGCGGTTGCAGTCTGCGCCGGAATATTCATTACCGGGCTTTCGGGGATAAATCTGCCCTACGGAATAAGTCTTGCCAATATTGCCGCGGTGTATTCGTCAATGTGCATTGCGCTCCATTCGAGCCTTGCGGCATCGGGCAGCGGCGCACTGTGCATAGGCTTTATGAGCGCCATGTCATCATTCAATTCCGTGCTTGCCGGAGGCTTGTACGGACTTTGTGCGATTTTCGGAAATCTTTTAAAGTCTTTCGGCAGAATAGGAATAGCCGTGGGCTTTATAGGCGGTGCGGCGGCGGCAATGCTTTGTATGCCGCAGTCTGCCATGCCGCTCGGTGCGCTCGATGCATTTCTTGCGGCGCTGATGTTTGTACTTACTCCGAAAAAGGTGCATAAGGCAATAAATATTTTCTTCTCAAAATCGCTGCACATGGAGGCGGTGAGTGCCGATGTGCGCATGAAAGAGTATCTTTCCGAAAAGCTTGAACATGCCGCCGGTGCGTTCAAAAGCCTTAACGAATGCTTTACCGATGAATCCAACAAGCGTCTTAACATTTACCGCCGTGAAATAGGCAGCTTTCTCGATGAAATGTCGCAGCGCGCATGCGCAGGCTGTTCAATGTCGGTAAAATGCTGGCAGAATGATTTTCCGAGAACATACAAAAGCGTTATGTCACTGCTTGAAACGGTTGAAAGCGAGGGTGTGCTGAGTGCGCAGTCTCTGAGCGAGAGCTTCCGCAGCAGATGCATACGGAGCGATGTCTTTGTGACGGAATTTAACCACGTGTACGAGCTTTACAAAAAGGATTTGATACGCACGGGCGAGGCGGTGACGCAGCGTGACATTGTCGCAAAGCAGTATGCGGAAACGGCGGGACTTTTTGAGAATATTGCGTCAGATATACTGGAGGGCTTTACTTTCCGCGAGGACTACGAGGAGAATGTTGTAAACGAGCTTGACAAAATAGGCATAACGGCGTTTGAGGTGAGCGTTGTGGAAAGCTCTTTCGGCAGAATAGAGGTATATCTGGGACTCGGGATAGGCATCGATATAAGCAAAACCGAAATGCTTTTGAGCCGGATGTTTTCAATGCCGATAGGTCTTGACAAGGACTACGGCGGTCCGCTGATGAAATTCGTGTCCATGCCGCGCTACAGCGCACAGGTCGCAATGCGGCAGATAAAAAGCGATGAATCGGAAATATCGGGTGACAGCGTTGCGTCCTTTGAAACGGACGACCGCAAAAAGTACGTTATAATCGCGGACGGCATGGGCAGCGGCAAAAAGGCTCGCCGCGAAAGCCGCATTACATTAAAGCTGCTGCGTGAATTTTTAAGTGCCGGCTTCGGTGTCGAAACCTCGATTGAAATGATAAATTCCGCATTATGCCTCAAACTGGAAAACGATATGTTTTCCACAATAGATTTGCTGTGCATAGACCTGATAACCGGCACGGCGGAATTTTACAAAATAGGCGCGGCGGAAAGCCTGATAAGCCGCAGCGGAAACATTGAAACGGTGTTTTCCGTTTCAATGCCTGCCGGAATGATAGCCGACATACATCCGCAGGGGCAGATGAAGCGCCTTTCGGACGGCGATACGATAATCATGATGTCCGACGGCATAAGCGAGGCTGACTGCGGCACGGTGCGCACCGAATGGATTAAAAAGAAGCTGCGCTCCGATCCGAAGGATACGGAGGCGCTGGTACAGGATATTCTCGATACGGTGATTGAAAAAAGCCACGGCATGATAGGCGATGATATGACCGCAGCGGTTGTGAGAATTACTGAAAATTGAACATATATAGATACAAAATGCAAAAAAAATTATGTTATAAGGCAGAAATTTGAAAAATAAGGTAGACAATTCGATAATTTATGTTATAATAGTAGAGTAGCTATTCGTATGCCCGGGCATTTCCGGTCCGGACGAATACAAATAAAATACAGGAGGAGATTCCAATGTCAAAAAAGTATGTTTACCTTTTCAGCGAAGGTGACGCAAGCATGAGAGAGCTTCTCGGCGGTAAGGGCGCTAACCTCGCCGAAATGACAAAGCTCGGTATGCCGGTTCCGCAGGGATTTACAATTTCAACCGAAGCCTGCACACAGTATTACGAGGACGGCAGACAAATAAACGAAGCTATCCGTGAAGAGATTATGCAGAATATCTCGAAAATGGAAGAGATTACAGGAAAGAAATTCGGAGATAAAGAAAATCCGCTTCTCGTATCCGTTCGTTCGGGCGCAAGAGCATCAATGCCCGGTATGATGGACACAATCCTTAACTTAGGTCTTAACGAGGATGTTGTTGAGGTTATGGCTAAGAAGTCAAACAACCCCAGATGGGCTTGGGACTGCTACAGAAGATTTATACAGATGTATTCAGACGTTGTTATGGAAGTCGGCAAGAAGTATTTTGAAGAGCTTATCGACAAAATGAAAGCTGACAGAGGCGTAAGCCAGGACGTTGAGCTGACGGCAGACGACCTTAAAGAGCTTGCTGCACAGTTCAAGGCTGAATACAAGGCTAAGATCGGCGAAGATTTCCCGACAGATCCTATCGACCAGCTGTTCGGTGCTGTTAAGGCAGTATTCCGTTCATGGGACAACCCCCGTGCAAACGTTTACAGACGTGACAACGATATTCCTTATTCATGGGGTACGGCAGTTAACGTTCAGATGATGGCATTCGGTAACATGGGCGAAACATCCGGTACAGGCGTTGCGTTCACACGTGATCCGGCTACCGGCGAAAAGCACCTCATGGGTGAATTCCTTATGAACGCACAGGGCGAAGACGTTGTTGCAGGTGTAAGAACTCCGCAGAAGATTGACCAGATGAAGGAGATTATGCCCGAAGTTTACGACCAGTTCGTTGAAATCGCAAAGAACCTTGAAAATCACTATCATGACATGCAGGACATGGAGTTCACAATTGAGGACAGAAAGCTCTACATGCTCCAGACAAGAAACGGTAAGAGAACGGCTCAGGCTGCTTTGAAGATTGCATGCGACCTCGTTGAGGAAGGCATGATTTCGGAAAAGGACGCTGTTCTTATGATAGACCCGAGAAACCTCGACACACTTCTGCATCCGCAGTTTGACCCGAAAGCTCTTAAGGCTTCCGCTCCTATCGGCAAGGCTCTCGGTGCATCACCCGGTGCTGCATGCGGTAAGATTGTATTTACTGCAGAAGATGCCAAGGAATGGGGCGCAAGAGGCGAAAAGGTTGTTCTTGTTCGTCTTGAAACCTCACCCGAAGATATTGAGGGTATGAAAGCCGCACAGGGTATCCTGACAGTTCGCGGCGGTATGACATCACACGCAGCCGTTGTTGCACGCGGTATGGGTACATGCTGTGTTTCGGGCTGCGGCGACATTGCTATGGACGAAGCAAACAAGAAGTTTACTCTCGCAGGCAAGGAATACCACGAGGGAGACGAAATCTCGCTTGACGGTACAACAGGTAACATTTATGACGGTATCATTCCTACGATTGACGCTTCAATCGCAGGTGAGTTCGGCACAATCATGGGCTGGGCAGATAAGTTCAAGACTCTTAAGGTAAGAACAAACGCAGATACTCCCGCAGACGCTAAGAAAGCCAGAGAGCTGGGTGCAGAGGGTATCGGTCTCTGCCGTACAGAGCACATGTTCTTTGAGGGCAACAGAATAGACTCATTCAGAGAAATGATTTGCTCGGATACTGTTGAAGAAAGAGAAACAGCACTTGACAAGATTCTTGAAATGCAGCAGAGCGACTTTGAAAAGCTTTACGAAGCTCTTGAAGGCTGCCCCGTAACTATCAGATTCCTGGATCCCCCGCTGCATGAATTCGTTCCCACAGAGGAAGAGGATATTGCAATTTTGGCAAAGGCACAGGGCAAATCGGTTGAGACTATAAAGGATATTATAAACGGTCTGCACGAGGCTAACCCGATGATGGGACACAGAGGCTGCCGTCTTGCGGTAACATATCCCGAAATCGCAAAGATGCAGACAAAGGCTGTTATCCGTGCGGCTATCAACGTAAAGAAGGCTCATGCTGACTGGAACATAGTTCCCGAAATCATGATTCCGCTCGTATGCGAGGTTAAAGAATTAAAGAACGTTAAGGACGTTGTTGTTGCAACTGCCGATGCTGAAATCAAAGCAGCAGGCATTGAGCTTAAATATGAAGTAGGTACAATGATCGAAATCCCGAGAGCTGCTCTTACAGCTGACGAAATTGCAAAAGAAGCTGAATTCTTCTGTTTCGGTACAAATGACCTTACTCAGATGACATACGGCTTCTCGAGAGACGATGCCGGCAAGTTCCTCGATGCTTACTATGACGCTAAAATCTTCGAGAGCGATCCGTTCGCTAAGCTCGACCAGGACGGCGTAGGCAAGCTTATGGAAATGGCTATTAAGCTCGGTAAGTCAACAAGACCCGATATGCACTGCGGTATCTGCGGCGAACACGGCGGCGACCCGTCATCGGTAGAATTCTGCCACAAGATCGGTTTGGATTATGTATCCTGCTCACCGTTCAGAGTTCCTATCGCAAGACTTGCAGCTGCACAGGCTAAGATTAAGGAAGACAAGTAAACAAATGACTTTTGTCAAGGAGGACTGATTATCAGTCCTCCTTTTTCTTTTAAAATATACAAAAATACTAAGAATTGAGTTTTACCGTCAGTAAATCTGCCGTTTTTCCGCAGTGTTATATCGCGAATACTTGACGCAGAGTAATTTTTGTGATAAAATTGTTGATTGACGGTAAATATAGTATTAAATATCCAAAGAGGAGGAGTTTTTTTATATGAAATTCAGAAAAACAGCGGCAGCGGTACTGTCGTTTATAATGACGGCAGCGGTACTCACAGGCTGCGGCACACAGACATCGACCGATACGGCATCAAAGTCAGGCACGGACGGCAAGGTATATAAAATAGGCATTTGCCAGCTGGTTCAGCACAAGGCACTCGATGCCGCAACACAGGGCTTTAAGGACAAGCTTACCGAGCTTCTCGGCAAGGACAGAGTAAAATTCGATGAGCAGAATGCTGCCGGAGATTCGGCTACATGCTCAACAATAGTAAACCAGTTTGTGTCATCGGGCAGCGACTTGATTTTCGCAAACGCTACGGCTGCATTGCAGGCTGCGTCTTCCGCAACGGGAGACATACCCATTGTTGCCACATCAATCACAGACTACGCAACAGCGCTCGATATTGACAACTGGACAGGCAAAACAGGCATAAACGTTACGGGTACATCAGATCTTGCTCCGCTTAAGGAACAGGCTGAAATGTTCAAGGAACTGCTCCCCGACGCAAAAACCATCGGCTTGCTTTATTGTTCAAGCGAAGCAAATTCAAAGTATCAGGTTGATATAGTTGCAAAAGAGCTTGCCGCTCTCGGATATTCGACGGAAATGTATACGTTTGCCGATTCAAACGATATTTCAGCCGTTGTAACCTCTGCAGTGAGCAAGTGCGACGCAATGTATATCCCGACAGACAACACGGCTGCCGCAAACACAGAGCTTATCGCAAACATAGCAGAGCCGGCAAAGCTTCCGATAATTGCAGGCGAAGAAGGCATCTGCAAGGGCTGCGGTATCGCAACACTGTCGATTTCATACAATGACATCGGTCAGAAGGCTGCCGAAATGGCATATGATATTCTTGTAAACGGAAAAGACCCTGCCGATATGGAGGTGCAGTTTGCAAAGGATTTGACAAAGAAGTACTCGGCAAAGCGTGCCGAAGAAATGGGTATAACGGTTCCCTCGGATTACGAGGAGCTTGCAGCGGAATAAAATCCGCCGTTTAAAGGAAAAATACGAAAGCTGCCGCGGAAAAGACATGATTTTTTCCGTGCGGCTTTCTTTTGCAGTATGGAAGGAGAAAAAAATATGCCGGCTTTTCTTAGCGCTTTACCCGGCGCGGTTTCACAGGGTATAATATGGGGCATAATGGCAATAGGCGTTTATATAACGTTCAGAATACTTGATATAGCCGACCTTACGGTAGACGGAAGTATGGCAACGGGAGGCGCGGTGCTCGTAGTATGCGTGACCTCGGGAGTAAATGTTTGCCTGGCTGTACTTATTGCATTTCTGGCAGGCTGTCTTGCCGGACTTTTGACAGGCATTTTTCACACAAAGTTCGGAATACCGGCAATTCTGGCAGGTATTTTAACGCAGCTGTCACTGTATTCGATAAATCTGAGAATAATGAGCCAAAAAGCAAATCTTCCGCTTGCGGCTTCAAAATATACGGTAATTATGTCAAGCCGTGATATACGCAGCGCTATAATCATAGGACTTATTGCCGCATTGCTTCTTATAGCAATACTTTACTGGTTCTTCGGCACCGAGCTTGGCCATTCGCTCCGCGCCACCGGCAGCAACCGCCATATGGCACGTGCCAACGGTATCAACACCGATACAAACAAAATAATCGGTCTTGTGCTGTCGAACGGTATAGTCGCCCTTTCGGGCGCGATGCTTGCACAGTATCAGGGCTTCTGCGATGTAAACATGGGCAGAGGTGCAATCGTAATCGGTCTTGCCGCAGTTATTATAGGCGAAGTGATTTTCGGAAAAATATTCAGAAATTTTGCGTTAAAGCTGCTTGCGGCAATTTTCGGCGGTATAATCTATTACATCGTTATAACGCTCGTACTTCAGATGGGACTTAACGCAAACGACTTAAAGCTGTTCTCGGCTCTCGTTGTTGCAATATTCCTGGGTGTTCCGTACTGGAAAAGAAAAATATCCGAAATGAAGTCAAAGGAGGGTGTATGATGCTTGACATAAAAGAAGTTCATAAAACCTTCAACAAAGGTACAATAAATGAGAAAAAAGCGCTCTGCGGCGTTAATCTTCACTTAAACCCCGGTGACTTTGTTACCGTAATCGGCGGCAACGGCGCAGGCAAATCCACACTTTTAAACAGTATATGCGGTGTTTTCCGCATTGACAGCGGCAGCATAATCGTTGACGGAATAAATGTCACATCACTCCCCGAATACAAGCGCGCAAAATATCTCGGCAGAGTGTTCCAGGACCCGATGATGGGTACCGCGGCGGATATGCAGATTATCGAAAACATGTCGATTGCATACAGACGCGGCAAAAAACGCGGTTTGAGCTGGGCAATAAAAGCGCCCGAAAAAAAGCTGTACCGTGAGCTTTTGTCACAGCTCGGACTGGGACTGGAGGACAGAATGACAAGCAAGGTCGGTCTGCTCTCAGGCGGTCAGCGCCAGGCGCTGACGCTGCTTATGGCGGTAATGCAGAAGCCGAAGCTGCTCCTGCTTGATGAGCACACGGCAGCCCTTGATCCGAAAACTGCCGAAAAGGTGCTTGCACTTTCCGACAAATTCATAGCGGAGGACAAGCTCACGGCTATGATGATTACCCACAACATGCACGATGCCATCACCCACGGAAACAGGCTTATAATGATGCATGAGGGCAGGGTTATATTTGATGTCAGCGGCGAGGAAAAGAAAAATCTGACGGTTGAGCAGCTTTTGCAGAAATTTGCCGAGATAAGCGGCGAAGAATTTGCAAACGACAAAACGCTTTTAAGCTGAAATCAAAGCACATTTTAAATTTGAGTACTGTATCTCTTTTAAGGGAATAGTAACTATATATTTCGGTGCGTTAAGCCGTGCCGATTGAAAGGACAAATGAATATGAAAAACACAGTTTCAACAATTTCGGAACAGAAAAAAAGCGGCGATAAAATCACCATGCTTACCGCATACGATTATTCGACCGCAAAACTGGCAGACGAAGCCGAAGTCAACACAATTCTTGTCGGAGATTCGCTGGGAATGGTAATGTTAGGCTACGAGGACACGCTCTCCGTAACAATGGAGGATATGCTCCACCACACGAAAGCCGTTACGCGCGGTGCAAAAAATGCGCTTGTGGTTGCGGATATGCCGTTTATGTCGTATCAGACCTCGGTTTACGATGCTGTCGTAAATGCCGGAAGACTGATTAAAGAGGGACGCGCACAGGCGGTAAAGCTTGAGGGCGGTGCGGCGGTTGCAGAGCAAATCCGCGCAATATGCGATGCTCAGATACCCGTAGTGGCGCATCTGGGACTCACTCCGCAGTCGGTAAACGCTTTCGGCGGCTTTAAGGTTCAGGGTAAAACAGCCGAACGGGCAAAGCAGCTTATCGAGGACGCGAAAATCGTTGAGAAAGCCGGAGCGTTTGCGGTTGTGCTTGAATGTATACCGGCACCATTGGCGGAAAAAATTACCGAAAGCATAAATATTCCCACAATAGGCATAGGCGCAGGTGCGGGCTGTGACGGTCAGGTGCTTGTGTATCAGGATATGCTCGGGATGTTCGGCGGATTTACACCCAAATTTGCAAAACGGTATGAAAATGTCGGCGAAATTATGGTAAATGCTTTCAAAAAATATATTGACGAAGTAAAGACAGGTGTGTTCCCGTCAGAGGAGCATAGTTTTAAGCTGTCGGACGCAGTAAAAAGTGAATTGGAGAGATTGTAATGAAGCTTGTAAAAACCGTAGATGAAGTCAGAAAAACAGTTAAGGAATGGAAAAAACAGGGTTTGAGTGTCGGACTCGTCCCCACCATGGGATTTTTACACGAGGGACATGCAAGCCTTATAGATGCATCGGTAAAGGAAAACGACAGGACTGTTGTATCGGATTTTGTAAATCCGATACAGTTCGCCCCGAATGAAGATTTGGCGAGCTATCCGCGTGATATTGAGCATGACAGCCGTCTTTGCGGGGAACACGGCGCAGACCTGCTCTTTAACCCCGAACCGTCGGAAATGTATGACGATATGTTCTGCACCCACGTGGATATGGACGTGCTTACAAAGGAGCTGTGCGGTCTCAGCCGCCCGACTCATTTCAGAGGCGTATGCACCGTTGTGACAAAGCTGTTTAACATTGTCACTCCCGACAATGCATATTTCGGACAAAAGGACGCGCAGCAGCTTGCGGTAATAAAGCGCATGGTTAAGGATTTGAGCATGGATATATCAATCCACGGCTGTCCGATTGTACGTGAAGCGGACGGCTTGGCAAAAAGCTCGCGGAATACATATCTGAGTGCCGAAGAACGCAAGGCGGCGCTTGTTTTAAGCCGTGCGATTGCTCTCGGCAAGGAAATGGCGGACAGCGCCGAAAATAGCGCCGAAAAAATAACCGATGCCATGAAAGCGCTTATAGAGAAAGAACCGCTTGCAAGGATAGATTACGTAAAAATCGTGGACTCGCTCACAATGCAGCAGGTTAAAACGCTTGATAAGCCGATACTGTGCGCGATTGCGGTATATATCGGCAAAACACGTCTTATAGATAACTTTATAACGGGGGAACTGTAATGCAGATAACAATGTTGAAAAGCAAAATCCACCGTGCCTCGGTCACTCAGGCAGAGCCTGACTATATCGGCAGCATAACCGTAGATGAGGAGCTTCTTGAAGCGGCAGGCATATACGAGTACGAAAAAGTGCAGGTTGCGGACGTGGACAACGGAAACCGCCTTGAAACCTATACAATCGCAGGCAAACGCGGCAGCGGAGTTATATGCCTTAACGGCGCTGCGGCAAAGCTTGTGAATACGGGTGACAAGGTGATTATAATGGCATATGCCGAAATGACGCCGGAGGAAATCAAAAACAATCCGCCAAAGGTTGTATTTGTGGACGAAAGCAATAAAATAACACGCGTCAGCCGCTATGAAAAATGCGGACGGCTCTTTACGGAGGAAATGTAGCATGATACTTGCCGTAGATATAGGAAATTCAAATATAGTGATAGGCTGTGTGGAAAACGGCAAAATTCTTTTTATAGAACGCTTATCCACGCGTCTTTTGGAAACCGATCCCGAATATGCAATATCGTTTCAAAGTATTCTCGGTCTGCATGACGTAAATCCACGTGACATTGAGGGCAGTATAATTTCATCGGTTGTACCGTCAATCACAAATGTTATAAAAAGCGCAATTTATAAAATAAGCGGACAGAATTCCATGGTTGTAGGTCCGGGAATAAAAACGGGATTAAGCATAATGACCGATAATCCGGCACAGCTCGGAAGTGACCTTGTTGTCGATGCGGTTGCCGGAATAAACAAATATCCGCTGCCGCTTATTATAATAGACATGGGAACGGCAACAACCGTTTCGGTTGTTGACGAAAACGAACGCTATACGGGAACAATAATCATGCCGGGCATGAAAGTATCGCTTGATTCGCTCGTCGGCAGAACGTCACAGCTGCCGAAAATCAGTCTTGATCCGCCGAAAAATATTATCGGTACAAACACGGTCGATTCCATGAAAAGCGGAATTATCTATTCGACCGCTTCAAGCATTGACGGCATAATCGAACGTATTGAGGAAAGCTGTCAAAAAAAATTTACCGTTGTTGCCACAGGCGGTCTTGCAGGCACCGTAGTGCCGTTTTGCAAGAAAAAGGTGATTCTTGATGATGAGCTGCTGCTGAATGGATTAATGATTATTTACAGAAAGAACAGCTGACAAAAACAACAACTGCCGATAGCAGTTGTTGTTTTTGTTATTTGTTACATTATATCTCCTCGACACCCTTATGGAAACCCGTAATTGAGAAAACTACCCATTCGGCTATATTTGTCGCATGGTCGCCTATACGTTCAAAGTACTTGGCAATCATCAGAAAGTCTATTACGTATTCACCCTCATCGGGATTTTGCGAAATCATATTAATAAGCTCTTTTTTTACCTTATTGAAATATTCGTCCACAATATCATCATTCTCAATGACCTTGTTTGCGATGCCCTCGTCCTGCTTAACATAAGCTTCTATGCTGTCCGTCACCATTTTTATGACATTTCTGCCCATTTCCTTTATAAACTCACATTCATTTCCCGTTCTGCCGTTCATAAACGAAATAATCTCCGCTATATCATATGCCTGGTCGCCTATACGCTCCATATCGGTAATCATTTTGAGCGCCGCGGAAATCTGCCGCAAATCACGCGCCACGGGCTGCTGCTGCAGCAAAAGCTTTAAGCACCGCGCCTCTATGGTGTGCTCCATACCGTCTATTTCCTCGTCAATGGGTGACGCTTTCGCTTTTACCGTCACGTCCCCATCCGACAATGCCGTTGTAACAACCGCTATAATCTCCTCGCACAAAGAACCCATCTCTATAAGCTCCCTATTAAGCTGTGCAAGCTGTTCATCAAATCTGCTTCTCATATTCCTATGCTCCTTTACCCGAATCTTCCCGTAATATAATCCTCTGTGCGCTTATCGACGGGCTTTGAGAAAAGTCTTTCCGTTTCGCCGAACTCGATAAGCTCGCCCAGCAGGAAAAATGCCGTGCTGTCCGATATACGAACCGCCTGCTGCATATTATGGGTTACTATAATAATTGTATATTTCTTTTTAAGCTCGATTGCCAGCTCCTCGATTTTTGAGGTTGATATAGGATCAAGCGCACTGGTCGGTTCGTCCATGAGCAGTACATCGGGAGCTACGGCAAGCGCACGCGCAATACACAAACGCTGCTGCTGTCCGCCCGACAGTCCCAGAGCGGATTTTTTAAGTCTGTCCTTTACCTCGTCCCATATTGCCGCACCCTTTAACGACTCCTCAACAATTTCGTCAAGCTTTGCTTTGTTCCTTATGCCGTGGGTACGCGGACCGTAGGCAATGTTATCGTAAATGCTCATGGGAAACGGATTCGGCTTCTGAAAAACCATGCCTATTTCTTTTCTAAGCTCACATACGTCCGTTTCCGGAGCGAAAATATCCGCTCCCTTATATTTTACCTCGCCCGTGATTTTCACGCCGGGAACCAAATCATTCATTCTGTTTAAGGTCTTTAAAAATGTGGATTTTCCGCATCCGGACGGACCTATCAGCGCAGTAATGCTGTTTTGGGGAATATCGGCATTTACATTTTTTAAAGCCTTTGTGTTTCCGTACCAAAGACATAAATCCTTAACCGTTATAATGTTATTCATATATTTCTCCTCTTTTCAAAATACTTCCCTGCCAGTGCGGCTATCAGATTTATAACAAGCGTAAGCACCATAAGAATTGCCGCAATCGCAAATGCCGTTCCGAACTCGCCCTGCTCCTTTGCATAAACGTAAAGCGCTACGGTGAGTGTCGCTCCGGCACTGTGAAGTCCCGTGAATATATCGTTTAACGAATGAGCAAAGCCTGCCGTAAACAGCAGCGCCGCAGACTCGCCTATTATTCTGCCCACCGACAGAATACAGCCTGTCACAATTCCGTCCACGCAGCCGGGCAGCACAACCGTGCGTATGGTCCGCCATTTTCCGGCACCCAGTCCGAATGCACCCTCGCGGTAGCTTTGCGGTACCGTTTTAAGGCTTTCCTGGGTTGTCCGCATGATTGTGGGCAGATTCATAATAACGAGTGTAAGTGCGCCTGCAAGAAGCGAGGTCTGCATATTAAGAAACTGACAGAAGAACAGCATTCCCACAAGTCCGTATATGATTGACGGTATGCCCGAAAGCGTCTCCGCCGCATATTCTATCAATCCGACTATTTTCTTGTTTTCCGCGTATTCCGTAAGGTATATTGCCGCGCCCACTCCCAAAGGCAGCACAATTGCCAGAGACGCAAGCACTATATAAAGCGTGTTCATTATATCGGGCAGAATACCTATCGAGGATGACAGATAGCTCGGACTTGTTGTGAGGAGCTTAAGACTGATATTCGGTATGCCCTTATACAGAATATATGCTATCATGAACAGTACCAGAAAGCAGGTAAGCGCCGCCGAAATACCCATCAGCGTTTTCATAAGTATGATATATGCTTTTCTTTTCCCGGAAATATTTTTTTGTATCATAAATTAATCGTTCCTTTCGTAGGATACAAGGCATTATTCCGCCTTGTCACGTTTTAACAGAAAATTCAGTGCCGCATTGATGAGCATGATAAACAGAAACAGCACCAATGCAATAGAGAACAGTGCCTGACGCTGCAAGCCTGCCGAATATGACATTTCGCTTGCCACCGCTGTAGTTAAAAATCTTACGCTCTGAAACAGCGACGGCATGTTCGGAACATTTCCCGATACCATCATTACCGCCATTGCCTCGCCTATCGCACGTCCGACACCCAGCACAACCGCCGCGGCAATTCCGCTTTTTGCCGCCGGTACCGATACCTTGAAGTATGTTTCCACGGGAGTTGCGCCCAGAGCCAGTGAAGCGTCCTCGTATTCCTTGGGTACTGCCTCAAGCGCGGTGAGCGATACCTTGATGATTGACGGCAGAATCATTACCGCCAGTACGATTATTGCCGCAAGCAGACTTGCACCGTCGGGGATATTGAATATTTTTCTTATTCCGGGTACAAGTATCAGCATACCGGCAAGACCGTACACAACCGAGGGAATACCGGCGAGCAGACCGACTGCCGCCTCTATTGTGCTTTTTACCTTTTGCGGCGCCATTTTTGCCAGATACACCGATGTGAGAAATCCTATCGGAACTCCGATTACGATAGCGCCTGCCGTTCCGTAAACGCTTGTGAGGATAAACGGCAGTATTCCGAACTGCGGTTCCGCCGCCGTTGATGCCCAGGTTTTCCCGAACAGGAATTTTATTATGCCTATTTCATGTATTGCCGGCAGTCCCGAAATCACCAGATAAACCGTTATCATAAGAACACAGCCGACCGTTATCAGTCCGAGAATGAGGAACACGGCATGTATGATATTTTCAAATAATTTTTTTCTGTTCATAATAATCTCCATTCCGCCGCCCTGTGTCGGCATAAACAGTAATAAAAATCTCTTATCGGCGGAGCAGGGAATGATAAGAGATTTTTAAGCCCATGTGCGTTTCGCACGGGCTTTTAAATCCTGCCGGAGGCTAACGTGAAAGAAGCTTTCACGTTAAACCCCTTATTACAGACAAACAGACTGCTGTTTTAAGCAGCAGCCTTTTTGCCGTTTTATTTTGCCGATACTGCTCCGGCTTTTGATATAATGTCCGATGCGTCCGCCGAGGTTATGTAATCGAAGAATGCCTGTGCCGCCGGAGAAAGCTTTTTATCCGTCTTTGTTGCCAGCACGAACGGACGCTGTACAACGTAGCTGCCGTCCTTAACCGTTTCCTCTGTCGGAGTAACTCCGTTTACCTTAAGCGCTTTTACAGTGTTCTTTACCGCTGCAAGCGATGCATATCCGATTGCGTTCGGGTTCTGCGATACGGTTGTGATAACGTCACCGGTTGATGTAAGCTCCTGACGGTATTTGCACTTTTCCGCCGTTTTTGTGATTGTTTCAAAACCGTCACGCGTTCCGCTTCCTGCCTCACGTCCTATAAGGACAATCTCGCCGTCGCTGCCGCCGACATCTTTCCAGTTTGTAATTTCGCCCGTGTAAATTTTCGCAATATCATCAAGCTTTAAATCCTCTGCCGTGTTCTGCGGATTTACGATGATTGCAATACCGTCATAAGCAAGTATTGTTTCCGTAAGTCCGTTTGCCTTTTCCTCGTCCCTTAAAGCTCTGCTTGAAAGACCTATATCGCAGCGTCCCTCCGTTACTGCCGTAATTCCCGAACCCGAGCCTGTGGGGTTATATGTAAAATTGACACCCTTATTCTTTTCCATGAATGATTCGCCCAATGCACCGATTACCTTTTCCATTGAGGTTGAGCCGTCTGTCGAAACCGAGCCGCTGAATGATGATGCTGCCGTGTCCGGTGCCGATGTTGCCGCGCTGTCCTTTGTCTGTGTTGTCTGTCCGCAGCCCGTAAGCATTACGGCTGCCGCCAATGTGCATAATGATAATGTAAATAACTTTTTCATAATTATAACCATTCCTCTCCGTGCCGTAAGGCACAAAACCCAAGTCTGAAAGAAAATCGCTCAGAGTGCTGCTTTGCAGCGAGTGGTGCTGTACAGGTTGTACTGCTCCGAGCAAAAAGTTGTGCTATGGGCGATTTTATTCAGACTTTCATTCTCCTTCTTTCTTGTTTACGAATATTATTATATAGGACAATTGTAAAGTGTAAAAGTCAACTATTGTAAAATCCACGTAAAGCATTTGACAAAGCAGCATTTATAATATATAATAAAGTGAAAATAACACAAGGGAGAAATTATAATGCTTATCGGAATAATCGGTGCAATGGATATTGAGGTAAATGCCTTAAAGGAGCTTATGGAAAATCCACAGACGGAGAAAATAAGCTCGGTTGAATTTTACAGAGGGAAGGTATCGGGAGTCGACACAGTTGTTGCGGTTTCGGGAGTCGGCAAGGTCAATGCCGCGGTCTGCACACAGACAATGATACTTAAATATTCGCCCGATTACGTTATAAATACGGGTGTTGCGGGCGGATTGTCGCCCGAGCTTAAAATAGGCGATATTGCGGTCGCACTGCAGGTTGCGGAGCATGATATGGATACCACACCCATAGGCGATGCCCCCGGCTTTATCACGGGAATTGACACCGTATACATGGACTGTGACAGGGAAATAGCACAGCTTATGTATGATGCCGCAAAATCGCTTGACGGCATTAATGCCGTTTACGGTACCGTCGCATCGGGAGATCAGTTTATTGCGTCCGATGAGCAGAGGGCGCATATAACGAAAAACTTCAATGCTGTTGCCGCGGAAATGGAGGGTGCGGCAATCGGGCATGTATGCGTTATGAATAATGTGAAATTCGGAGTTTTAAGAGCAATATCGGACGGGGCAAACAGTGACAGTCACGTCGACTTCCCGACCTTTGCAAAAAGCGCCGCAAAAAATTCGATAAGCATAATTCTTAAAATGCTCGAAAGCTTAAAAACACGAAAGGACTGACGCATAATGAACAAAATAAAAAGCTTCTGTGTTGACCACAGAAAACTGAACAAAGGAATATATCTCTCACGCATTGACGGCAGCTGCAAAACCTACGACCTGCGTTTTTGCAAGCCGAACAGCGGTGATGTTTTAAGCAATGCGGAAATTCACACCACGGAGCATATGATAGCAACCTTTGTGCGGAACTCAAAATATTCCGACAGTATTTTGTATTTCGGACCGATGGGCTGTCAGACGGGGTTTTATCTGTTGGTAAATGATGACGTTTCCGAGCCGGAGGTTTTAAATATAGTTAAGGACGCACTTAAGCAAACCGTGGAATATAGCGGCAGGGTTTTCGGCGCAAGCGAAATCGAGTGCGGAAATTACAGAAATCTCGACCTTGACTGCGCGAAAAAAGTATGCGCAGAATATCTGGAAATTATAAGGGATATTGATAAAATCAAAAATTATGACGAAGTAAATGCGGAGTAGTATATAAGAAAGGCTGCAAAAAATACCTTTTGCAGCCTTTCTTATTTTCTTAAATATATTAAATTTTGCAAAATAGCATCAAGTGTTGTTCTCGGATAATTCGTATCAATTTCGTATTGAACATTGTCCGAACACCAATATACCGAATAGCTTTCATTGCCGTTCTCACTTTTTACATAAACAATTTTACCCTGCATTCCCATTACATTGCAGTTTTCAATTTTAACTTTATTATTTTCGGTTTCTATTCCGCCGTCAGATTCTGAGGGAAGCTTTAATTCCCTTATGGAAAATCCAATCATATTTTCATCATAATAATCAATAAAAATATATTTATCGTTCTCGTCTATTGTATCTATTCTCATATCTGACGGCAGCCAGCCGGGAACTATAATTTCGGTTTGCGGCTGAAAGTGTGTAATTATGTTGTAATCTTCAAGTGTTATTTTTTTTGCACTTACATTTAAGGTTGTACCCTTTATATCCATATATGTTTTATAAACGAACGTTCTGAATGCAGAAACATTTGCTGCTGCCGCCAGAATAATTATTGCCGCCGCAATTAATACCAGCATTCTTTTAAAATTCATATGCCCTTTATTGTCAGAATTCTTTATTATACGCCTTTTTACATTTTTATATATCTGTGACTTCATACTTTCCATATATGCTTTTTCTTCAGAGACAAT
The DNA here is from genome assembly GCA_905199755.1 of uncultured Eubacteriales bacterium. Classification (GTDB taxonomy): domain Bacteria; phylum Bacillota; class Clostridia; order UBA1381; family UBA1381; genus UBA4716. The sequence continues at coordinate 745 of CAJKHT010000004.1, read as the reverse complement.
GTCGCAGTCATTCTCCTCAAAATCCTGTACATATTTATCCAACGCTTCTTCCAGTATAACGTCAAAAAGCTTATCGTTTCTGTTATTCATCTCCAACACCACCTTTCATAAGCAATAATCTGTCTTTAAGAATTTTTCTCCCTCGGTCAATCCGCGTATATACTGTTTTGACATTCAAATCCAACAGCTCGGCAATTTGCTCGGCAGAATAATGAAATTTGTATTTAAATAGCAAAATTTCCGAATAACGTTTATCCATTTCCTTAATACGGTTATATATAAAATTTACAGAATCATCATCAACCGTTATTTCAGACGGATTTCCTATTTGCAAAGAATTATCCGTATATACCAAAGCGCTGTCAAAATCAATATTGTTTTTATCCGTAAGCTTCTTTTTATTTAAGATATTTACAGAGACATTGCGGGCTATAACGGATATCCATGCTTTAGCGGAATTTTTATCGGTTATTGTATCCATTGTCTGCCATATCTTGATAAAAATATCCTGCACGGCATCATCTGTATAATTTCTGTCTCCAATTATGTTAAATGCAATTTTATACACATAAAAATAATATTCATCATAAAGCTTTTCAAACTTGTTTTTATCAATGTCGCAATTTAATTCAGTTAATAATATCATTTGTATTTTCTGTCGGCAAATCCGATTTTTCCTTTCTGATAATATAAACAATTTAAAACATCGTTTTTCTTCAAATCTATGATATTTTTTTTATATTAT